>DATHRM010000411.1:0-2181 GCA_035465295.1 Woeseiaceae bacterium | reverse complement strand
ATATTGCCGACGAATATTTCGGCGTTCGGGAAGATGCCAAGTTCGGCGATCTCGACGTGATGGGCATAGGCCCCGTCGTGCAGGACGTGTCGAACATGTTCGATACCTACTGGAACCACGAAACGGCGCTGCCGGTGCCTGCCTTCATAGAAGAGCCGGACGACCCGCAGACCGCGCTGGACGATGTGCGGGAGAGCCTGGCGGATTCGCTCGAACAAGCCCTGGATACCAAAGACGCTGACGCCGTGCGGGCACGGACTCTGATTTACCTCGATACGGACAGGACGCTGTTCGAATGGGCGCCTTACAGGCTGGTGGTGGATTCACCGGACAAGGGCGTCAGGACAAAAGCAGAAGCGGCAGATTCCATTACGACGCCGCTCATCGAGTCGATTCGCTCGGCGGATAGCGAGCTGATCATTGTTTCGCCTTACTTCGTACCGTTGAAGAGCGGCATCGAAGGCCTCGCGGCACTGGAGAAGCGAGGCGTCGACGTCATTGTCATTACCAACTCGCTCGCCGCGAACAACCAGTTCACCGTACACGGCGGCTATGCGCCGTCCCGCAAGCCGTTGCTGCAGGAAGGCGTCGAGATTTACGAGGCACGGCCGGATGCGGACGTGGCAGGCACGGAGTTCGTCGATACCGGCGGAGCCAGGGCCACGCTGCATACGAAGGCTTTCATCGTCGATGACAAGGAAGTGTTCATAGGGTCATTCAACTTCGACCCGCGCTCGGCGAATCTCAACACCGAGCTCGGCGTGATCATCCGCGACCCGGAACTGGCATTGATTTACGCGGTGCTGGTCGAGGACGCGCTCAGGCAACAGGCCTTCGAGGTGTTCCTTGACGAGGACGGCAACCTCCGCTGGCGCGGCTACCGGGACGGTAAAGAGGTCATCTACGACAAGGAGCCCGAGACGACCTGGGGGCAGCGTTTTGCTGCCTGGTTTGCGCGCATTATCCCGAAGAGCCAGCTCTAGGCTTATTTCGCGGCCGGCTGCGGCTCGTCGCTGCCGGCGACGAACGGATATTTGGCGAACGCTTTTGCCACACCGGCGTTGATGCGTTCTTCCAGTTCCTCGAGCACCTTTTCGGTGACGCGGCCGACGGCCACAGCCTCCCAGACGAGCTTTTTCTTGCGGGCGTCGACGAGGTCGATATTGAAGGTACCCTCGGTGTACTGGGATACGTGCGTTTCCTGCGCGTAGCCGTAGCCCATCCACGGGTCGTAGAAGCCGCCGCGATAGCCGTAGTAGCCGCCGTACATCGGCGCAGGCGACGTCCGCACGTCGGTCTTCTCACGCAGGTTGGCGTTGAAGTTGATCAGGATGTCCGGGTCTTCCGAAAGCCTGTAACCGCGCGCCTGCATTTCCCGGGTGATCGCGGCGATCATGTACCTGGAAAAAAAGCCCTGGTAGTTGGTGTCTTCGGGTCCGGCGTCGGGAAAGAAGTTGAACGTCTCGTACTGGCTGAAATCGGCGGTCGGGTCGTAATCGGAACGGATGTTGTCGGTGGCGCAACCGCTCGTTCCCGCCGCCAGTACCAGTACGCTGGCGATGGTTACAATTCTGTAAAACCTGTTGGTTAGCATTGAGATTCTCCAATCCCGCGAGTCCGGGACCTGCCTGACGCAATCTTCGTGGCAGGCCACTATATACTTATCGGGAGCCACAGAAAACTCTCGCAAAACAGGTCAAAATGAGAAACGCTTTTGCAGTGACAGTGCTTGTTGCCGCGCTCGCAGCAGCCGGTGGTTGCGCCGGCAACAAGCCGAAACCGGACCAGGTTTTTCTCATGCCCGCGCCGGGCATCTACGAGGAAGGCCGCATCGATCCCTTCATCGACGACGACCCGATCAGCCGGGGTGCACATCCGGGCATTCTCTATGCAACGGACAGGGCCGTCGCTGCGGCGGACGACAGGAAATACGACTACTACACGCATGAACGCGGCGGCGTGCTGCGCCTGGGCGAGGCGCACGCCCGGCTGGGCGTCGACGACGGCATCACCTGGGAAGAAGCGCGCCGCATCACGCTCCTCAAGAACCGCACGGAGAATTATCCGCTCGAGGTAACCGGCATCGAGGAATTCGGTGTGCTCGATCGCACTATTCCGCCATTCGACGGTACACACGAACGCAGCGATGCGGCGCGCGAGCGGTTCGCCGACGAGATACGC
>DATHRM010000410.1:0-9698 GCA_035465295.1 Woeseiaceae bacterium | reverse complement strand
AGCCGGTACAAGGCCCCGCTGTCCAGCAGGTGCCAGCCGAGCGTGTCCGCCACGCGACGTGCAATCGTGCCCTTGCCGGAACCGCTGGGCCCGTCGATGGCGATGACCGGCGGAATTTTTTTCGTCATGCCGGGTCCCCCGCCTGGTGAGAAATATCCGCGCCGAGGCTCGCGAGACAGGCTTCGAACCCCGGGAATGACGTCTCCACCGCGGCGACGTCCCTGACCGTGACGGGCCCGGCAGCGACCGTGCCGGCTACCGCAAACGACATGGCGATACGGTGATCGCCGAAACTCTCCACCACCCCTGCCGAGAACGTCCCGCCATGGACATCTGCGCCGTCGCCGGACTCCTCGACGCGGATACCGAGTGTCCGCAGGCCGGCGGCCATGGCAGCGATCCGGTCGCTCTCCTTCACGCGCAGCTCGCCGATGCCGCTGAAGCGGGTTACGCCATCGGCTGCCGCCGCGGCTACGAACAGCACCGGAAATTCGTCGATGGCGAGGGACACCAGCCCGGGATCGACCTCGATACCGTGGAGCCTCGACGACCTCGCGCGAATATCGGCAACGGGTTCTTCGCCCATGTCGCGCAAATTCTCGAGGGTGATCGCGCCGCCCATTGCCTGCAGGATGTCGAGCACGCCGGTTCGTGTCGGGTTTACGCCGACATCACGTATCAGCACGTCCGCGTTGTCGGTCAGCAGCGCGGCGAGGATTACGAAAGCAGCGGACGACAGGTCGGCCGGTACCTGCACCGGGCAAGCGCGCAACCTCGCCGGGCCGTGAACGTCGATGCGTCCATCGTTGACGCCGACCGTGACGCCCATGGCGCGCAGCATGCGTTCAGTGTGGTCGCGTGTAACAGCCGGTTCGGTGACCGTGGTCCGGCCTTTCGCATAGAGACCGGCAAACAGGATAGCCGACTTCACCTGGGCGCTGGCCATCGGCAGCACGTAATCGATGCCCGCGAGCGACGGATTACCGCGAATTCGCAGCGGCGGCTTTCCGTCCCGGCTTTCGATACCCGCGCCCATGCGGCACAGCGGCGTGATGATGCGCTGCATCGGGCGCCCGGTGAGAGATTCGTCGCCGGTCAACGTTGCGGAAAAATCCTGTCCCGCCAGCACCCCGGCCATGAGCCGCATAGCCGTTCCCGAGTTTCCGAGGTCCAGTTCGCAGTCCGGCGGCCGCAACCCGTGCAGGCCGGCACCGTGGATGACGAGTTCGGTGGTACTCGGCCGCTCGATTTCAACGCCCATGTTGCGGAACGCGCCGATCGTGGCGAGGCAGTCCTCGCCCGCCAGGAATCCGCGGACCTCGGTAACGCCTTCGGCGATGCTGCCGAGCATGACGGCGCGGTGCGACACCGACTTGTCACCCGGCACGGTGAGCTCTGCGTCGCGGATCGCTGCTGGCCGGATCAGAAAGTGCATGAGCTGTGGTTTCAGCCGACCGCCTTGGGATAGGCCCCGAGTACGCGGAACAACGAACTTCGCTCCTGCAGTTCCGCCAGCGCCTCCCGGGCCGGCGCCTCTTCCGCGTGACCGTCGAGATCGATGAAGAAAACGTAGTCCCAGTTCTTGCGCCGCGACGGCCGCGATTCGATGCGGGTCATGCTGACGCCGTGATTGGCGAGCGGCTGCAACAGCTGGTGGAGCACGCCGGCTCCCTCCCCGGTGTCGCTCGTGGACACGAGGATCGTCGTCTTGTCGTTGCCGCTGGGTGCGAGCAGTTCCCGGCCGACGACCAGGAAGCGCGTCGCGTTGTCGGCACGGTCTTCGATGTTGCTGACGAGGATTTCGAGGTCGTAGACGTCCGCGGCCACTGCCGGCCCGATCGCGGCCGTTCCCGATTCGTCGCGCGCTCTCCGCGCGCCCGCGGCATTGCTCGACATGCCGATGAGTTCCGCGTGCGGAAGATATTCCCGTAGCCAGCTCCGGCATTGCGCCAGCGATTGCTCGTGTGCGCAGATTCGTTCGATCTTGTCCAGCCCGGTCTCGCTGCCGAGCAGGTGCTGTTCGATCTTCAGCTCGATCTCGCCCGCAATCTTCAACGGCGACGTCAGGAACATGTCCAGCGTATTGTTGACCGAGCCTTCCGTCGAGTTTTCGATGGGCACCACGCCGAAGTCGGCCACCCCGCTCTCCACCTCGTGGAAAATCTCGTCGATCGTGTGAAACGGCAGTGCGCGCACCGAATGGCCGAAATGCTTGAAAACGGCGGTCTGGGTAAAGGTCCCTTCGGGCCCGAGGAAGCCGACCCGGAGAGGCTCCTGCTGTGCGAGGCACGCCGACATGATCTCGCGGAACAGGCGCAGCATCTCCTCGTCGCGAATCGGGCCTTCGTTACGGGCCTGAATTTTCCTCAACACCTCGGCTTCGCGCTCGGGCCGGTAGTAGTCGACCGGCGACGCGAGCTTGCCTTTCGAGAAACCGACCTGCTGCGCAAAACGCGCGCGCTCATTGATGAGCGACTGGATGCGCTCGTCGATCTCGTCAATGCGCTCGCGGATCTTCGCAAGGTCCGGATTGTCGGGGTGCTTGTCGTTGTCGGCCATCGCCGGTCAGGTTACAGGCTTGCCCAGGTTTCGCAAAGTCAGTACACCGTTGATCGAGCGCAACTTCGATTCGATTTCATCCGTAACCGGTTCGTTGACGTCGACGATCGTGTAGGCCAGGTTGCCGATGGACTTGTTCAGCAGGTCCTCGATGTTGAGGCCGGCGTCGCCGAGGCATGTCGAGATCTGCCCCACCATGTTCGGCACGTTGGCGTTGGCGATCGTAATCCGGTAGGCATCCATGCGCGGTAGCCGGCACTCGGGAAAATTGACCGAACAACGAATGTTGCCGTTTTCGAGATAGTCCTTCACATTCTCCGCGACCATGATCGCGCAGTTCTCCTCGGCTTCCGCTGTCGATGCACCGAGGTGCGGCAACGCCACCACCCTGGGATGTGCGATGAGGTCGGGCGTCGGGAAATCCGAGACGTAGGCATGCAGGTGTCCGCTGTCGAGCGCCGCAAGGGTCGCCTCGTTATCGACAACGCCACCGCGCGCAAAGTTCACGATCGTGCCGCCCTTGTTCATCAGCGCGATGCGGTCGCGGTTGACGAGGTTGCGCGTGGCGTCGATGAGCGGCACGTGAACCGTGACCGCATCGGCGCGCTGGAAAAGCTGGTCCAGGGTTTCTGCATGCTCTACACCGGATGACAGCTGCCAGGCCCGGCGCACGGTGATCGCCGGATCGAAACCGACGACCTTCATGCCCAGTTCCAGCGCTGCGTTGGCAACCTGGACGCCGATGGCGCCGAGACCGATGACACCGAGTGTCTTGCCTGGCAGTTCGAAACCCACGAACTGCTTTTTGCCCGCCTCGACCGCCTTGTTGAGCGCATCCCCGGTTTCGGTCAGACCCTTCACGTATTCTCGCGCGTCACAGATGTTTCTCGCCGCCAGCAACAAGCCGGCGATGGCGAGTTCTTTCACCGCGTTCGCGTTCGCGCCTGGCGCATTGAATACGGGCACGCCGCGGGCGGCCATGGCCTCGACCGGTATGTTGTTGGTTCCCGCCCCGGCACGTCCGATAGCGACCACGGTCTCCGGGATATCCATGTCGTGCATGTTGTAGGAGCGCAGGATGACCGCATCCGGATGCGCGATCTCCGAGGCTACTTCGAAGCGCTCGCGCGGCAGGCGCCGGAGGCCCGCTACCGCGATGTTGTTCAGTGTCAGAACCTTGTACATGAATACTTACCCGTTGACCCTTTCAAATTCGCTCATGAACTCGATCAATGCCTCGACCGCCTCTTCCGGCACCGCGTTGTAAATGGAGGCGCGCATGCCGCCGACGGAGCGGTGCCCCTTGAGGTTTTTGAGCCCCGCGTCCGCCGATTCCTCGAGGAATCTCGCGTCTAGTGACGCATCCGCGAGCACGAACGGCACGTTCATCCAGGAGCGCGCGTCTCCCCTGACGGGGTTCGAGTAAAAGTCCGAGCTGTCGATCGCATCGTAGAGCCGGTTTGCTTTGCGGGAGTTGATCTCGCCCATCGCCTCGAGCCCGCCACGATCCCGGAGGTGCTGGAATACCAGGTCCGCGACGTACCAGGCGAAGGTCGGCGGCGTATTGGTCATCGAGCCCGACTCGGCATAGGAACGCCACGTCATCAGGTGCGGCAGGTTCAATGGTGCCCGGTCAAGCAGGTCATTGCGAACGATGACGACGGTGATCCCCGCCGGGCCGATGTTCTTCTGTGCGCCGGCATAGATAACGGCATAGCGACCCACGTCGATCGGGCGGGAGAGGATGGTGCTCGACATATCGGCGACGATCGGGATGTCCCCCGACGGCACGGAGTGAAACTCGACGCCGGCAATCGTCTCGTTGGGCGTGATGTGGAGGTAGGCGGCATCGTCGCTGCGCTGCCAGGACGATTCCTCGGGGATGTAGGTGAAATTCTCGTCGGAAGCGTCGGCGGCCACGTTGACCGTGCAGAACTTGCGCGCTTCGCCGGCCGCCTTTTTCCCCCAGCTTCCGGTGATCACGTAGTCGGCGGTGTCGTCGGCGCCTGCGAGGTTCATCGGCGCCATGGACATCTGCAGGGTCGCGCCGCCCTGCGTGAACAGCACGCTGTAATCGTCCGGAATGCCCAGCAATTCCCGAAAATTGGCCTCGGCCCGTTCCGCGAGCGCCACGAATTCCTTGCTCCTGTGGCTGACTTCCATGACCGACATGCCGGTCTCCTGCCAGTCCGGGATATCGTTGCGGATGGATTCGAGCACTTCGAGCGGCAGCGCGGCGGGGCCGGCACTGAAATTGTAGACGCGAGACATATCGCTGGAGTCCTTACCCGGGGAATTTCACAAGCCGGGTATTGTTACGGTTTAGCGGCGCCAATGCACTAGCGGAATGTGCATATGCACATTGCCCGTTATTCTTCGGCCTCCTCGTCGATCGGCTCGATTCTTGCGACGCCGACGAGCCGCTGCCCTTCCTCGACCCGGATCAGGCGCACACCCTGGGTATTGCGGCCCTGAATCGAGATATCGTCCACCGGCGTGCGAACCAGGGTGCCGTTCGAACTGATGAGCATGATTTCATCCTCGTCGCCGACCAGCACCGCCCCGACCGTGCGGCCGTTGCGTTCCGTGGTCTGGATCGCTATCACGCCCTGCCCGCCGCGGCCCTGCACCGGGAAATCCTCGACAGCCGTGCGCTTGCCGTAACCGTTTTCGGTGGCGGTGAGCACCAGCCCTTCCTGCACGATCGATACCGCAATGACCTCGTGACCGGCCGGCAACTTGATGCCGCGCACGCCGGCCGCGCCGCGGCCCATCGGCCTGACGTCGGCTTCCCGGAAACGAATTCCCTTGCCGGAACTCGCGACCAGCAGAATCTCCGCTTCGCCATCGGTGATCTTGGCGTCGACGAGCTTGTCGCCGTCACGCAAGTCGATGGCGATAATGCCGCTGGAACGCGGCCTCGAGAACTGGCTGAGCGGCGTTTTCTTGACGGTGCCGCTCGAGGTTGCCATGAACACGAAACTGTCGTCGTCAAACTCCTTCACGGGCAGGATCGTGTAAATGCGCTCGTCGGCCTCGAGGGGCAGCAGATTGACGATGGGCTTGCCGCGCGAGCCACGGCTCGCCTGCGGCACCTGGTAGACCTTGAGCCAGTACACCTTGCCGCGGCTGGAGAAACACAGGATCGTGTCGTGCGTATTGGCGACGAACAGCTTGTCGATGAAATCCTCGTCCTTGACGCGCGTCGCAGAACGGCCGCGCCCGCCACGCCGCTGTGCCTGGTAGCTGCCGATCGGCTGCGCCTTGGCATAGCCCCCGTGCGACAGCGTGACCACGACGTCCTCCTCGGGAATCAGGTCCTCGACCTGGAGGTCCGTATAGTCCTCGACGATCTCGGTGCGGCGCTCGTCACCGTAGCGGTCGCGAATGTCGTCGAGCTCGTCGCGAATCACCTGCAGCAGCTTGTCGGGGTCGGCAAGAATCTCAGAAAATTCCTTAATTTTAGCGAGTATCTCTTTGTATTCGTTAAGAATTTTGTCCTGCTCGAGCCCGGTCAGGCGATGCAGCCTCAGGTCGAGAATCGCCTGTGCCTGGACCGGTGACAGGTGATACCTGCCTTCGTGCAGCCCGAATTGCGGCTCCAGCTCGTCCGGCCGCGTGTCCGTCTTGCCCGCGCGCTCCAGCATGCCGGTGACCTCGCCCGGCTCCCAGGTCTTCGCAATCAGCGCGTCGCGCGCCTCCGCCGGTGACGGCGACGCTTTGATCAGTTCGATCACCGCGTCGATGTTGGCAAGGGCGACCGTCTGCCCTTCCAGCACGTGAGCACGATCGCGGGCCTTGCGAAGGTCGAATATCGTGCGACGGGTAACGACTTCGCGGCGGTGCGCGAGGAAGGCCTCGAGAACCTGCTTCAGGTTCATTAACTGCGGGCGGCCGTCGTGCAACGCCACCATGTTAATGCCGAAGACCGTCTGCATCGGAGTCTGCTTGTAGAGATTGTTCAGCACGACGTCCGCCGACTCGCCCCGCCTGAGCTCGATAACGACGCGCATGCCGTCCTTGTCGGACTCGTCGCGCAACTCGCTGATGCCTTCGATGCGCTTCTCGCGAACCAGGTCGGCGATCTTCTCGATCAACCGTGCCTTGTTTACCTGGTAGGGAAGCTCCGTAACGATGATGGCGTCACGCCCGGCCTTGAACTCCTCGACTTCCGTCCGCGCCCGGATGTGCACGCGCCCGCGGCCGGTCCGGTAGGCCGCGAGAATGCCCTGGGCGCCGTTGATGATGCCGGCGGTCGGGAAATCCGGCCCCGGCAGGTGTTCCATGAGCCCGGGGACGTCTATCGCCGGGTCGTCGATCAATGCGAGGCAGGCATTAATGACTTCGCCCAGGTTATGGGGCGGAATATTGGTCGCCATGCCCACGGCGATGCCCGAGGAGCCGTTCACCAACAGGTTCGGCAAACGGGTCGGCATGACCGTCGGCTCGCTTTCGGAGCCGTCGTAGTTCTCGGCAAAGTCGACGGTTTCCTTCTCGATGTCGGCCAGCAACTCGTGAGCGAGGCGCGACATCCGCACTTCCGTGTACCGCATTGCGGCCGGTGCGTCGCCGTCCACGGAACCGAAGTTGCCCTGGCCGTCTACCAGCAGGTAGCGCATGGAGAAGGACTGCGCCATGCGCACGATCGTGTCGTAAACGGCGGTGTCGCCGTGCGGGTGGTATTTGCCGATCACGTCACCCACAACGCGCGCCGATTTCTTGTAGGGCTTGTTGTAGTCGTTGCCGAGTTCGCGCATCGCGTAGAGTACGCGGCGGTGCACGGGTTTCAGGCCGTCTCGGACGTCGGGGAGGGCTCGACCCACGATGACGCTCATCGCGTAGTCGAGATAGGACTGCTTCATCTCGTCTTCGAGGTTGACGGACAGCAATTCCTGGGCAACTTCAGCCATATCTTGGTTACTTTCTCAGCTCACAATTCCAGCGCGACTCCGCTCGCAAAGCGGAATCCGGGAGGCGCAAGACTGCGGGTTCAATACGAAAAAACGTGTCGATGTCACCGGGACTGAATGGCCCCGGTTTCGAGCATTTAACAAGCCGTAATTCTACCATAGGCGAGCCCGTTTCAGCAGGGTTTCGGCGAGTTTTCGCGGGCTGAAAGCGGCCGCTGGCACCAGTTTCCACGGGCTGTATACTGCCCACTGGTTGCCTGCCCCGTCCCTCCCGAAAGCAGACCGGCACGAGCTCTATGCGACATTGCGATTTCCTGATTGCGGCCCGTTGGTGCATACCGGTCGAACCCGCCGGCCGCGTGCTCGAGGATCATGCCGTCGCCGTCGTCGACAACCGCATCGCCGCCATTCTTCCGCTGGCGGAAGCGCGGGAGGTATTTCAGCCGAGCGTGTTCGTCGAGCGGCCTGGCCATGCGCTGATCCCGGGACTCGTCAACGCGCATGGCCACGCCGCCATGACGCTGTTTCGCGGCCTTGCGGACGACCTGCCGCTGGAATCCTGGCTCCAGGAGGGGGTCTGGCCCGTGGAACGCCGTTTCGCCAGCGCGGAGCTGGTGCGCGACGGCACCGAACTGGCCATTGCCGAAATGCTCACGGCGGGGATCACGTGCTTCAGCGACCAGTACTTTTTCCCGGAAATCGTCGCCGAAACCGCGGTCGACCTCCACATGCGCGCCGTAATCGGTACGCCGATCGTGGATTTCCCGTCCGCCTGGGCGGAGAACGTCGCCGAATACCTCGGCAAGGCCTCCGACCTGGTGCACGATCGCTACGCGGACCACCCGTTGATCTCGACCTGTTTCGCTCCGCACAGCACGCGCGCCCTGTCTGACGCCGCTTTCACCGAGCTGCGCGTGCTGGCTGACCAGCTGGACGTGCCGGTGCAGATTCACCTGCACGAGTCGCAGGCGGAAGTGGCGCAATCCGTCGAAGCGACCGGCAAGCGCCCGATCGAGCGCCTCGATGACGTCGGGCTCCTGAACGCCTCGTTGCTGGCGGTCCATGCGGTGCACGTCACGGCGGAGGAAATCGAGCGGCTCGCGGGCGCCGGCGCCGGCGTCGTTCACTGCCCTGCCTCGAACCTGAAGCTGGCCTGCGGCATAGCGCCGGCCAGGGCCTTTCGTGACGCCGGGGTAACCGTGGGTCTCGGCACCGACGGCGCGGCCAGCAACAACCTGCTTGACATACTTGCCGAAGCCCGCCTGGCCGCGCTGCTCGCCAGGGTAACGGCCGGCGACGCAGGCGCCATCACGGCCGGGGAGGCACTCCGCATGGCAACCCTCGACGCCGCGCGGGTATTGCGGCGCGATCACGAGATCGGTTCGATCGAAGTCGGAAAGTGGGCGGATCTGACCTGTATCGACTTGCTTCGCTGCAACAGCCAGCCGCTCTACGACCCGGTCTCGCAGCTGGTTTATGCGACCCGGGCCGACCAGGTTTCCGATGTCTGGGTCGGCGGACGCCACCTGCTTGATCGCGGCGAATTGACCACCATAAACAGGGAAAGCATTTTCCGGCGCAGCCGCGAGTGGCAGCAGCGCATCGCTGATTCCAGGACATAGAGGCATGAACCAATCCAATCCAGGTCGCGACAATGTGGATGCGGCGGAAGTCGCCAAGTTCAACGCACTGGCGGCCCGCTGGTGGGACCCGGAAGGCGACTTCCGGCCACTGCACGAAATCAATCCCCTGCGTCTCGACTGGATTCGCCAGGGTACGCAACTGGCCGGCAGGCGCGTCGTCGATATCGGTTGCGGCGGCGGCATCCTGACCGAATCCATGGCCGAGGCCGGCGCGACGGTAACCGGCATCGACATGGCCGAAGGTCCGTTGACGGTCGCGCGCCTGCACCAGGTCGAATCCGGGGTCGCTGTGGACTACCTGCAGACCACGGCCGAAGACCTCGCGAGCGAACGGGCGGGCGAGTTCGACGTCGTTACCTGCCTCGAAATGCTCGAGCATGTCCCCGAGCCCTATGAGGTGATCCGGTCGTGCAAGACACTCGTCAAACCGGGCGGCGATGTGTTCTTCTCGACGATCAACCGGAACCCTAAATCGTTCGTGTTCGCGATCGTCGGCGCTGAATACGTGCTCAAGCTGCTGCCCGCGGGCACCCATGAGTACCGCAAGTTTATCCGGCCGTCGGAGCTCGATGCCTGGGCGCGCGAC
>DATHRM010000409.1:0-4865 GCA_035465295.1 Woeseiaceae bacterium | reverse complement strand
GGGCAACGCGGCGCGGACGTGGCTATACGATCGTACCCCCTGGCCGAAAAACTGGTCGTCCCCGCCATGCTGGGATACGCGGTGGCGGACATGGCCGCGCCCGGCGGGATGGTCACGGCATGGCTCGCGGCCCTCGCGGCCGCGTTGCAGGCATGGCGCCTTTCCGGCTGGCAGGGACTGCGCACGGTCTCCACGCCGATCGTGTGGATACTCCACGTCGCCTACCTCTGGCTGCCGGTCGGCCTCGCGTTGAAGGCGGCGTTCCTGTTCGGCGAATTCGCGTGGGCGGCGTACTGGCAACATGCGCTGGGCGCCGGTGCCGCCGGCTCGATGATCCTCGCGGTGATGACGCGCGCGGCGCTGGGCCACACGGGACGGCCACTGCGCGCGCACCCGGTCACGGTTGCGGCGTATTTGCTCGTGACGCTGGCGGTAGCCGTCCGGGTATTCGGCCCGGGTATCGTGCCCGGCAGCTACGTCGCCGTCGTCATGACCGCCGGCACACTCTGGTTCGCCGCATTTCTGCTGTACGTGGCGGTTTATCTGCCGGTCCTGCTCATGCCGCGTGCCGACGGCAAACCCGGCTAGCGGCGCGCGCCGATTCCTACCACGTTCGTTCGAAGATGATCCCGATAATCGGGAACGCCTCGTTCTCCTCGACGACGTTGATGCCGTTGCGTGGATCGAACTCCTGGGAATTCGCGCCCGGGCCGCCGTAGACATTGATTACGTCGATGAACGCGACGAGGTCGACGGGCCCGATCGGGCGGCGGTAGTCCACGCGGATGTTGAGCGAGTGGTAGCTCTCGAGGCGCAGCGCGTTCTGGTCGTTAAGTTCCTTGGAGTACCTGAGTGGCTGCCCCGGGCCGAGCACGTCCTCGTTGATAATGAAATCGTCGGTCGGCCGGCCGTCGGCCCACTTCCAGCGCGCGCCGACTTTCCAGCGCTCGCTGATTTCCCAGCTGCCGCCGATCGAGACGAAATTCGGCCGGTTGAAATCGGCGTCGTACTCGCCGTTGCCGTCATTGTCGTCATAACGCGCATGGTTGTACGAGTAGGTCGCATTCGCGGACCAGCCGTTGTCGAAGAAACGCGACACCACCACGTCCACGCCGTAATTCGTTCCCTCGCCGTCGTTCGTCACCCGGCCGCTGGTCCGGCCTTCGGCCACGACGAGGTCGTCGAGCCGCTGGTAGTACGGTTCGACCAGCAGCCGCCAGTTGCGGCCGAAATCGTGTTCGACGCCCACGCTGAAGTGCGTGATCTTCTCGTTGGCGATGTCGAAGTTGTCGGGGTTGGCGGAGCGCGCCAGGTAGCGCGGCGACTGGTAGAAGATGCCGGCGGTGGCCGAGAGTCGTGTCACGGGCGAGAGGCGCCAGTTGGCCGCGAAACGCGGCGATAGGAGCGATTCCCCGGCAAAATTGTCGCGGTCGTAGCGCAGGCCCGCCCGCAGGTCCCAGCGGCCGAACTCGAAGACCTGTTCGGCATAGGCGGCGTAGTTCGTTTCCTTTGCGGCGAACGCGGAGTTCACGGTGTCCGGCGTGAGCACGATGTAATCCTGGCCCGGCGGGCGCGGGTCGGTGCTGCGATACACGAAGCGGATCCAGTCCTCGCGCAGGAACGTGGAGTAGTCGACGTCGGTCTGCACGACGCGCAATCCCAGGCTCGCGGGCCCGAAGCCGTTGGTCAGCGAATAGTCGCTGCGCCAGCCGATCTCCCTTTCCGCCTCGTCGATCGTGATCAGGCGTTCCCGAACCGGGATCTCGTCGGCCGGGGTGCCTTCCGGAACGAGGTCGGGATAGGCCTCGCCCTCGGAGCTGGTCTTGTCGCTGTCACGAAAATACAACTTGTTGGTCCATTCGCCGGTGTCACCGACGAGCCGCCGCCAGGTGAATCCGAGCAGCCCCAGGTCCTGCTCGGAATCGAGCAGCGCCACGTCTTCGAAATTCGGCGACGCGAGAACGTTGTCGATGTCGCGGCTATAGCTTTCCGGCGCGGCGATTGCGAGAACCTCGAAGCTGTTGCGATCGTCGAACTCCGTGACCGTCTTCAGGATGAAGTCGGAGAGCTCGGGCTGGCCGATGTCCTTCTCGTCGATGATGTCGAATACGCGGCCGAAGTCGAAGCTGCGGGCCGTCAGGAACATCGTCGTGTCGTCGCGAAAACCGCTGGGACCGTCGTAGCCCAGCTCGACGCCCGCAATATCGACGCGCAGGCTTGCGCTCGGCGTCGGGCTCCCGCCGACGACGTCGAGCTGCAGCAGCGAACCGGAGCGGCCGGAATAAGCGGCGCTCCATCCCCCCGGCGAGAACTCGGCGCCCTGGATCGAGTTCGGCGCAAAGATCGAGAACCGGCCGCCGCCGCCGATGTCTTCTTCCTCGCCGAGCGTCTGGTCGAAATGCACGACCTTGTCGAAGGGCAGGCCGTCGACATAGATCAGGTTGTCGCGCGGGCCGCGCCCGCGCACCGAAAAATTGGCAAAGTCGCCGGTCGAGATCAGGCCCGGCAGGCCATCGAGCGCGCGCATTACGTCGCTGCCGGCACCCACGGCGCTGCGCAGCTCTTCGCGATTGAGATACGTCGAACTGACGGCGCTGTACAGGTCCGCCTGCACGGCACGCGCGACAACGACGACCTCGTCGAGGCCTTCGTCGATCGGCAGCATCTCGAGGCGCACCGGCGTGGTGCTGCGCGCGACGACGCGAATGCTCGGCTCGAGCGCTTCGACGAAGCCGGCGCTTGCCGCGTTCAGCGCGTACAGGCCGGGCTCGAGCGCCGTGAACCGGGCGACGCCGTCGCCATCCGTCGTTGCCGTGGCGGTCTCGCCGTCTCTTGCCGTGACGGTAACCTCGATGTCCTCGAGTGCGCGCCGGGTCTCCGCGCTGACGACGCGGACCTCGATGCCGGTGTCACTGGCCGCCGCCGGCAATGCCGCGGCGAGCCCGGACCCGAGCAGCGCAGCCGCCAGCCACGTCCTGATTCTGAATGTCATGACTGTATTCACCTCTCCGTCCTCGACACAGCGTAGCGGGGGTGAGGCGTTTCGGGGTGACAGTTTCGTAACGGCTTGTATCTAAATGTCTCGGGCTCAGGGCCGGCGAGGCTCGAAATGCTCCCGATGCACCTCGCCGCCGGCGATGGTCACGAAGCTCGACTCGGGAACCTCCTGCCACGCGTCCGCCAGGCTGGTCAACGGTTCCGACACGATTGCGCAGGTCTTCGAGGAGACGCGGTCGGCCTCCGGGGTGACGTCTTCGAGCGCCTCGGTATCGGTGCTGTGAAACAGCGACCGCGATTCGCGCGCGCTCGAATATCTCACCGCGTAGAGTTTCTCGCCGTCGCTGATGCCGAGCGTCATCTGCAGCGGGTCCTCGATACCGTGCTTCCCGGCCGTCATCTCGACGAAACCCGCCATCCGCGCGAGACCGCTCGCTACGTCGCCCTGCATGCCGAAGGTCAGGGCCAGGTAAAACATGAGCTCCGAATCGGTCGTTCCCTCGATCGAATTGAAGAGCTCGGGGGCAACGGCGAACATCAGGTCGCGGCGGATCTTCTCGTAACCTTCGATGGCGCCGTTGTGCACGAACAACCATTCTTCGTGGCAGAACGGATGGCAGTTGCTGCGCTGTATCGCGCCCACGGTCGCTGCCCGGATATGCGCCACGAACAGCGACGCTTTTATCTGCTGGGACAGGGCGCGCAGGTTGTTGTCGTTCCAGGCAGGCCGCACGTCCTTGAAGACGCCGGGGAACTCGCGTTCGTTGTACCAGCCGATGCCGAAGCCGTCGCCGTTGGTCGTCGTCTCGCTGGATTTCGCCCGCAGGCTCTGGTCGATCAGCGAATGTTCCGGCTCGAACAGGGCTTCGTGCAGGTAGATAGGCGTGCCCGAGTAGGCGATCCAGCGGCACATGGCGCTCTCCGGTAGAGGCAGGAAAACCCGATGATAGCGGAGCCGGGCGAGCCGATCTGTTTCGGATTTCGGCTAGAATGAGGGCAGAGTCGGTACCCGGAACCGGAGCGACACGATGCAGGACACACTCCGCAAGCTGCGCAGCATCGCCAACGATGCGACGCTGAACCCCGCGCAGAAGGCGCGCTACCTGTCGCTGGAGGCCGAGAACCTGCTGCCGTACCCGCCACTCGACGCGGAGACGCGGCAAGCGCTGGACGAGCGCGTTATCTGCGACATGTACGAGGGCCACGCGCCTTACAAGCCGCGATACGTCCTGCCGGATTATCGCGTGGTCCTGCAGCAAGGCAGCGAATACCTGGAGCTGCCGGTGCCCGCGACGCTCGACGAGGCCATCAATACGCTGACGATTGCCTATCATCACGTGCCCTCGGTCACGGGCATGCCCGTCTACATCGGCCAGCTGGACGAACTGCTGCTGCCGTTCTGCGCAGACGTCAGCGACGACCAGCTTTACGAAAAGATTCGGTTGTTCTGGCGGTATCTCGACCGAACACTGCCTGACGCCTTCATGCATGCCAATATCGGCCCGACAGACAATCGTGTCGCGCGGACGATCCTGCGCGTCGACGCGGAACTCAAACAGATCGCGCCCAACCTGACCCTTCTCTACGACCCGCAGGCGAGTGGCGAGGAAATCCTGGCCATGGCCGGCAGGAACATCGCCGTGTGCTGCAAACCCCATATCGCAAATCACGTCGTTCACGCGCAGGCATTCGACGAGCGCGGCTACGGCATCGTCAGCTGTTACAATGTATTGCCGCTGGCCGGCGGCGCTTCGACCCTGACACGGGTCAACCTGAAAGAGGTCGCGCGGCGCGCCGGGGGTGTAGACGAGTTTTTTGCCGCGACCCTGCCGCATTTTCTCGAGCTCAATTTCCGCCTTACCCAGGCC
>DATHRM010000408.1:0-2429 GCA_035465295.1 Woeseiaceae bacterium | reverse complement strand
AGGGCACCGAAGAAACCACCCAGGCCGACCAGGAACGCTTGTAGGAAAATCGCCTTCAATTTCACCCTGGCCGCAACGCGACCTGTCGACGTGCGTCAGTCCCGACAGGCAGGAATAACGATTCGGTCATTTGGAATCAATCAGTTACCGCCGCATTCTCCAAGATTGCAACAAGGCGGTCAATCCAGTCGCGGTGTAAGGGCTTCATCAGTACCGAGCGCAGGCAGGTCACCGTGGCCGTCGTTTCGCGAATCTCCGGCGCACAGGCCCGCAGCATCGCGGCGGGCAGCTCCGCCAGCGCGAGGTGCAGGTTTTCTTCGGCGGCGCGTTTGAAGACCTGCCGTGCCTGCCGTGACGCGGTGGCCGTGTCCGGCGCATTGACGGCATAGGTCACGATGTCGAGTTCCGGTTTCATCAGCGGGCGAAAAGACGGGCTCGCATCGAGCCGCGACCAGAACTCGCGGGCGGCAACCAGGCAACGCTCGAGATCCTGCGCGAAGCCGCCGCCGCTGACCGGCGGCAACAGCCGGTGCGTTGCCCACAGTGCAACCGCGGAGGCGCCAGGACGCGAGCATTCGAGACTGATTTCACCCAGATGCAGCTCCTCCGAGCTGAAGTAGGTGTACGGCGAATCGTGCTTGTAGAACCGACCGTCCGCCGGGTCGCGGAATAATACGCAGCCGCAGCCATAGGGTTGCAGGCCGTGTTTATGGGGATCGACGACGATGGAGTCGACGTGGCTCAGGGAATCGAAGGCAGCACGCGTCCTGGCGCCGAGCTTGCCCGCAAGCGTGAAATAGCCGCCGTATGCCGCATCGGCATGCACGCGGATGCCCGTTTTATCGGCTCGCTCGAGAATACCGGGAAGCGGGTCCACGGCGCCGAAGCCGGTGGTGCCCATGGTCGCGACCACTGTTCCGACGTCGCCCCGGTCCAGCAGGGCGTCGAGATGCGCGAGATCCATGTGCCCGCCCGGCGTGCAGCGCACCGCCGAGTAGGGAATGCGCAGCACTTCGCAGATGCGCCCGTGGGTGTAGTGGGCCAGTTCCGAGGCGACGACGCGTTTATCCGGATTGAGCCGACTCGCAATCCAGAGGGCCTCGAGATTCGCCATCGTCCCGCCGCCGGCAAGGTGGCCCAGGGGCGCCTCCCAGCCGAACATGTTGCCGATGTCGACGATGCATTCTTTTTCCATCGCCGAGCTTGCACGGCCGCCGTCCAGCGCGTGATTGTTCGGGTTGATCCACAGCGAAAGGGCGTAGGCGAGCCGGGAAACGGGGTGCGGCGGCTTCAGCATCTGCCCGGCGTACAGTGGATGGTAGTACGGATAATTGTCCTGCATGCGACTGGCGACCTGCTGCAGGACGTCG
Organism: Woeseiaceae bacterium; assembly: GCA_035465295.1. Lineage (GTDB taxonomy): Bacteria > Pseudomonadota > Gammaproteobacteria > Steroidobacterales > Woeseiaceae > UBA1847. The sequence goes on along the minus strand of DATHRM010000408.1, from coordinate 1,059 downwards.
CTTACGGCATCCACGTCGAACTCGGGTGCGAACCGCGGCAAGTCCGTGTAGCCCGCTTCGAGCTCGTCCAGCGCGGTGCGAAGCAGGTCCAGTTCGGCGGGGTTGATCATGGCTCCGTTCCGACTACCGAGTGCCGGCGAGCTTACCGTAAAAACGGCCGCGCCAGCACGTTCCGAGCGGTTACAATTCCGCGATGGACCTGATTGCACTAGCCGTCCCGTTTTTCCTGCTGGCGTTGCTCGTGGAACTGGCGATAGACCGCAGCCGCGGCACCGGGCTGTACCGGGCGAACGACGCGATCAACAGCCTCAGCGCCGGCACGCTCAGCACGACCATCGGCTATTTCACGAAGTTGTTGCCGCTCATTGCGTGGGGGTTCGTGCTCGAGAATTTCGCGCTGATCGATATGCCGCTCGGCTGGTTCGACGCCTCGCCGCGCGGCATCGTGCTCTGGGTTACGGCCGCGCTGGCCTGGGATTTCTGCTACTACTGGTTCCACCGCTTCAGCCACGAGATCTCGGTGCTGTGGGCCGCGCACGCGGTTCACCACCAGAGCGAGGATTACAACCTGTCGACCGCGTTGCGGCAGACGAGCACCGGGTTCATTTTCGGCTGGGTCTTTTACCTGCCGCTGTTCGTGATCGGCTTTCCGCTCGAGGTCCTCGTGACGGTCAACGCCGTCAACCTCATCTACCAGTTCTGGGTGCATACACAGGTGATCCGGCGCATGGGCGTACTGGACCGGATACTGGTGACGCCCTCGAACCACCGGGTGCACCACGCGCAAAACGAACGTTACATCGACAGGAACTACGGCGGCATGCTGATCCTCTGGGACCGCCTGTTCGGCACGTTCGAGGACGAACGTGACGACGATCCCGTGATCTTCGGCGTGCGCAAGCCGCTGGCCAACTGGAACCCGTTCTGGGCGAACCTGCAGGTCTACGACTACCTGCTGTTCGATGCTCGCCATGCCCGGCGGTGGAGAGACAAGCTGGGGATATGGTTCCGGCGCACCGGCTGGCGGCCGGCGGACGTGGAAGAACGCTTCCCGAGGCG
>DATHRM010000407.1:0-4581 GCA_035465295.1 Woeseiaceae bacterium | reverse complement strand
CGCGCTCCACCACTCGAACTCGCCGCCGACACCGAAGCGCGGCGCCGTATGGTTCGATTCGCTGAACTCGCCGAGCAACGACATCCGGCTGTTGTCGCCTGACACGACATCATAGCTCACACCGGCCCGGAAAATACGCGGCAACGGGAACCCGGAGGTCTCCACGATGGCGAAGGGCGGGTCGATCCGCTGGTCCGGCAGGTCACCCTGCTCAGAGCCGGCGCTTCCCCCCACGTCACGGAAGCGAAGGGCGTCGCCGGAGTGACTCAGCGAACCGCCGAGATTCTGCACGACGAACGACAGCGCGATCGGCTTGTCACCGAGCTCGCTGTGGAAGTTCACGCCCATGTCGAACGCGACCGTGCTCGCCTTGGCGCCCGCCAGGGTGCCGGTCGCCAGATCATCGTTGATGAACTTGATAGTCCCACCGGCCGAAAATCGGTCGATGAACGCGTGGGCGAACGAGACGCCCGCCACGGTCTGGCTGACTCCGTAGAGCTCACCACTGTCACCCTGTTCGTCCGACTCCGTATAGATCGGCTGGTCGCCGAATCCGAAGTGGCCGAGATACACGCCGAACCCGAAGTCTCCGTCGGAGAACGGGAAGGCGAGTCCGGTCCAGTAGTAATCGGTGTCCGCGAAGTACGGCATGATCGTCAGCGCCGCCTGCGCCCCGTCCATCGCCGTGAGGCCGGCCGGATTGTAGTGCAGGGCGCTCACGTCGTCGACGATCGTCCCGAAGGCTCCGCCGAGTGCCATGCCCCGGGCGCCCGCGCCGAATTCCAAGAACTCGGCCGAAGAGCCGCCAAAGGCGGTGTTGTCGCCTGGGATCTGCACCGGGTTGTCCCCGTCCTGGGCCTGGAGCAGTCCCGGCAGTGCGATCGTCGCCGTAAACGCGATCGCCAGTCTGCTGAGTAGCCGCATGAATTCCTCCTGAGGGAGCTGGTCGATTCCGGTGGGGGCGCGGCACGCCCCCACCGGTGCTCGCTTCGGCGTCTTTAGTTACTTCCCGCCTGATTCACGATCGTGAACTTGCCCACGTGCGAGTCGCCGTCGGGCGTCATCACGTGGAAGAAGTACACGCCGCTGGCGACGAACTGGTTGTTGCGATTTCTGACGTTCCACGCCAGCCGGCCGCCGCCGGTGATGTCGTCGTGGACCAGCACGTCCACCAGCACTCCAGTGAGCGTGTAGATCCGGATCGTCGCCTCCGGCGGCAGGTTGACGAACATCAACTGCTTCGATGTCGGCGCCCGGTCGTACAGGCTCGACCCGAGGTACGGATCGGGAACCGTATGAACCTGCGTGAGGTCTGCCGGATCATTGAAGTTGGTGGCCTCTTCGACCCCCCAGCTCATCTTCAGACCGGCCACGATCGGGGGCCGCTGTCCCGTGCCCGAGCCGGGCAGTTCGCTTGTGTAGCTGTAGCCGCCCGGATCGGCAATTGCCTCCCCGTCGTCCGCCGACTCGATGGCGCCGCTGTACGTGCGCAGCGTCCAGGTCGTCCCATCCGACGGAAGCGCGTCCATCTGGAAGATGTACCGCTCGCCGTTGACGTAAAGCCCGAAGCCCAGTCCGGTCGAGCTCAAACCAGCCACGCCGGACTGTTCGAGACCCTCCGTGGAAACGGGCATGATCGTGGGCGCGGCCTCCAGCGACACTGGTGTGATCGCGCTGCCCGGGTCCCACGACGATCCGGCTGCAGCGTCACAACTACCACCTCCGACGTTCCGCAGAATCTGAAGGGCGTTGTCGATGTGATTGAAGTCCTGCCAGTCGAGAAAGCCGTTTCCGTTTCCGTCCGTATTGAGGAAGCCGTAGCTGGACTGCGCGGACGGCTTGAACGGCACGTCGACGTTGTGAACCACGTCGCGAACGCTCACCGAGCCCCCGCTCCACGTAAACTCGAGGTCGGCGGCACGCCCCATCTTCCCGAGGGCGCGTGTGAAGCACTGCTTCTCGAAAGCCGTCTGGCCACCCGGGGCCGTCGCACCCGGGGCGATCGGCGTGTAGCCAATCGGAGCCCAGATCGTGTCGACGCCCGGCAGGGAGCCCACACGAATGTTCGCCGCCGGATCGGCCACGGACTCGTTAGCGCCGCTGAACCAGCGGGAGCCGCCGTGCTGCAGACCGAAACGCCGGTTCTGCGGACCCTCCACGACACCACCGTTATTGATGGCCTCGTTGTAGGTCACGACCGCCGTAGCGCTACCCGAACCGCTCGGAATTCCGAACGCGTCGAGCGCATCCTGATCGAACGCCACTTCGGCACCGACCAGCTGAACGACCTGAGGTACACTCTCACCGAACGCTGACCACCACGGATTGTATACGTCGACGACCGTCTCCGTCAGGCTACCGTTGCGGTCGGTCGTAATGTAGTGCCGCAAGCAAGCCGAGAACGGATCCACTGCGCTAGTACAATCCGCCACAGTAAGCGGTACGATGCTGTCGATCGTCGCCGACAGCGAGAACGCATTCAGCAGACGTGGCACCAGCGGCGCAAACCCCAGCTCGACTGCGTTCGTCGGCGGGAACGGCCCGGCGAACGTGCCATCGTCACTATTGAGCGCCGGAACTGGCGCGCTCGGATTGAGCGGCACGCCATCGTCGCCGGAAAGATCCACGTCGAGCGACGCATTCGTAATGTTCGGCGCATCGGCCCGAGGCACGACAGACTGCGTGATGCGCGCCGACCGCAGCGAGTGCGGACCGGAGGCGAGCGAGTTCACGTCGAACGCGCTCACCGCGTAGAAGTAGGTGAAGTTGTTGATCACGTCCGTGTCGACGTGTACAAACGGGACACCGGAGTTCTCCAGCGGCTTCTTCGCCCCTGACTCGTCGGAGTCGATCGCCACGATCGGATCACCACTGTACGCCGCGGATCCGTCAATCAGACGGAACACGCCTGCGCCCGGCGCACCGCCGGCCGAGCCGTTATTGAACACCAGGCCGCCATCGATGACGGTCGTCTTCTCGAAGTCGGCCGGGCAGTCTTCGCCCGTCACGTATCCGAAAGTATCCTCGGGGGCGGACGAGTTGTCGTGAAGATCCTCGCCGGGTGCGACCGTCTCGCACGTCACGTCCGTGAACGTCGTGTTCGCGTAATCGTACTGTGCGATCAGGCTGAGCGAGCCGGACGACGTGCCGCGCCAAACCCGGTAACCTTCGACGTCGAACTGCCGGTAGTTCGGGTTGAACAGGGCGCTGCCGGGATCGCTTGCGACCGCGAAGAACGGATCGCCCTCGCCCGTCTCGTCCTCCGACGTGCTCGGATCCCACACGACCGTAACCTGGTTGTTGCCAGGCACGAGATAGAACGTGGGCTGCTCCGGGGCAAAGCCGAGCAGGAACTTCGAATCGAAGATGGTCTGCGCGACCAGGGAGCGGCCGAGCAGGCTGCCGGGAACCACCAGGACATCGTTCTGGTCGATCTTGTGCTCCGGGCTTTCGAGCGGGCTCGCCGGGGGGGGGCCGGTATAGTCGATCCAGCCTGCACCCCGCTCCAAGATCTTAATCTCGTTCTGCAAGGAGGTGAGATTCTCGGCGCAGCTACCAGGTACGTTGCCTGGATCCGTGCACGCCCGGGAACTGGCGAAGCCCGGATGGAAAGAGGGAACGCCCGGCGGGTTCGCGCTGTCGTTCGGGTCGTTCACGCTGATGCCACTGGCGCCAAACCCGGGCACGGTCTCCACCGTCGGCGCGGCAATATAGGCCACGACGATCGTTCCGTCGTCACCCGGGGCGAGCGTGCTCGGCCCCGAGGCCTGGTAGAAGCGCGTGTCGCCCGCGACCTGGTTCATGAAGCACAGGGAACGCTCAGACTGCGCGGGGTCGGCACTAACGACCTGCGCCGACACATTGCACGGGGCGTCACCCTGCGCCGGGCTCACCTTGCCCGAGAGATAGCGCCAGAGCTGCTTGTCGCCTACCGGGTCGGGAACCTCGCCGGGGCCTGCCCCATTGATCGTGATCGAGAACAACGTGAGACCCACCTGCTGCTCCGTAACCGGATCAACCGGGCTGCGCAGGTACTTCACGCCGATCAACCCCGGAGCGTTCGTGAAGAACGGCGGGAAGAACAGATCGGTCGGATAGCTGAACTCGGGCGCCGCGAAACCGCCGTGATACGAGATCCCGAGGTCGAACGGAAGCACGGCCGTGGAGAGGTTCGCGCCGGCGTCTGACGTCACGTCCATGTCCGTCGAGAACGCGGCGTAGATCTCGTTCAGCGTGATTCCCCCGTCCGGCAACGCATTGTCGCCGGCAAAGAACTGCGCCTCGTTGAGCTGCTGGAACGTGGCGTCGTCCGTCACGTTCTTAAAGTTGTAGATGAAGTAGATGAGCGACTCGTTGCCTGCCGGATAGTTCCAGGCCAGGGAGCGCTGCGTCGTGAGAATACCCATCGGGTGTTGCCGGGCGGCGTTCCGGACCGGATCACCGTCCCAGTACTGCACCCACGAATCCTGCTGCGACGCGGTCGCGCGGCCGACGAGAACGGGCTGGAACAAGTCCTCGTCGAGCACGAAGCCCTCGGCCGGCCAGTTGGCGGCATCGTCAGGGTTGAGCGAGTTGAAGATG
>DATHRM010000406.1:0-2167 GCA_035465295.1 Woeseiaceae bacterium | reverse complement strand
ACGGCCGCAACCGTCTTGACCTCTGCGCCGTCGCTGATCGCCTTTTCGGGTTCTCCCTTGATCGGGATATCCAGGCCTTTCCTGATTTTTATACGCATGTGGCTGTAGGACGTCTGATTGAGTTATGCGCCGCTCACGCGGAAAAGTAGCCGACAAAAAGGGCACAGCCCGTGAGCCAGATCGAGCCGATCGTGTGGATCCCCAGCGTCATCTCGATGGCACGCGTCATGGCCGGGCGATCCGCGATACCCGTACGGATGGCGCGCGCCGCCTGCCAGGCCAGCAGCAGCAACAGCGCGGGCACGATCAACACCCACGCAGGAAATCCGCCTCGCAACGCCATTGCGAGGAGCGCGGCAATGCCCGACAGGTGCAGCAGCAGGTACATGACCGACGTGCCGCCGAGACCGAAACGGACGGGCAACGTTCGTTTGCCGGTAGCGCCGTCCGGGGCGATATCCGGCACTTCGTTGATCAGCAGTATGGCGGTAACCCAGACGCTCACGGGGATGGAGAACAGCAGCACGTCGAGGCCGAGGGAACCGCTTTGCAGCCACGCGGCGCCGGTCACCGGCAGCACACCGAAGGCGATGCCGACAGAGAGCTCGCCGAGGCCGATCGACGCCAGGCGAACCGGGCCGAGCGAATAGAGAACGGCCAGCAGTATGCCGGCGATACCGAACCACAGGACCATCGGCCCCTTGCTGAACAGCAGGATGAGGCCGGCAATGCCGGCCACGCCAAGCAGGCTGACGCCGAGGCGGGCCATACCGCTCGCGGACATGATGCCGGCCTGGATGAACCGCGAGCCGCCCGTGTACGGGTAGATGCGGTCCTCGTTGCGGCGGTCCGTGCCGCCGGAATCGTCACCGACATCGTTCAGCACGTTGGCGCCCGCATGCACACACACGGTGGCGAGCAGGGCCAGGATGAAGGCGGACATGTCGAACTGGCCGGCGACCATGACGCCCCACGCCGATCCCGCGAGCACAGGCAGGACGGAGGCCGGGAAGAACTTCGGCCGCATGGCGTTGAACAGGCGCCTGGATACCTGGGCAGGCGAGTCGCCTGCAAACTCCTGCGTCGACGGACCTGTAACCGTAGTTGAGTCGGATGACACGAATTTCCCCTATTGAAGCGCTGAGCGGAGCGCGTGTTTCGCAAAGCGCCTACAATATAACGCCATGAGACTACATTCCATGCCGGCAAAAGGTACCGCGGATTTTGCGACTTCCATTTTAGTGCTTTTTATGCTCGCGTTCGGGCTGCAGGCGCTGGCCGGCGCGGCCCCGGGAAGCGGCGGCAGAAACGCGCCCGGCGCGGCCGACGGTCCGCGCCTGATCCTGATTTCGATCGACGGTTTTCGCTGGGATTACCTGTCCATTTATCCGACACCGGCGCTCCGGCGCATCGCGGAGTCCGGCGTCCGCGCCGAGTCCATGCGGCCCGTCTACCCGAGCCTCACATTTCCCAATCACTACTCCATCGCGACGGGGCTATACCCGGCGGAGCACGGCATCGTCCACAACCATTTTCCCGACGAGGCGCGAAACCGGTGGTACCACCTGCATGACCGCAGCAGCGTGGAAGACGCGCGCTGGTATGGCGGCGAGCCCGTCTGGGTGACGGCGGAGAAAAACGGGCTCGTGACCGCCGCGTACTATTTCGTCGGCACCGAGGCGGCGATCGGCGGCGTGTCGCCGAGCCACTGGCACAGCTTCGACGCCTCGGTCCCCGGCGGCGACCGCGTCACCCAGGTCATTGACTGGCTGGCATGGCCCGAAGCACGGCGGCCGCGCCTGATCACGCTGTATTTCGAGCACGTGGACAGGGCCGGGCACGATTTCGGCAGCGGTTCACCGGAGCTGGCCGCGGCGGTCGCGCAGGTGGACGCGAATATCGGGCGCCTGCTCGATGCGATCGAGGACCTGGGGCTTGGCGACGAGGTTTACGTGCTGGTCGTCTCCGATCACGGCCAGGCGAGCTACGTGGATCCCGAAGCGACTTTCGTTCTGCGAGATCACATCGACCTCGCGGGACTGGACGTCGTCGCGGGCGGGGCTTACGCGTGGATTTACCAAGAGGAGCCGGACCCGGAACGGGCGCGAGCCATCCGCGATGCGATCAACGCCGCGTGGGCGCATGGCCGCGCCGTGCTGCGCGACGA
>DATHRM010000405.1:0-16772 GCA_035465295.1 Woeseiaceae bacterium | reverse complement strand
TTCAGGGGCAGGCATGCCATCAAGTTCGGCATCAGCGAAGGTGTCGTTACCGAATCCGGCGGCGACTTCCGTACCATTACCCTCAACTACATATATAGAATCCGGTAACCACTTTTACGCATGCGGCGACCTCGCCGTTGCCTCATCGGGAGAGTTACGTGCGAATCACGCTATTGTTCATATGCTTTGTCTTCGGTACTGCTACGGCGGCCGAGGTAAAACTCAGGGACGGCAGCATCGTCATCGGCACGATTCTTCGCCTTCAGGACAGTGAAGACCTGATCGTCGACACCGAGCACATGGACGAGGTGACCATCGAATGGGAAGCGATCCGCGAGATCCGCGAAACCCAGGTCATCGAGGTCGAACTGTTCAATGGTCAGCGGCTGTTCGGCCAGGTGGTACTCGATGAGAAAGGCGTCTCCATCATCGGTGATGAAACGACGGTTACCTTGCCGCCGGACAGGATCTTTGCAATCTCGGAGGTAAACGAGTCCTTCTGGGAAGGGCTCGACGTCTACACTGACGTCGGCATGAACCTCGTACGGGGCAACAACGAAGTGACCCAGTTGAGTTTCGGCGCCGGAATCGGCTACGACGGCCGCGATTTCGAAACGTCCCTGGACGCGACCACCATCATCAACCAGCAGACCGGGGCCGAGGAACTGCGGCGTGCCACGCTCTCCGGCAGCTACACGTATCGGCTGCCCCGCAACTGGCAGGCCAGCGGGCTCCTGCAGTTCGAGTCCGATGACCAGCAGGGCCTGGATCTCAGAACCCTGGTCGGCGGCGCGATCGGTAATCGCGTGTATAACCAGCGCCGGATGCGCATCGACTTGCTTGCGGGTCTCGTGGTCAACAGCGAGGAATTCGAGGGCCAGCCGCGGTCGGAAACACTGGAAGGACTGCTGGGCGCCACCTACCGGCTGCGTTCGGCGCGGGACATCGACCTCGACATATCGCTCTACGTATTGCCGAGCCTCGAGCAGAGCGACCGCCTGCGCATGCAGTTCGACAGTTCCCTCACCATCGATTTGTTCGCGGACCTCGACTTCAAGCTGACCGTCTATGACCGTTACGACAGCCAGCCACCGCCGGGGAACGACACCAATGACTCCGGCCTGACGCTCGGGCTGAGCTGGAGCTACTGAGCCACGCGGTTGCGCGATCGGTCCCTCCGGTATATCGCCCTCGCGTGGTGCATCGCGGTGCCGGCGCTGTGGCTCCCCGTGTATGCCGACGGCAACGACGGGCATGCCATCGACCTCGGCGGGCTGCTGTTCGGGGACCTTTATTACCTCGCGAGCCATCACACCGTCGCAGGCGATGGCGCGAGCGGCGCAGTACTGCGGCGCGGCTACCTGACGGCGAACTTCGACCTCGGCCAGCGCTGGCGAGGCCGCGCGCGGGTCGAAGTCAACCAGGACGGCGAATTCGAAAGCTACTCTGTCGATACCCGGCTGAAAGACCTTTACCTTGCGCGAACGTTCCGAGAGCAGGAACTGGTCATCGGCCTGTCGCCGACGCCCACCTATGACCTGATCGAATCAACCTGGGGCGCGCGCTACCTCATGCGGACGCCGATGGACCTGCAGGGCGTGCCCAGCCGCGACACCGGCATCAGGCTGCAAGGATCGCTCGAGAGGAACGGCCGTATCGCCTACCGGACGATGTACGGCACCGGACTCGAATACGCTAACCAGGGCGGCGGGGGCGACAAGCTGATGGGCGCACTCACCCTGAAGCTTCCGTCCGACGTGGAGATCGACTTCTACGCCGACTACGAAACCCGCCCCGGCAACACCGACCGGAACACCTGGCAGGTGTTCGCTGGCAAGAAGTCGGACTTGCTGCGCTGGGGCTTCCAATACTCACACCAGGACCGGCAGGACGATCCGAAGCTGGAACTGGCCTCGGCTTTCCTGGTAACGGGCCTGAAAGACAACCTGAGCCTGATTGCACGCATTGACAGGTTGCTGGAACCGAGCCCGAGAGGCGACGAGATTGCCTACGTTCCGTTCGACCCGCGAGCGCGCGCGACAATGTCGCTCGCGGGGCTCGAGTACCGCATCACGAAGGTGTTCACGATGACGCCGAACGTGATCTGGACTCGTTATGATCGGGATGCCAACGGCGTTCGCCCGGATGACGACCTGCACCTGCGCCTGACGTTCTTCATCGACCTGGAATAGCGGCAATCAGTCGCTGTCGTCGTCCCCGACCTCGTCCTGCTCGCGGCTGTCCAGCCAGCTCTCGTACTCGCTGGAAAGCAGCAGGTCCGCCATCGACGGATCCTTGTCGAAGGCCTCGGGCCCGAGCGTGTAGCCGAACGTCTTCTCGAGTTCGTCGAGGGCTTCCACGGCCTTGTCGTACTGCCGCATTGCCGTCCTCGCGCGCAGGGCCGACCACCAGCCAAGTTCGAGGCCGGGCTCGATTTGCACCGCCTGCTCCGCGTAGCGCAACGCATCCTCGGCATTGCCGAGCACCAGCGACGCCGCGGAAAGCCGCGCCGCCATTGCCGAATCCTGCACCCCGAGCCTCGACTGCAGCCTCAGCAGGGCATCCATCGCCTGCTCGTATTTCCGCGACGGGAAGTAGTAGTCGAGCAACATCAGCGAGTACAGCGGCTCCTCCGGAAAATACCTGTCGACGTCGATGAGCGCCGTACGCAGTTTGCGGCGGTTGCCGGTCGCCTTGGCGAGCTGCACCGACGTCAGCACCACGACGCGCTGGCTGCGCAGCGTTTCGTCGAGATCCTCGAGAATGTCGAAATAGCGATCGACCTGCCTGTCGCGGGCCGCTTTCAGAAGCTCGGTCATCTGGAACGTCTGCTGCTCCGTCGGCCCCTGGAAGTCGAGCAGCTTGCGAACCGCCGGTTTGCCGGGATTCAGGGAAACGAGCTGAACGCCGACGCCGTCGCTGAATTTCTCGCCGTCCATGAAGTCGATCCAGTCGACGATCTCGATGCGGCCCTTGCGGTCGAGCCGCAGCTCGTACTCGTGATAGTTGAACTGGAAGTCCGGCAGGTCGTAGCGCACGATCGCCTTGCCGCGATCGCCTTTCGAGCCGAAGCCCAGCCAGGCCGCGCGGATGTTGCCTCCGGTCCCTGCGAAGGCGGACTTCAGGATATTGACCAGGTTGTCATCGAAGCTCTCGCGGAAGTTCTTCTTGACCTTCGGGTCGATGAGCCGCAGCCCGAAGATGCGCTCGAGCATATCCTCGCGGTCGATGGCATGCGCAAACCGCTCGAGGGAATTGTTGTTCAGGTCCGCAACGATTTCCTGGAAACCCGCGCGAAATATTTCCTGGCGCTCCTGTTCGTCCTGCTGTTGCGACCCGCGCGCGTCGTCCTGCGCGAGCGCCGCCGGCAGCCAGCCGGCAAGGCCGGCCAGCAGGCAAAGATTGACGATTGCAGCTTTCAAAATCGCTCCTCGGTATCAGGTCACGCTGACACGGGCAAAACGTCTTCGACCAACCTGGTAGACATTAGTGCTGCCGGCATCGATCGTCAGCGACCGGTCCTCGATGCGCTCGCCATCTATACGGACCGCGCCCTGCTTGATCATGCGGAACGCCTCCGAGGTACTGCTGACCAGCTCGGCGTCCTTCAGCAAGTAGGCGATACCGAGCGTCCCGTCCGCCGATGCGACCGTAATCTCGGGCATATCCTCCGGCATGGCGCCCTCGCGGAAGCGCGAGATGAACTCGTCCTTCGCGGCCGCTGCCGCGGCATCGTCGTGAAAACGCGCCACGATTTCGGTTGCGAGCTCGAACTTGGCGTCGCGCGGGTTCATGCCGTCGTCCACGCGCTTTTTCAGGCGCTCGATGTCGTCCAGCGAACGGAAGCTCAGGACCTCGAAATAGCGCCACATGAGATCGTCCGAGATTGACATGAGCTTGCCGAACATCTCGCCCGGCGGCTCCGTGATACCGACGTAATTGCCGAGCGACTTCGACATCTTCTGCACGCCGTCCAGTCCCTCCAGCAAGGGAGTGGTCATGACCACCTGCGGCTCCTGCCCGTAATCCTGCTGCAGCTGCCGGCCCACGAGCAGGTTGAACTTCTGGTCGGTCCCGCCGAGCTCGATATCCGCCTTCAACGCGACGGAGTCGTACCCCTGCACGATGGGGTAGAGAAATTCGTGGATCGAAATCGGCTGCCCGCCTTCGTAGCGCTTCCTGAAGTCGTCGCGCTCGAGCATTCGGGCGACCGTGTGGTGCGACGCGAGCTTGACGAGGCCGGCAGCATCCATGTCGCCCATCCAGGTCGAGTTGAACGCGATTCGGGTCTTGTCGGCGTCGAGAATCTTGTAGATCTGTGCCTCGTAGGTTTTCGCGTTTTCCTTTATATCCTCGGGCGACAGCGGCGGACGGGTCGCGTTCTTGCCGGACGGGTCGCCGATCATGCCGGTGAAATCACCGATCAGGAATACGACCTCGTGTCCCAGCTCCTGGAATTGCCGCATCTTGTTGATCAGCACCGTGTGCCCGATATGCAGGTCGGGCGCGGTCGGGTCGAAGCCTGCCTTGACGACCAGCGGCCGGCCTTTCCCGAGTTTGGCCGCGAGCCCGTCCTCCGGCAGCACCTCGTCGGTGCCGCGGGTGAGCTCCGCGATTTGTTCTTTTATAGTGCTCATTGCTGCCTGTCAGTAACCGCCATCGGCGTGCAGCGGAACTGTAGCATTCTCGGCCACCGATGAAAGCCCTTATGGGTTACCTCGCGACCATATCAAGCTTTCCTGTTAAGAGTCTGACTTATAACAGTTTTCTTTGACGTTGCCGCAGCGCCACGGTAGAGTAGCGGCATTCTCTAACGCGGGGTCGCAGACTTGCATCGTCCGGTCAGTCCATTACTGCACGATTACAAGCCGTCTGCAGAAAAAAAGCCGAAAAAATCCAAAGCCCTGCAGTGGTTTGTGGTCGGTCTCGGCCTTCCGCTCGCAGGTCTCGCATTCCTCTCCATGCTGACCACGAGCACGCCGCCTGCGCCGGCGCCCGAAGAGCCGGTGATGACGGCGGCAGACGGTTCCGACTACGATACGGAAACGCCCGTCGAGCTGGTGTACGCGGAGACGCCGCTGGTGCTCGCGGACGCGATAAACCCGCCGCCCTACCAGACACTCAACCTCACCATCGGCCGCGGGGACACGCTCGACAAGCTGTTCCGAAAGCACGACCTCGACCTGGGTCACCTGTCGCAGATTGCGAAGCTCGACGAGGCGCGTAAGCGATTCCGCAAGCTGAAGCCGGGCGATCAGTTCGAAATCACGCACGACCAGGGCGAACTGGTCAGCATGTACTCGAACCTCAGTCTCACGAGCGCGCTCAGGATCGAACGCGCCGAGAGCGGTTTCAAGGCCGAAGTCGTCGACCGGCCCATCGAGAAACGCAAACGCCACGCCTACGGTTCGATCCAGACCTCGCTGTTCGAGAGCGCCGCCGAGGCCGGCATGTCCGACCGCGTCATTATGAACATCGCCGGCATCTTCGCCTGGGATATCGACTTCGTCCTCGATATTCGCAGCGGCGACGACTACTACGTGCAGTACGAAGAGATCTGGCAGGACGGCGAGTACGTGACCGACGGTGAGATCGTCGCGGCGGAATTCAACAACAACGGCCGCACCTACCGCGCGATCCGTTTCATTGACGACGAGGGCCGCAGCGACTACTACACGCCGGACGGCCACAGCGTGCGAAAAGCCTTCCTCCGGGCGCCCGTCGACTTCACCCGCATCAGCTCCAATTTCAACCCGCGGCGCCGCCACCCGATCCTGAACACGATTCGTGCGCATCGCGGCGTGGACTACGCTGCGCCGCGGGGCACGCCGATCAAGGCGGCCGGCGACGGCAAGGTCATCTTTCGTGGCGTAAAAGGCGGCTATGGCAACACGGTCATCCTGCAGCACGGCGGCAACATCACGACGCTCTATGCGCACATGTCACGCTTTGCCGGCGCGCGCATCGGCTCCCGCGTGCGGCAGGGACAAACCATCGGCTACGTCGGCGCGACGGGTCTCGCGACGGCGAACCACCTGCACTACGAATACCGTCTCAACGGCGTGCACAGGAATCCGCGTACCGTGGAACTGCCGCAGGCGGACCCGATCGACCAGCGGTATCGCCAGCAGTTCCTGGCGACCGTGGAACCGATCCTGCAGGAACTCGAAAAATTCAAGAACACGCAGCTTGCTTCCGTTGCCTACAGCAACAAATAGTGCGGCCGCCCGATGCCTGATTACTACATCGGCCTGATCTCCGGCACAAGCATGGACGGCATCGACGCGGCGCTCGTCGAGTTCGGCGATCGTTCGGTCGACATCGTCAGCGGGCGGACGACGGCGTACCCGGAGTCGCTGCGCAACAGGCTCATGGACGCCACGCGGGCGCCGGAAACCTGCACCGCCGACGTCATCGGAGCGCTCGATCACTGGGTGGGTGAATGCTTCCGCGACACGGCGCTCGAACTCGTAGAGGCAGCCGGCGTGGACCCGCGACAGGTGCGGGCCATCGGCAGCCATGGCCAGACGATCCGGCACCGGCCCGACGAAGAACGGCCGTTCTCACTTCAGATAGGCAACGCCGCGATCATCGCCAAGGGCACCGGCATCGACTGCGTGGCCGATTTCCGCAGCGCGGACATGGCGCTGGGCGGACAGGGGGCACCGCTCGTTCCGCCGTTTCACGAGTGGCTGTTCCGCTCCCCGGACATCGATCGCTGCGTGCTGAACATCGGCGGAATGGCGAATATTACCGTGCTCCCGGCGGCGCCGGGATCGATCAGCGGCTTCGACACCGGCCCGGGCAACACCCTCATGGATGCCTGGGTCCGGCGTCACTACAACGTTCCGTACGACGACCAGGGCCGGTGGGCCTCGCTCGGGACGGTCGTGCCGTCGCTGCTCGAGGCGATGCTGGCCGACCCGTATTTCGCGAAGCCACCGCCCAAGAGCACGGGCTTCGAACATTTCAACGATGACTGGCTGTCCGACATGATCGAGGACGATGCCGAATTCGCCGACGTGCAGGCAACGCTCGCGGAGTTGACGGCGGCGACGATCGCCGACGCCATCGCCCGGCACGCCGCCGCTACGCGCGAAGTACTGCTCTGCGGCGGCGGCGCGCATAACCACGACCTGCTGCGGCGGCTCGGCGACCGCCTTCCGGGAACCGCGCTGCTGTCCACGGCCGAATACGGGCTGGACCCGGACCGCGTCGAGGCCTGCGCCTTCGCGTGGCTCGCCATGCGTACCGTGAACGGCGAGCCCGGCAACGCGCCCGGGGTCACGGGCGCCAGCCGTGCGGCAATGCTCGGCGCCATCCACGGCGCCCGCTGAATTGAGCAGCAGTTAAAAGTCTCGTAACGTCGACGTTGCTATACTGGCGGGCCGAACAAGAACAGAGAATTCCGTGGACGCGCCTTCCCTGCCACCTGCCGACCTGTACGTCAATCGCGAACTCAGCATGCTGGAGTTCAACAAGCGGGTACTGGCGCTGGCCCAGGACCCGGACGTGCCCCTGCTGGAGCGACTGCGCTTTCTCTGCATCACGTGCACCAACCTCGACGAATTTTTCGAGATTCGCGTCGCCGCCCTGAAACAGCGCATGGAAATCGGCGCGGTCGCCCAGGGGCCGGAAATGCTGCCGGCCCAGCAGGTATTCGACGTGTTGCGGCACCAGATGCTCAATGTCGTCAACCAGCAGTACGAGCTGCTCAACAACGTGATGTTCCCGCAACTCGCGAACGCCGGCGTACGCTTCGTGCGCAGCGAGGACTGGTCCGGGGAACAGCAGCAGTGGCTGAGCGACTACTTCGACGAGCAGGTCGTGCCGGTCCTGACGCCACTGACTTTCGACCCGTCGCGCCCTTTCCCGCGCGTGCTCAACAAGAGCCTGAACTTCATCGTGCGCCTCAAGGGCCGCGACGCTTACGGGCGGAGGCGTCATCGCGGCATGGTGCAGGCGCCGCGGTCGCTGCCGCGTGTCATCAAGCTGCCGGAACATCTCAGCAATCCGGGCTGTCACGACTACGTGTTCCTGTCGTCGGTGATCCGCGTCCATGTCGACCGCCTGTTCCCCGGACTGAAGGTGGACGGCTGCTACCAGTTTCGCGTAACGCGCAACAGCAACCTCTACGTCGACGAGGAGGAAGTGAGCGACCTCGTCGGCGCACTCGAAGGGCAGCTCGAGGCGAGCCGATACGGTGCCGCCGTGCGCATCGAGATCGGTCACGAATGCCCGTCCGACCTGCAGCAGTTCCTGCTGGATCATTTCCGGCTGCAGGAGCAGGACGTGTATCTCGTCGACGGCCCGGTCAACCTGAACCGGCTGGCCACCGTCTGCGAGATCGAGGACCGGTCGGAGCTGTTTTACAAGCCCTTCTCGCAGGGGCTCCCCGAGGAACTCCTGACGGACAAGGACATCTTCTCCATCCTGTCACGGAAAAACGTACTGCTGTACCACCCGTTCCAGAGCTTTGCGCCGGTCATCGACTTCATCAAGTCGGCGTCGATCGCTAAAGACGTGCTGGCGATAAAGATCACGCTCTACCGGACGGGCGCGGATTCACCGGTGGTCGATCACCTCGTCAACGCGGCCAGGGCCGGCAAGGAAGTGACAGTGATCATCGAACTGATGGCGCGCTTTGACGAGGCGGCAAACATCTCGCTCGCGAACCGGCTGCAGGAGGCGGGGGCACACGTCGTTTACGGCCTCGTGGGTTACAAGACCCACGCCAAGATGACGCTGGTCGTGCGGCGCGAGGGCGGCGAGCTTCGCCGCTACGTCCATCTCGGCACGGGCAACTACCATCACAGCACCGCCAAGGTCTACACCGACTACGGCTACATGAGCAGCGACAAGAAACTCGGCGAGGACGTGCACAAGATCTTCATGCAGCTCACGAGCCTCACCGAAGCGCGCGACCTCAACCTGATGCTGACTTCGCCGTTCAACCTGTTTGACGGCGTCATGTCGAAAATCCGCCGCGAGACCGAAAACGCCCGGGCGGGCCGCAAGGCGCACATCATCGTCAAGGTGAATTCGCTCAACGAGCCGCAGGTCATCGACGCACTTTACGAAGCGTCGCAGGCGGGCGTGAAGATCGAGTTGATCGTTCGCGGCATCTGCGCGCTCCGTCCCGGCGTGCTCGGCCTCTCCGACAACATCACCGTACGCTCCATCCTGGGCCGCTTCCTCGAACACTCGCGCGTCTATTACTTCTACAACGACGGTGACGAGGAAATCTATTGCGCCAGCGCAGACTGGATGGAACGCAACCTCCTGCACCGCAACGAAAGCTGCTTCCCGATTCGGCAAAAGACGCTCAAGGAGCAGCTGAAACGCGACCTCGAGCTGTACCTTGCCGACAACTGCAACGCCTGGGTGCTGCACGGCGACGGAAGCTATGAACGGCTGCAGCCAGCAGGCGACCGCGAGCCCGTGTCCGCCCAGGAGACGCTGCTGCAGTTGCTCGCGCTGCCCAGCGGCTAGCTGAAGCCGAGTTCGTAATCCGCCTGCGCCAGCAGGCGCTTTTCGCGTTCGAGATCGGCAACCGTCAGCGGGTTCGCCTCGAGCCATTGCGGATCGAACGTGAGCGCGAGGGAGCGGGCGTCGACGCTCAGTTCGACGGGCGGAACGTCTGTGTCGTTGCGGCTGCGGTTCATGAGCACCGCGAGACGCAGCAGGATGGCCAGCCGCAGCGCGGGCTCGCGCCAGGCGCGCGGCAGTTCCTTCAGGTAGCGCGTCACGATCTGGTGCCGGTGGCTTGCTATCAGGAACGCCAGCAGTCGTTGCTCGGCACGTGGAAATCCCGGCATGTCGGCATTTTCGGCGATGTAGGCGCCATGCCGCTGGTAGCCGTCGTGCGAAATATCGAGGCCGATTTCGTGCAATCGTGCCGCCCAGACCAGTCCCTGCTCGGCGAGCGTCGACGTCAAGGACCACGTTTCGGCGCACTGGCCGAGCAGCAGGCAGGACGTGTCCGCCACCCGCTGCGCCTGCGATTCGTCGACGTTGTAGCGCCGCGCCATCGCCCGCACGGTGCGCTCCCGCGCGTCTTCGTGCTGCAGGCGCCCGAGCAGGTCGTAAAGAAGGCCCTCGCGCAACGCGCCGTCCGACACTTTCAGCCGCTCGATGCGCAGCACACCGATCAGTTCCGCGAGGATCGCGAGCCCTCCGGGCCAGACCTGGGCGCGCCGCTCCGAGAGCCCCTGCATGTTGAGTTCGTCGACGGAGCCGGCTTCGATGACGCGTTCGATCAGCGCCTCGAGCGCGTCGAGCGTCAGGTCACGTTCCACGATGCCGAGCGCACTGGCTACCCGCTCGGTCGATATGATCGTTCCGGAGGTGCCTATCGCCTCGATGTCGCGCGAACCGCGGAAAAACGCTTTCACGGGGCGCAGCTCGAGGCGTGCCGCGACCCTCGCCGCGTTGAATGCCTCGCGGGTGACGACGCCCCCGGGGAAGAAACGTTCCGTCATGCGCACGCAGCCGAGGTGCAGGCTCTCCAGCGAGCGGGGCTCGGCGCCCTGCCCGAGTATCAGCTCCGTGCTGCCGCCACCGATATCCATGACGAGCCGGAGCCCGTCGTTGGGCGGCAGGCTGTGCGTCACGCCCATGTAGATGAGGCGGGCTTCCTCGATTCCCGAGATGATCTCGATGGGGTGGCCGAGCGCTTCTTCGGCTTCGCTCATGAAACCGGTATCTTCGCGCGCGCGGCGGATTGTGCTCGTGCCGGCGGCGCGGACGCTGGCGGCGTGCATGTCACGGAGGCGCTGGCCGAACAGGGACAGGCAATGTAGCGCCCGCGCGCGTGCATCGGGCGAGAGGTCGCCGCTGTCCGAGAGGCCCTCGGCGAGGCGCACGGTTTCCTTGATGCGGTCGATGATCGTGAGCTGCCCGTGGCGCATCTCGCCCACGATCATGTGAAAACTGTTGGAACCCAGGTCGACAGCGGCGATGACTTCCTTCCCATCGCTGGCTGCCGGGATCCCGGCGCGACTCTCTTCGCTGGTGGTAGCTATTGTCCCGGCCGGGTCGACGACTCGCTGTTACTCTATACCGAGAATGAGGATCCGCAGCCGCAGGTCGTCTGCGCGTTCGGGTTGCGAATAATGAACTGCGCGCCCTGCAGGTCTTCCTTGTAGTCGATTTCGGCGCCCATCAGGTACTGGACGCTCATCGGGTCCACGATCAGCTTCACGCCCTGGTTCTCGACCTGGCTGTCGCCGTCCTCGATCGACTCGTCGAAGGTGAAGCCGTACTGGAACCCCGAGCAGCCACCGCCGGAAATGAAAACGCGCAGCATCAGGTTGGGATTGTCCTCTTCCCTGATCAGTTCGCCGACCTTGCTGGCCGCCGCGTCGGTGAAAACGATGGGTGGCGGCGCCATGTTGCCGCCGGATACTGAATTTTCTGTTTGCATGTCCTGTCGTCCTGTTCAGCGCTGCGCCGCAGCGGCCGCCGATTCGTCGAGTTTAGCCGTCTGTTCCAAGAGCGGCACCTGGCCTTCGGGCTGATGCACGAGCTTACCGTTGATCTCCGCGCCGATGGCCATTTCAATCAGATTGTAATACACATTGCCAATGACACGCGCGGTCGGGCCGAGTTCCACCCGCTGATTCGCGAATACGTCGCCGCGCACGATGCCGTTCAGCACGACATAAGGCACCGTGACGCCGCCGTCGATACTGCCGTCCTCGCTGATGGATAGCGCCGATTTGCTGTCCGGGTCCGCCGTCACACTGCCGTTCACGGTGCCGTCCACGTGGCACCCGCCCGTAAAATGCAGGTCGCCGCTGATTCGTGTATTCGCGCCCACCAGCGTGTCGACGACCGTGTGCCTGCGTTGTTTCCGTCCTAGCATTTGTACCTCCTCAACCCTGGCTCGTCGTCCAGGCAAAACTCTCTTCGATGCTCGAAATCGAGCGCGTTCTCGACTCGACTTCGACATTTACGCGTTGCGGTGTGAATCCGTCCGGCAGCACCACCTGCCGGTTGAAATCCTGGAAATAGCGAAACGAAAATGCCCATACGGGTTCGCTCTCGTCGGGCAGGAGTTCGGCGTAGGTGAAGGTCCTGTCGACACCGTCCAGGTCTCCCTCGATCGTGAGGTTGACGTTGCCCGAGACCTTGCGGTCGTGCTTCAACGCCTGCACCAGGACCAGGCGAATATTGTACTCGCGCTCGTTCTTGCCGCGCGTCAGCTTCAGGTCCTGGACCCGCAAGCCCTTGTTGCCGTCGGCGGGCGACACGATGCCCCGGTAGAACGCGATGGCGTCCCGCTGCTCCTGGATCTTCGCCTGCAGCTCGGTGAGGCTCGCTTCGACCTCGCTGTAGGCCTCGCGGTCGATATCCCGGTGCGTTTCCAGCAGGGCAACCTGCTCTTTGAGCGCGCTGATCTCGTCTTCGAGCCCGTCGATGCGTTTCTCGTACGCCCTGCGCTCGCCGGCCGCGTCCACAATGTCGTAACCGGCCTGGATTCTGCCGAATTCATAGACGAGGTAGCCGCCCACGGCCGCCAGCACGGCGATCACGGCGCGCGTCGCCCAGAGGCGTACGGGGCTGTGCAACTGAAATGGAGAGTGTCGCGCCACGGGAGCTCGGAAGTGCCGGAAAGACGTTATGTTACGCGGAGCCCCGGGCAAACAGAAGTGCGGCAGGTCACGTTTACGACGCCCGGGTGCAAACCCGTTCACATTCTGGATAATGCGCGCATGACTGCCGGTTACCTCTGGTTGAAAGCACTTCACGTCACCTTCATGGTGACCTGATTCGCGGGTCTCTTTTACCTGCCGAGGCTCTTCGTCGTCCTGCGCGGCGAGCCCGGGCTCCGCGACACCGGCTGGCTGCAGTGGTTCAGGGGGCTACCGGCGGCTTTCCTGCTGGCGATCGTGCTGCTGGCCGCCGGCAAGCCGTTCTGATCACTCCTCGCGGCGCCTGAGCCGCGCGATGTCCTTGTCGAATACCGCGCGCCAGCGCTTCGGCCACCAGCGGGGCCGTGGCGGCAAGCCATTCGGGTACACGGTCGAACCGAGTTCGTGCAGGGCGCAGGCGTAGACGCGGCGTTTGAAATAGATCACTTCGTTGACGGGCCGCCAGAAATCCACCCAGCGCGCGCGGTCGAATTCGGGTTCCTCGGCGAGGTCGAAGCGCAGCTTGTCGGGAGGTGCGGCGAGGCGCAGCATGAACCAGCGCTGCTTCTGGCCGATACACAGCGGGGTGCTGTGCCTGCGAACGAACTTGTCGGGCAGGCGGTACCGCAGCCAGTCGCTGGTGACGCCGAGCACCTCGACGTCGGACTGCTCGAGCCCGACTTCCTCGCGCAGTTCCCGGTACATCGCGGTTTCGGCGTCTTCGCCGCGCAACATGCCGCCTTGCGGAAACTGCCATCCCTTGCTGCCGACCCGGCCGGCGATCATCAGCTTGCCACGCTCGTTCGCGAGGATGATCCCGACATTCGCGCGGAATCCCTCATCATCGATCCAGTCGCTATTCATCGCAACCGTATTAAACTCTTCAACTGCCTGTAACTTTACACGAATCAGCCGCCGCCAGGAGCCGTCTTTGTTTGCGACCCGATCGATTCTCTTGTTCGCGGGGCTGGTCACGGTAGCGGCAGGCGCGCTGTTGCTCGCGCTGGGCTCCGGCAGTGCGAATATCGGTGTCGCCGAGAGCCTGGCCGTCCTCTGGGGAGAGGCGCCCGAGCGGGTCCGGACCCTCGTCGTGGACCTGCGCCTGCCGCGTGCGCTCAGCGCATTTGCCGTCGGCGGGCTGCTCGCCGTTGCCGGCGTACTGATGCAGGTCCTGCTGCGCAATCCGCTGGCGGAACCCTACATTCTCGGCACCTCGGGCGGCGCCGCGGTCGCGGCCCTGCTGAGCATGCTGCTCGGCTTGTCGAGTTTCGCCGTCGACGTGGCCGCCTTCGGCGGCGCGATGGGCGCAACGCTGCTGGTATTCTCGATCGCCCACGGCACGGGTGCCTGGACGCCGGCGCGGCTGCTTCTCACCGGCGTCGTCCTCGCGGCCGGCTTCAGCGCGGCAACGACGCTGTTACTGGCCCTGAGCCCCGACCAGCACCTCCGGGGCATGCTGTTCTGGCTCATGGGCGACCTGAGTTTCGCGTACGAGCCGGCGCGCGAGCTCTGGCTGTTGCTGGGGCTGACGATCGCCGCGACGCTGGCCGCGAGACACCTGAACGTGCTGGCCCGCGGCGAACTGCAGGCCGCGATCGTGGGCCTTCCGGTGACGGCGTTCCGCTACCTGATTTTCGCCGCCGCTTCGCTCGCGACGGCGCTCGCCGTTACCAGCGTCGGCGTCATCGGCTTCATCGGCCTGGTCGTACCGCACCTCATTCGCATGTTCGCGGGCAGCGACCACCGCATCGTCGTGCCGGCTTCCGCGCTTGCCGGCGGCGCGCTTCTCGTCATCGCGGACACGCTTGCGCGGACGCTGCTCGCCCCGCGGCAGCTGCCGGTCGGCGCGCTGACCGCGGCAATCGGCGTGCCGCTGTTCCTGATCCTGATGAGCCGCAGCCGGCAGTATCGCTAGTACCAGCGGGCGCGTTCGGCGAGCTTGACGGCTTCCGCATAGTAGAGCCCGAACAGGGTTGTATTGTTTTTTCCCGCGGGCGCGGGGAAGTCGGCTGAACCTGCGGGCACGCCGGGATTCGCCGGTCGCAGGCCGGTCGCGTCGAATTGCGCTGCCTGTGCGTGCTCGCCGAGCAGCCACTCGACGAGGCTTCGTGCCGCGTCCGGGCTGCGCGCGTGGCGACCGACGCCGGCGGCGACCACGTCGAAATAGCCGGGCCACGGCCACGTCGCCGCCACCGTCGGTCTGCCGAACTCGTGAAACGCCCGACTCGAGACGACGGCCAGCGGACAGGTTCCCGCTTCGACTGCCTGCAGCAGCGCACGCTCGGTCTCGTACGGCGGCAACGCGAGGTTTGCGACCAGGCCGCGCACGAGCGTCTCTGCCGGGTGTGCACCGTGATCCGTGATCAGCCCTGCGATCAATAGCCGGTTGACGGCCAGCGTCGAGGTGGAAAGGCAGAGCCGCTCGCTGAATTCCGGTTCGCCGAGATCTTCGTACGATGTGACCGCGTCGCAGTTGCGCTGGCGGTCCGCATTGCACACCACGTCGATCGTGTCGAAACCGGCCGCGGTCCAGTAGCCGTCCGGATCGCGCAGCCAGCCGGGAACGATAGCCGTCACCGTATCGGACTGCAGCGGCCGCAGCGCACCTTCGTCGGCAGCCTGCCAGATGCCGTGCACCGAACGGGTCAGCAGCACGTCGGCGGGCGGCGATCCGCGTTTCTCGATCAGCTCGCTGACAATCTGTTCCTCGGGACGGTGCCGGACCGTCACCGGTATGCCCGTCTCTCGCGTGAAATCGGCGAACAACGCCGGCAGGTAGTTCTCATCCTCGAAGGACGCGTACACCACGACTGGCCCCGGCCGCGCTGCCGGTCCCGTCGGCGCCTCGGCAGCTCGCTCGCAGCCGCTGAGCGAAAGAGCCGCGATTGCGATGGCCGCAACCCTCCTCACGCCGCCTCCACGACCACGCGGTCACGTCCCGCCGCTTTCGCGTCGTACAGCGCCGCGTCGGCACGCGCGATCAGCGCCTCGCCGAGCGACTTCAGGTCGCTGCGGCCCGCACCTGGCTGAAACTCCGCGATCCCGATCGAAACGGTGACGGCCGCGTGTCCGCCATCGGGCAGCCCGAACGGCGCCGCCGTGACGGCATCGCGAATGCGCTCGGCAACATGGCGTCCCTCGACGCTCGACGTGCGCGGCAGCAGGATCACGAACTCCTCGCCGCCGAAGCGGGCTGCGACGTCGCTGCTGCGCACCTCGGCATCGACCCGCTGCGCCAGCTCGCGCAGCACCGCGTCGCCGGCGGCATGGCCAAAACGGTCGTTCACCTGCTTGAAATGGTCGACGTCCAGCATCATGCAGACGAGACTGTGCCCGTCGCGGCACGACCGGGCCAGCTCTTCTTTCATGCGCGCCTGCAGGTAGCGGCGGTTGTGCCAGCCGGTCAGCACGTCCGTAAACCCGCTCCGCCGCAGCCGCGCGCGGTTCACCGCGTTCTCTATGCAGAGCGAGGCGACCACGCCAAGGTGCGCGAGGAAGTCGCTGGCGTGGTTCGCCGTGTAGCGGTTCGGGTCAGCGCTGCCGAGGTTGATGCTGCCAATCAGATCGTCGCGGCAGCAGAGCGGAATCATCGCCATGCTCGCGAGACCGTCGGACAGGCCGACGACCAGGCCGTGGTCGCAGGCCGCGAATGCGCCCAGCCAGGGGCGCCGCAGCGCGATGTATTGCGGCGCCAGGCCGACCAGCGTGTCGACGAAGATCAGGTCGGGGTTGCGTTCGGCGTCCGTCGCGAGCAGCAGGTGGCGGATATCGTGGCCCGGGTCGCGCAGCACGACGCTCACCGAGCGGAGGTCGAAGCTCTGCCGGAGCCCTTCGGTCATTTCATGCAGCAGGGCGTCCAGGTCGGGCGCCTGCAGCAGCTGGACTTCGCGCTGCTGCGAGAGCTTGAGTTTCTCTTCGTTGCGCCGCACCTGCTCCGTCACCGCATCGAGCCGGCGTTCGGCTTCCGCAAGTTTCAGCTCGAGTTCGTCTGCGGTCTGCATGCAACAGGGATCCTTCATGCCGGCGAACGATGCTTGTACCAGAATCGGCAGGCTTCGTCGCACGACCGGCCCGCAAAACGGGCGCGGCGTCAGCTGCGCAGGGCGAGATACTCCCGTCCGCGCTCCATCAGCTCGA
>DATHRM010000404.1:0-3462 GCA_035465295.1 Woeseiaceae bacterium | reverse complement strand
ATGCTGGGGTAATTACGGATGATATGGCGTCGCTAGCGTGGTGGTCACTCGGCGTCCTAAATCCCGAAGAACTATTGCGCCAGTGAACGGCGAATAGCTTTCCAGAACCACAGCCGTAAAATGCGGCTGCAACACACGGATTCTTGATTAAATGCTACCCATTCCGCTACCCATACGCATCTCATGCAAAATCTTCTGAACAATAATGCTTTTAAAACAATTAGTTATTGGATTTCTCTTTGAATAAAGAGCTTGACGCGATGCAAGTGTACCTCGTCGGTGGTGCTGTTCGTGACGAGCAGCTCGGACTTCCCGTGAAAGAACGGGACTGGTGCGTCGTCGGCGCGACGCCTGCGGAGATGAAAGCCGCCGGTTACAAGCAGGTCGGCAGGGATTTCCCCGTGTTCCTGCACCCCGATACCGGCGAGGAATACGCGCTCGCCCGCACCGAGCGAAAGACGGCCGCCGGCTACCACGGGTTCGAGTTCCATACGGACCCCGGCGTCACGATCGAGGACGACCTGGGGCGTCGCGACCTGACCATCAATGCGATCGCGCAGGACACCGGCGGCAATCTCGTCGATCCCTATGGCGGCATCGCCGACATCCGCAACCGCATCCTGCGCCACGTCTCCGACGCGTTTGTCGAGGACCCGGTGCGAGTGCTCAGGGTCGCACGGTTCGCAGCCCGTTTTGCGTACCTGGGTTTCGTCATCGCGCCGGAAACCCTGGCGCTGATGCGCCGAATCACCGCCGACGGCGAAATCGACGCGCTGGTGCCCGACCGGGTGTGGAAGGAAACCGAGACCGCCCTCCTCGGCCGTGACAGCCGGGTCTATTTCGAGACCCTGCGTGAGTGCGGCGCTCTCGAGATTTTGTTTCCCGAAATCGACAGGCTCTTCGGTATTCCCCAACCAAAACAGTGGCACCCCGAAGTCGACACGGGCGTGCACGTCATGATGGTGCTCGACCAGGCCGCGAAGCTGTCGCCCGACCTGGAAGTGCGCTTCGCGGCACTCGTCCACGACCTCGGCAAGGGCACGACCCGCAAGCACAGCCTGCCGAGTCATCCCGGTCATGAGCGGCGCGGCGTCAAACTCATTCGGCGGCTCGCGAACCGCCTGCCGGTACCGAACGCCTGCCGTGACCTGGGAATACTCGTGTCGGAATACCACACGCACTGCCATCGCGCGTTCGAGTTACGCGCAGCAACGATACTGCGAATGCTGGAGGCGACGGACGCCTTCCGGCGGCCACGCCGATTCGAGCAGTTCCTCCTGGCCTGCGAGGCGGACGCCCGGGGCCGCGAGGGACTCGAGGACCGCCCGTACACCCAGGTCGACCTGTTGCGCGGCGCGTTCGCCGCGGCCAGCGAAATCGATGCGGCCGCTATCGCGGTCAGTCATGAAGGCAAGGCGATCGGCGAAGCGATTCGCCGCGAACGGCTTGCCGCCGTCGAAGCATTCCGCGCCGGTTTTCAGCCGCCGCCGTAGAAATACAGGTAGACGGAGAACACGGTGACTTCGCCGTAATTCTCGGAGTCGTCGTAGCCGAATCCGAACTCGATATCGTTGCGCCTGCCGATCGGCGCCAGGAAGCGCAGCGAGTAGGAATTCGTCCTGCTGCCCTCGACCGCGCCTTTCCACTGGGCGAATTCGAACTCGAGGCGCTTGAGGCCGAAATCGATGCCGAGACTGGCACTGGCGCGGTAATCGACGAGCGTATTCAGAAGGCTCAGCCGGGTCACTGAAATCAGGTTGACGATATCGCGGGTCGGGTCCCGGCGGAGGTTGACGCTGTAGTCGTAGCTCATGCCCTTGAAGCGCACATTGACGCGTTCCGACAGGTCGAGTCGCGCGCCGAAACCAAAACCGTTTGCATCGAAATTCACCTGCTGCCGGCGGATGAAATCGAACTCGGGCAACTCCAGTTCCAGGTCGCGGAATTCGTAATCGAGACTCAGCGAACCGCTGCCGCCACGGAAATACAGGGACGCGCGCGCGTCCCTGGAATCGAGCACGCTGTTGTCGCCCCAGTAGGCAAGATCGAGCCGCACACCGGCAGGGTCGAAGAAGTGATCCAGGCCGACGTCGCCGTACCAGGTTTCGAGTTCGTCCCGGATCGGCAACTCCACGCTGCTGCGCGCGAGACCGGCGGACAGCCATGTTTGCTCGCCGACCGCCACGTCGCCGAGCAGCGCGGCGGCAAGACCGTCGGCCGAGTCCGCCTGCAGCCCACCGGCGATCACGTATTCGCCGGCCGCCCAGCAGTTTCCCGACAGCAACAGCAGGGCGACAGGTCTAGGCCATGACATAGAGAATGACCGCGGCGAGCACGATGCGATAAAGCGCAAACGGCAACAGGCCGATGCGACTCACGAAGCGCATGAAGAAGTCGATACTGACGTAGGCGACGACGGCCGCCACCAGCGCGGCAACCCACAGCTGCGTCCATGCGACTTGCTCGTCGCCGACGATCAGGCCGCCCATTTCGTAGACGGTCGCGAGCAGGATCACCGGCACCGACAGCAGGAACGAGAATCTTGCAGCGTCGCGGCGGTCGAACCCGAGTATCCGCCCCGCCGAGATGGTGACGCCCGAACGCGACGTGCCGGGCACGAGCGCGAGTGCCTGCGCGCAGCCGATCACCAGGGCATCGCGGAGCGTTACATCCGCGACGCTCCTGTCGCGCCGGCCGAGGCGGTCGGCCAGCACCATGACGATGGCGTAACCCGAGAGGGTGAACACGATCACGGCCGGGCTTCTCAGGTTGGCCTCGATCCAGCCGGCCAGCGCCAGCCCGGCGATGGCGGCCGGTATCGTCCCGATTCCGAGCGCCAGCGCCATCCGGGACTCCGGCGTTACATTGTTCAACGTCAGCAGCTGACCCGTTCCCCGCAGCAACGCGAAAATGTCTTTGCGGAAAAACAGGCACACGGCAAGCAACGAACCGAAGTGGACGGCCACGTCGAACGCCAGCCCCTGGTCTGTCCAGCCGGCGGCAGAGGGCACGAGGACGAGATGCCCGGAACTCGAAATCGGCAGAAACTCGGTGAGGCCCTGAACGATGGCAAGTACCACCACCTGCAGCCAGGTCACGCTCGACTTCCTTGCGTCTCTTTTGTCGTCATAAGGTGTGTGTCCTGTCGGCCGATTCGAACGCAGCCGGCGTGGCGAGATCCCCGCGGGCGAGGCACATGCACTTCACGTTTTCGCCCATCTCACCGGGCAGAGTCAAGATTTTGAGCTGCGCGGCGGTCTGCAGCTGTGACTCGAGCGGCATCCCGGCAAAGTCGTGCAACTCGGCCTCGATACCGCCGCCGAGCAGAAACTGCGACTGGCTCACCTAGCCGAGCACGTCGAGCCCGGTGCCCGCGGCCGCGGCCGCGATGGCGGTGAAGTCCACCCAGGCCGTCAGGTCCTGGATGCCCGGCAGGATGAGCGGATCGCTGTGGGACCGGTG
>DATHRM010000403.1:0-7064 GCA_035465295.1 Woeseiaceae bacterium | reverse complement strand
ACCGTATCGTCACCCCTGAGGGTCATGTGCAGTTCCCTGCCCTCGCCGGCTTCTACCGCCGCCCCGTTCAGTTCGACGAGTTTCCAGTAAGTATTCGCCAGCGTAACGTCCGGTTTCATGGTTTCCCCTGCCGTCGAGGATTCGGGCACAGCCGTGCTGGCAGCCCGATCTTCCTGCACGCAGCCTGTCACGATGCACATTGCGGCCAGTGCCGCAGCCTGGTAAACGAACTTCATGCCGGTAATCTCCTTATCTTGAACCGCAACCGTCAGGGAATGTCAGGATCGAAATCCAGTGCCGCTACCCGCTCGGGATCGAGGCCTATGGCCGTGCCGATTTCCGCCCAGCGCGGATGCGCGCGCAGCCTGCGCCATTCCGGCTGGTTCATGTCGCGTATGATCGCGCTCGGGCCCTGTTCCTCCAGCGTCCGGTGAAGCCATTCGAACGCGGCGTCGTAGTCGCCCATCCAGGCTAACGCAGTCGCGACACCGGTGGGGTTATCGTCCCCGAAATTCTCGATTTGCGTTGCCAGCGCCGCCCGCGCCTCTTCGTGCCGGCCGAGGTCGTGGAGTGCCATGGCACGACCTGCCTCACGAGCCCTGTCATTGATGAACTCGTCGATCTCGAACACAGCCAGCGCTTCGGCAGGCTCGCCGCGCAACAGGTGCAGCGTCCCCAGGGTCCAGTAGCGCTGTCCCGGCACCAGCCGCGAATAGTCTTCCCAGGCCTGCATTGCCTCATCGAAGCGGTCGACGTTGATATAGGCCCTCGCGAGCATCCCGAGGCAGCCGAAACATGCGGGATTGACGGCAACCATGCGCTTGCGCAGCGCCAATACGACATCGTAGGCACCAATACGCTCGGCGAAGCCGGCAGCGGCCACGAGGATGTCCACGTTGCTCGGTGCCATTTCGACCGCTCGCTCGAGATCGGCTGCGGCTTTTTCGAGGTCGCCGGCATACTCGAAAGCGCTCCAGCCGATGAAAGCAATGACGTCCGGGTCATCGGGGGCTACCGAGGCGGCGTGGGCAATGAGTTGCAGCATGCGCCGAATATCGGCATCACCGTCCCTGCCAGGATCGCCGGCGAGCTGCCAGAGTATGCCTGCCAGTTGCATCAGCGCGGGCACGTAGTCGGGATCGATATCGAGCGCCTGCTCGAGTAGCGCCACCTGCCCATCGTAGCTGCGACTGGATTCGGACCAGTACAGCTGGCGCGCCTGCATTGTCAGCCGCAGTGCGTCCGGGTCCGTGCGGTAGGCGTGCGGCGCCGCGCCGAGCAGCGTTACTTCCAGATCCTTCACCACGTCGGCTGCAATTTCGTCCTGGATGGCAAACACATCGCCGAATTCGCGGGTGTAGGTCTCCGACCACAGGTGCGTATCCGACCGGGCATCGATCAGCTGGGCCGTTATTCGTATCGTGTTTCCCGACATCCTCACCGAGCCTTCGAGTATGTGCGCGACCCGCAGGCGCTCGGCGATCTCCGCAACATCGAGTGTCTCGCGCGCGACCGCAAACGACGACGAGCGCGAAATGACACGCAACTCCGGTATGCGCGCCAGCAGGTTGAGCAGTTCCTCGGCGATACCTTCCGCGAACCAGCCCTGGTCCCCCTCCGGCGACATGTCCGCAAACGGCAGCACGGCAATCGACTTGTCGCCGAATGCGCCGATGATCGCTGCCGCGCGTCCCTCTTCGATCGCCTGCTCGCGAAGCTCCGCGTCGCGTGCCGGGTCGATGACGAACTTGTCGACGGCGAAGTAGCCGACCGCGAGAACCAGCGCGACGATGATCAGCCGGTCCAGCCGTTTTGCCATCGCGAGCGACGAGGGTGCCGCGTGGTCGACCTGGCTGTCGCGCCTGAATCCCTCCGGCGTCAGTTCGAAAATCCACGACAGCACCATGGCGGGCACGAAGCCGATGGCGAGGATGATGACGACCGTGCGCGCCGCGCCGTCGCTCAGCCCGAACAGCGGGAACAGCGTTTCCACGACCTGGATGACGAGCCACGCCACCGCAATATAGGCCGCAGCGACGCGCAGCACGTTCCTGCGCTTCAGTTCGGCGAGAAAGCTCACCGCGTATCGATGAATACGTCGCCGCTGCGGGCATCCTCGATCCACAGCGCCCGTTTGCCGGTCTGCTTCGATTTGCCGGCGCGCAACACGTAGGTATGGCCGAGTATCAGTTCACCGGACGCCCTGGCCCGTTCCAGGCTGATGATCGCGGGGCGGATGTTTATCCCGATACTCGCGCCGTCTTCCTCGTACAGGGTGTATATGCCGGGCGCGAGCAGGACGGTCCCGTACTCCGACCTCGGCAACACGCGCTCGCGGACCGTCACATCGCCGACGTCCTCGCCCAGCTGCAGCGTGACGATCGCCATAGTCGATCGATCCGGCCCGACCCAGGTCCTGTAGACGTTCTCGCCGCGCTCCGAGCAGGCGGCAAGCAGCACGCCCAGCAATACGAATACAGCGTATTTCCGCATCATGGCCGCCATTATAGGCTTTCCGGGAATTCCTCTCTGCAAATCCTGTCAGAACTACTTTGCGGGACTGACAGATACCCTATCCAATGCGCTTTCGACAGCTGCTCGTACCCCTGTTTTCGCTGGTTTCCCCGTTCGCGATGGCGGACGGCGCGACCGAATTCTGCCTCGATGGCGAATTCAATCTCGGCGCCCGTTACCAGGGCATGGACCCCGGCGCGGACGAATTCGTCGCCACCCGCTGGTGCGTCGTGACGGAAGACGACTCGGAGCGCGTCCTGTTCGCAGGCCGCGGCAAGTCCAACCCGGACCTTGACGGCAGCTGGACCGTCGCCGCCCTGCCGCCGGACCTGGTGCGCATCGTCAATGCGGACGATCCGCCCGACATCGAGTTCCACGGCGCCGACGCGGCGAACGAGGCGTTGCGTATTCGCCGCATCGACCCGCGCCGCCTGCTCGAGGAGCATCGCGAGACACCGCTCGAGGATGTCCGCATCAAGGTCGAGGACGGGCGGGTGATGGCGGTCGCTGCCTCCGCCGACCTGCCGCTGCGCGGCCGGGTGCCGGTGACCTGGCACTGGGACTGGTCGGACGAGTCGCATCCGGCGCTGATTATCGAAGTCGACGGCGAAGTGTTTTTTACTGCGCAGGGATCCTGGCGCGACCTCAGCGATGAGGAAGCGAAGGAGCTCTGGCAGGCAACCCCCGGCGCGGAACCGGTGCAGGTTCCCGGCGAAAACTGGCCGGCGCGCGTCGACATGCGCCTGGTCGAACTGGCCGACGGCGTACATCTCGTTCGCGGCGTGCGCACCGGGTTCCAGCACCTCGTCGTGGAAACGACGGAAGGCCTTGTCGTCGCCGATGCGCCCGCCGGGTGGGTCGAACTGCACCAGATCCCGCCCACGGATCTCGTGCCGGGACTGGGCATCAGCGGGCTTGCCGAGCAATTTGTCGATTTTCTCGACGAGACCTTTCCCGGGCAACCCATCCGTGCCGTGGCACTGACCCATGCGCACGACGATCATGCGGGCGGCGCACGGGCGTTCGCGGCGAAACGCGCGGTGATTTTCGCGCCGGCCGGGTCGACCGCGTTTCTCGAGCGGGCACTCAACAGCGGCAAGATGCCCCGCGACCGCTTTACCTCGGTCAACGGGGGCGTCGACGTGGTGCCCGTGTCGGATGCCGTCACGCTCAGCGACCCGGCCAACACCGTTCGCCTGCTGTCGATCGGCGCCGGACCGCACGCGTCAGCGAGTCTCGGCGTGCACGCCGTCGATGCCGGCTACTTTTTCGTGTCGGACCTGCACGTGCCGAACTCCGATGCCGACACGCCGCGCGGCAACAGGGCCCGGACCGAGTGCTGGTTTGCGGACTGGGCCGTCGCCAACCTGCCGCCCGGGACCGTGGTCATCAACTCTCACAGCGCGCCGCGAACGCCGGTTTCGCGACTCGAAAAATACCGCCAGAGCGACGCCTGCCGGGCGCTGGCGAATTGACCGGTAAAGCGGCAACGCTGATGTAACGGGACAATCTTGCCTCGCGGGAGATTCGTAAGCTGCTTGCATGACGAAACCGCACGAGAGGTAAGCACGATGAGCAGATTAGCAGCCATTGTCGGCTCCAGGGCCGGTTGGTTCGTCCTCCGGGAAACGCCGCTGCCGGGCCCCTGGAGCTGGTTCGTTGCGGAGAGCTTCGAGGAGGCCATGCGGCGGCTCGAGAACTACGAAGTGGTTGCCGTGGACGCGCCGTTGAGCCTTGCCGAACTGCCCGTGGAGCCGGACGAAGGCGGCGAGCCCGGCATTCGCGATCGCTACCGACGTCCGCCGGAAAAGATCCGCGAGGTGCACGAGTACATGCGCGCACATCCGGGTTCCGCCCACTTCCTGTACGAAGTGCACCCGCGCCTGAGCTTTCTCGAACTCAAAGGCGGGATGGCAGATCAGCAGCCCGCCGACAGCAAACCGCGTTTTCGCGACCAGCTGAGCTTCCTGTGCGACATCTTCCCGTCGGACGCCCTGTACCAGGCGCTGACCGCGTTCAGGCACGCCGAGGCATCGCGAAACGATATCCTCGACGCGTTCGCGATGCTCTGGTCCGCGAAGCGAATCGCGACCAGCCGCGCCGAACGCCTGCCGAGCATGCCGGTCTACGACGCCCGCGGCTTCGACATGGCCATCTGGTACTGACGGACACCGCGTATAATCGGCACTGTTCATTCAAAGGAGCACTCACCATGTCCTACCGAGTAGTCGTAGCTGTATTGGCCCTCATGCTTGGCGCACCCGCCTTCGCAGACACTATTGCAGTCATCGGCACGGGCGACGTGGGCGGGGCGCTCGGCCCGGAGTTTGCCGCGCAGGGACACACGATCGTCTACGGCTCGCGCGAGCCCGAACGCAGCGAGGTGAAGAAACTGGTCGAAAAGACCGGCGATCTGGCCTCGGCCACGACCCCGGCGGATGCCGCGGCACAGGCAGACATCGTCGTGCTTGCGGTGCCGGGCCTCCTGGTCGAGGAAATTACCCGGAGCCTCGGTGACCTGTCGGGCAAGATCATCATCGACCCGACGAATCCGCTGGAACGGCGCATGAACCGCCTCGAACACGCCGTCGATACGTCGAACGCCGAAATCATCCAGGCGGCCGCGCCCGGCGCCTACGTGGTGAAAGCCTTCAATACGCTCAACTGGAGAACGATGGTGGACCCGTCTTCGGCTGGCGGTCCGGTTTCGATCCCGCTCGTCGGCGACAACAGCCGCGCGAAGAAGAAGGTTGCGGAACTCGTTTCCGGGATGGGTCTCGAGCCGATCGACGTCGGCCCGCTGCGCGACGCCCGCTGGGTAGAAGGCATGCTGATCCTCTGGATCAACAACCGCTACGGCAGCATGCGCCCGTCATTCGATTATCACCTGCGGAAGAACTAGAAGCCGTCTCAGCGGGTTACGGGTAACCCCGAATAACCCATGCCGTCGGGCTCCTTGCCGGCACGCAGCATCCGCACGATTTCGCCGGTGCCGAGATCGATCTCGGTAATGACGTCCGCGTTTGCGTGCGCGACCCAGGCACGCTCCCCGGCCGAATCGACAATGACGCCGATGGGCACCGAGCTGTCACCGAAGCGATCGCCGAACAGGCGCTCCTCGACGTCCATGCGCTCGATATCGAATGCCACGACACGCTGCTCCTCGAACGTCTCCGCGTCGTAAATCGCAAGGTCGCCCGCCCGTGCGCGCGTAACCAGCACCTGGCCTCGCGGCGTCGCCGTCGCGCGTATCGGGAAGCCTTCCGAGGCCATCTCCCCGGCCTTTTCCAGCGTGTCCGCGTCGAGAACCGTAATCGTGTCGGCACCGCGGTTCGTCACCCAGATGTGTTCCCCCGAGGCCGACACGGCGATTCCCTCGGCGCCGTCGCCGGTCGCAATGTTGGTCACGCGCGCGCCCTTGCCGAGGTCCAGGACGGTGACCGAACCGGAGCCGATATTTGCCGTGTACGCACGGCCCCGCTCCGGGTCCAGTGCGACCATGTGGGAGACTTCCTGGTCCGTGCCGATCGACTGCGTAACCTTGTCGCGGCCAACGTCGACGACGATCAGCGCCTGGTTGGCTTCGACCGTGACGGCGGCACTCTCGTCATCCAGCCACTCGACACCGTGCGGCCTGCGGTACTCCCCGAGGTCGATCGTCTTCACGACACTGGCCGCGGGAATGTCGATGAGCGTCAGGCTGTTGCCGTCCTCCTCGCGCGTTCCGTAATTGGTGACGAGGGCGAAGCGCCCGTCGGGCGATATACCGATCTCGTGAGGGCCTTCGCCGGTGGGCAGCGTCGCGACCACGTCGCCGCTGTCGAGGTCGATCAGCGATACCGTGGCCTCCGCCTTGTTGGCGACGGCGAGCGTGGCGCCCCGGGCCACGGGAAGGAATGCCAGAACCGCTACCAGAACGGCACACAGCGACCTGGCCAGGTCGAAACGATTGCTTGCTTTCATGCGGCCTCCTTGATGAGGAGGCCTATCGTATCAGGCGAGACGGGCAATGCGCGCTAGTTGATCACCACCGGCCGCACGACTTCGTTGGAGAAATCGCTCTCGACGCCCGCCGAGTTGAACGCCGTCGCCGAAAAGTAATAGGTCGCCGGGCGCAGGCTGTCGAGCACGTAGGCGGTCAGCCCGACGTTGTCGATGCGCACCTGCTGCTCGTAATTGCCCGGCTCCGTGCCCCAGTAGATGACGTAGCCCGCAAGGTCGCCGGCATACGTGCCGTCCGTGTTGAACTGCGGCGGCGCCCACTCCAGGGTGACGGAACCCAGCCCGTCCTGGCTCACGGCAATCGAGAATGCCGGCAGCGACGCGCTGGCGCTGCCGTCGCTGACCGAGATCGAGATATTGTCGTAGCTGCCCGCGTCGCCAAACTGCGGAACCCCTTCGAGGCGGCCGGTGGCCGTGTCGAAACTCGCCCACGCGGGCTTGTTCCGGATACTGAAGCTCAGCGTATCGCCATCGCCATCGGACGCCGCAGGCTCGAATGCGTAGGCGTTGCTCATCACCGCAACCAACTCCGGGTTGCCGCCGATCTC
>DATHRM010000402.1:0-4071 GCA_035465295.1 Woeseiaceae bacterium | reverse complement strand
TGGAGCGGCGAGACCAGGTCTTGATCGGCCGCTTGTTATTGGTCGCGACGGCCTCACCCACCTTTTTCATCAGGTGGTGGTCGACGAACGGTCCTTTCTTAATCGAACGTGGCATGGCTTTACCTGTTACTTGCCTGAACGTTTACGTACGACGAACTTGTCCGTCGTCTTGTTCTTGCGGGTCTTGTAACCCTTGGTCGGAACGCCCCACGGGCTCACCGGGTGACGGCCGCCCGAGGTGCGGCCTTCGCCGCCGCCGTGCGGGTGGTCGACCGGGTTCATCGCAACGCCGCGGACGGTCGGGCGTACGCCCCTCCACCGCTTGGCGCCGGCCTTGCCCAATTTCTCGAGGTTGTGCTCCGAGTTGGACACTTCGCCGATGGTTGCGCGGCAACGCGACTGGACCTTCCGCATTTCGCCGGAACGAAGTCGGAGCGTCGCGTACTGCCCTTCCCGGGCGACCAACTGGGCCGCCGCGCCGGCGCTGCGCGCAAGCTGCGCGCCCTTGCCGGGCTTCAGCTCGACGCAATGGATCACCGAGCCCATCGGAATGTTGCGCAGCGGCATGCAATTGCCGGGTTTGATGGCGGCCTCGCGTCCGCTGATCACCTCGTCGCCGGCCCGCACACCCTTCGGCGCGATAATGTAACGGCGTTCGCCGTCACGGTACAGCACCAACGCGATGTGCGCGCTGCGGTTGGGATCGTACTCGATGCGCTCGACTTTGCCGACGATGCCGTCCTTGTCGCGCTTGAAGTCGATCACCCGGTAATGGGCCTTGTGCCCGCCACCGCGATGGCGCGTGGTGATCCGGCCCATGTTGTTGCGTCCGCCGGTGCTGGTCTTCTTTTCGACCAGGGCAGCATGCGGTTCGCCCTTGTGCAGGTGCGAATGCTTGACCTGGACGACACCACGGCGCCCTGGCGATGTTGGTTTTGCCTTAACGATTGCCATGAATCTTCGTCCTTACGCTGTTTCACCGCCCAGGAAGTCGATGATCTGACCTTCCTGCACGCGAACGTATGCTTTCTTCCAGTCACTGCGCTTGCCGGGCCGCATCCGGAAGGACTTGTTCTTGCCCTTGACGTTGACGATGCGCACGGATTCGACGTTGACATCGAACAGCGATTCGACCGCGCCTTTCACTTCGGCCTTGCTGGCGTCGTTGACCACGTGAAACACGTACTGGTTGCCGTCCTCTCCCACCCGCGTCGACTTTTCGGTCACGCGCGGTGCGAGCAACACCTGGTACAAACGGTTCTTGTTCATCCCAGCCACTCCTCGATCTTCTTGATCGCGTCAACGGTCATGAGCACCTTGTCGGCGGAGACCAGGCTTACCGGGTCCAGCCCGGCGACATCGATGGCGTAAACCCCGGGCACGTTGCGCGAGGCCAGGTACAGGTTCTCGTCCATCTCGACGGTGACCACCAGGCCCTGCTCGAAACCGAGCTCGGCAAATTTCGCCAACAGGTCACGGGTCTTCGGCTGCGCAATTTCGAGTGCGTCGACCAGGACCAGCCGCTCCTGCCGCACGAGTTCGGACAGGATCGCCTGCATGGCGCCGCGATACATTTTGCGGTTCACCTTCTGCGAGTGGTCGCGCGGGGTCGCCGCGAACGTCGTTCCGCCGCCCCGCCAGATCGGGCTGCGAATGGTGCCCGCGCGGGCGCGGCCGGTACCCTTCTGTTTCCACGGCTTCTTGCCGCCGCCGCTGACGGCGGAGCGGTTCTTCTGCGCCTTGGTCCCGGCGCGCGCGCCAGCCAGGTAAGCGATCACCACCTGGTGGACCAGCCCTTCCGAAAACGCCCGCCCGAAGGTGGCTTCGGAGACGCTGATGTCTTTGCCGCCAGCTGTTGTCAGTTGCATGCTCATCTCTCCGTCAACTCCTACTGGACCGCTTTCGAGGCCGGCCGCACCATCACGGTTCCGCCGGTCGCGCCGGGG
Organism: Woeseiaceae bacterium; assembly: GCA_035465295.1. Classification (GTDB taxonomy): domain Bacteria; phylum Pseudomonadota; class Gammaproteobacteria; order Steroidobacterales; family Woeseiaceae; genus UBA1847. The sequence goes on along the minus strand of DATHRM010000402.1, from coordinate 2,125 downwards.
ACGGCGCCCTTGATCAGCAGCAGGTTGCGCTCGACGTCCACCCGAACCACTTCCAGGTTCTGCGTGGTGACCCGCTCGTCGCCCATGTGCCCGGACATCTTCTTGCCCTTGAACACGCGACCCGGTGTCTGGCACTGGCCGATCGAGCCGGGTGCGCGGTGCGACACCGAGTTGCCGTGGGTGGCGTCCTGCATGCGGAAATTATGGCGCTTGACCGTGCCGGCAAAGCCCTTGCCCTTGCTGGTGCCGGTCACGTCGACGCGCTCACCCGCCTCGAACATGTCCACCTTCAGCTCACCGCCGACCTCGACCGCCTCGTCTTCGCCCGCCGGCAGCCGCAGCTCCCACAGGCCCTCGCCCGCCTCGACGCCGGCGCTGGCGAAATGCCCCGCCACCGGCTTGCTAATGAGGCTGCCGCGGCGACGTCCGAACGTCACCTGGATCGAGCGGTAACCGTCGGTTTCTTCACTCTTAACCTGGGCAATGCGGTTGGGGTCGACCTCGATCACGGTCACCGGAACGCTGTCGCCTTCCTCGGTGAACACGCGGGTCATGCCACGCTTGCGTCCTATCAGTCCAATCTTCATCGTCTTGCCTTGTGTCCGGTAGCCGCGGGCGTTCAGTACAGCTTGATCTGTACGTCGACGCCAGCCGCCAGGTCCAGCTTCATCAGTGCATCCACGGTCTTGTCGTTGGGATCCACGATGTCCATCAGGCGCTTGTGCGTACGGGTTTCGTACTGGTCACGCGCGTCCTTGTTTACGTGCGGCGAAATCAACACCGTGTGCCGCTCGATCTTCGTCGGCAAGGGGATCGGGCCCAGCACCTGGGCGCCGGTCCGCTTGGCGGTCTCGACGATCTCCGCCGCGGAGCGGTCGATCAAGCGATGATCGAACGCCTTCAGCCGGATACGGATTCTTTGTTCAGCCATTGTCTTTGCTCACTCGAAGATCTTGGCGACGACGCCGGCGCCAACCGTGCGACCGCCTTCGCGGATCGCAAACCGCAGTCCGTCTTCCATGGCGATCGGCGCAATCAGCGTCACCACCATCTGGATGTTGTCGCCCGGCATCACCATCTCCACGCCTTCCGGCAACTCCACCGCGCCCGTCACGTCCGTCGTGCGGAAATAGAACTGCGGCCGGTAGCCCTTGAAAAACGGCGTGTGCCGGCCCCCCTCGTCCTTCGACAGGATGTACACCTCCGCCTCGAACTTGGTGTGCGGCGTAATCGACTTCGGATGCGCCAGCACCTGCCCGCGCTCCACCTCGTCCCGCTTGGTGCCGCGCAGCAGCACGCCCACGTTGTCCCCCGCGCGCCCTTCGTCCAGCAGCTTGCGGAACATCTCCACGCCCGTGCACACCGTCTTCGACGTCGGGTGAATGCCGACAATCTCGACTTCCTCACCCACCTTGATCACGCCGCGCTCGATGCGCCCCGTCACCACCGTGCCGCGGCCCGAAATCGAGAACACGTCCTCGATCGGCATCAGGAACGGCTTGTCCGTATCCCGCACCGGCTGCGGTATGTACGAATCCATCGCATCCAGCAACTTCACGATCGACTGCGCGCCCAGCTCCGAATCCTCGCCCTCCAGCGCCTTCAGCGCCGAACCCACGATGATCGGCGTTTCGTCGCCGGGAAAATCGTAACTGCTCAGCAGCTCGCGAATCTCCATCTCCACCAGCTCCAGCAGCTCGGCATCGTCCACCATGTCCGCTTTGTTCATGTACACCAGGATGTACGGCACACCCACCTGCCGCGCCAGCAGAATGTGCTCGCGCGTCTGCGGCATCGGACCGTCCGCCGCCGACACCACCAGGATCGCCCCGTCCATCTGCGCCGCGCCCGTGATCATGTTCTTCACGTAGTCCGCGTGGCCCGGGCAGTCCACGTGCGCGTAGTGCCGCGCCACCGACTCGTACTCCACGTGCGCCGTCGCGATCGTAATGCCGCGCTCGCGCTCTTCGGGCGCCTTGTCGATCTGGTCGAAGGCCTTGAACTCGCCACCACGCAGCTCGGCGCACACCTTCGTCATCGCCGCCGTCAGCGTCGTCTTGCCATGATCCACGTGACCAATCGTGCCCACGTTCACATGGGGCTTCGTACGTTCAAATTTTGCTTT
>DATHRM010000401.1:0-3169 GCA_035465295.1 Woeseiaceae bacterium | reverse complement strand
GCCTGATCCTGTAGGGGGAAGGAGGGCTCAGGCAGCTTTGAGGGCGTCGTCAGCGGAGAGATACTCGTAACCGAGATCGTGGGCAACCGCTTCATGATTGACGTGCCCTGCATGAACGTTGAGTCCGTTCGCGAGGTGCGGATCCCTGCGCAGCGCGTCGCGCCAGCCCAGGTTCGCGAGGCTTTTCACGAACGGCAATGTCGCGTGCGTCAGTGCAAACGTGCTGGTGCGCGGCACGGCACCCGGCATGTTGGTGACGCAGTAGTGCACGCAGTCGTGCACGAGATAGGTCGGCTCGGCGTGTGTGGTCGGCCGGCTCGTTTCGAAGCAGCCGCCCTGGTCGATCGATATGTCCACCAGTACTGCACCGCCATGCATGTCCTTTACGTTCTGTTCCGACACCAGCTTGGGCGCCGCCGCACCGGCGATCAGCACCGCGCCGACGACGAGGTCCGCTTCCGGAACCAATTCGTCGATGGCGTGCTTTGTCGAATACACCGTGTGAATACGGCCGCCCCAGATGTCGTCTATCTCGCGCAGGCGCGGCAGCGAACGATCAATAACCGTGACGTCGGCGCCCAGGCCGATCGCCATGTCCGCCGCATGCGTTCCCGACACGCCGCCACCGATGATGACGACCTTGCCCGGCTTCACGCCCGGCACGCCGCCGAGCAGCACGCCGCGGCCACCGTTGGCTTTCTGCAGTGCGAACGCGCCCGCCTGGATCGACAGGCGGCCGGCGACTTCCGACATCGGCGTCAGCAACGGCAGGGAGCCGTCCTTTGCCGTAACGGTCTCATAAGCGATCGCCGTGGTGCCTGACTTGACCAGCGCTTCCGCCTGCTTCGGATCGGCGGCGAGGTGCAGGTACGTGAACAGCACCTGGTCTTCACGCAGCATCGCGCATTCGTTGAGCTGCGGCTCCTTGACCTTGACGATCATCTCGGCACTGGCAAACACCTCTTCCGCCGTGTCGACGACCGTAGCGCCCGCCGCCTCGTAGTCGGCGTCCGTCATGCCGATACCGATGCCGGCATCGGTTTCCACGACGACCTCGTGGCCGTCGTCAACGAGCTCGTGCACGCCCGCCGGCGTCATGCCGACGCGGAACTCGAGCGTCTTGATTTCCCTGGGTACCCCTACCTTCATGTGATCTCTCCCGTGCCCACGGTTTCGATGTCGTGGGACACGATACCGCGTCAATCGCGCCATTTGCTTGCGATGTGCATGACAAGACCCGATATTTATGGCAGTTTCTGCGGCTATACTTATTTTTTGCACAATTTTCCGTTATGCAGCTGGACAAATACGACAGGGGCATCCTCGCGGCCCTGCAAAAAGACGGCCGCATCAGCAACGTGCAGCTTGCCGCCAGGGTGAACCTGTCGGAGTCGGCGTGCCTGCGCCGCGTACGCGTGCTCGAGGAAGCGGGCTACATCGACCGCTACGTCGCGCTCGTCAACCAGTCGCGCGTGGGACTCGGCGGCAACGTGCTGGTACATATCGGCCTGCACCGCGAGGAACAAAGCGAACTGGCCGCCTTCGAGGCCGCGGTTCGCAACATCCCCGAAGTCATGGAGTGCTATCTCATGACGGGCGAGTTCGATTACCTGCTGCGTGTCGTCGTCGCCGATATGGCCGACTTCGAGCGCCTGCACAAGGAAGCGCTCACGCGCCTGCCCGGCGTGGCACGCGTCAATTCCAGCGTCGCGATCCGAACCGTGCAGAAAAAGACCGAGCTGCCCCTCAGGTAAGCCGAGTCGCGGTTCGGGAACCGCTCCTACGGATATTGCCGGCCTGCCCGTAGGAGCGCGCCCCGGCGCGCGAAGCGGTCGCGGTTCGGGAACCGCTCCGGCAGGGGGAGCAGTGGCAGGGTTTTTGCAGATGCGGTACCGTGTTCGTTCCCCCGAATTGCCAGGTATCCGTGATGGGCGCTTCTGCAGATTCTGTCAGTCGCGACTCCGTCGGCTCGCTGTCGGCGCAGTATTCGCGTGTCCGCACGCTGAGCGCCAGGCTTGCCGGAACACTTGCGCCCGAAGACACGGTCGTGCAGTCGATGCCGGACGTCAGCCCGACCAAGTGGCATCTCGCCCACGTCACCTGGTTTTTCGAACGCTTCGTGCTCGAGTCCTTTGCACCGGGCTACCGGCGCCTCGACGACGACTACGACTTTCTCTTCAATTCCTATTACTACACGGCCGGCCAGATGCATGCCCGGCCGAAGCGCGGCCTCCTGTCGCGGCCGACGCTTGCGCAGGTGCTCGACTACCGCGCGCACGTCGACGAGCACATGCTGCGCCTTCTCGACGAGCGCGCCGGCGACGCGGAGCTCGCGGCGGTCGTCACGCTCGGACTGAACCACGAACAGCAGCACCAGGAACTGCTGCTCACCGACATCCAGCACGTGCTGGCGCAAAACCCGCTGCAGCCGGCATTCGATCCCGACCTGCCCGTGGCGCCATCGCGACCCGTCGAGCCGTATGGCTTCGAAAACGGCGCCAGCGGCATTCACGCGGTCGGCGCCTCCGGCGACGGCTTTCACTTCGACAACGAGACGCCGCGCCACGATGCGCTGCTGCACGAACACCGCATCGGCACGCGGCTCGTCACCAACGGCGAGTTTCGCGAGTTCGTGACAAGCGGCGGCTATGCTGACTCGACGCTGTGGCTGTCCGACGGCTGGGCCGTGGTCAACCAGGAAGGGTGGAACCGGCCGCTTTACTGGAGCGACGACCTTGCCAGCGAATTCACGCTCGGCGGCCGCCGCGACATCGACGACAACGCGCCGGTGACGCACGTCAGTTTCTACGAAGCCGACGCGTATGCGCGCTGGGCCGGCGCGCGGTTGCCGTCGGAATTCGAATGGGAGCTGGCAGCCGCCGACCAGACGGTGGAAGGCAACCTGCTGCAGTCCGGCTTCCTGCATCCGGTCGCGGGCGCGGGCGGGGCGCAGTTCTTCGGCGACGTGTGGGAGTGGACATCGTCACCGTATGCGCCCTACCCCGGCTTCGAGCCGCTGGCAGGGTCGCTCGGCGAGTACAACGGCAAGTTCATGTGCAACCAGATGACGGCTCGCGGCGGCTCCTGCGTAACCTCGATCGATCACGTCAGGGCGAGCTATCGGAACTTCTTCTACCCACACCAGCGCTGGCAGTTCTTCGGCATCAGG
>DATHRM010000400.1:0-2992 GCA_035465295.1 Woeseiaceae bacterium | reverse complement strand
GGGTGCGCCCGGCTGCATCCGTATAGCGGATCTCGACCTGCACGCCCTCGACGGCCCACGGCGTCGTGTTCTTTACCGACACGACCAGGTTTCCGGCGCTGTCCGCATCGCAGCGGCGCGGTATCACTTCGCCCGGGTTGTAGGGCAGCTTCAGGCGCTGCAGTCTGCGGGATGCCGCCTCGCCAATCTCTCCGCCGCTATTGGCCACGATCGCATAATGCTCCATCGCCTCGCGATCGTTGCCGCGTGTCGCTTCGATATCGCCGAGTGCAAAATGCGCCGGCCCCGTCGGCAGCATGTCGATACTGCGCTCCAGGTCCGAGCTGGCGCCGTCGAGGTCGCCAAGCTCCTTTCCTGCAAGACCGCGACGCAAGTAGTAATAGAAGTAGTCGTTGCGCCGCCGAATCGCGTTGTCGTAGTTCTTGATGGCCATGTCGTACTTGCTATCCACGGCACGAACGTCGCCGCGCAGCGCGTAGAAATGCCCCTCTTCCGGAAACAGCTCGATCGCCTTCTCGGCCAGCGCCAGCGCTTGCCCGGTGTCCTTTTCTGCAAGCGCTTCGCGGCCCTTGTCGTAGGCATCGTAGGCCGGTTTCACCGCCATCGTCTTCTGCAGGGCGGCCTGGTAGCGATCCTCGCCCACGATACCGCCCGGGGGCAGGCTCCTGGCCGTCCTGATATTGGCGTCGACGCGTTCGCGCGACGGTGGATGGCTGGCGAACAGGCCGCTCAGCCAATCGGTTTCCCGGCCCTCGCTCAGGCGCAGGAACGTCTTCTGCAATTCAACCGCGCCCATCGGGTCATAGCCGGCGCGCGACATATAGATCATGCCGTACTTGTCGGACTCGAGTTCCGCGCTGCGTCCGTAGGTGGAGTTGAGCAGCTGCGCGCCGACAGCCGCGCTGCCGACCGCGAACTGCCCGAAATTACTGTCGCCCGTCACCATCGCGGTGGCCAGCACCGCGCCCTGCAGCAACACGCCGCGCGACATCTGTTGTGCCGAATGCTTGGCGGCCGCATGCACGATCTCGTGCCCCAGCACCGCCGCGAGCTCCGCTTCCGAATTCAATTCGGTAAGCAGGCCGCGGTTGATCGCAATCTTGCCGCCGGGCAGCGCCCAGGCATTCGGCACCGAATTGTTCAGCACCACGAACTCGTAGGGAAGCGGCCGGTCGCTCACTGCAGCCAGCTTGTTGCCGACCTCCTTGACGTAAGCCGTCAACGGCGGATCGATGTCATAGACGCCGCCCTGGGCCTGCTGCATGGGTGCGTAGTTTTGCTCGCCGAGCGCGCGCTCCTGCGCCTCGCTCACCACTATGAAGTCGGACTTCCCCGTCACCGGGTTCACCGCACAGCCGGTCGCCGAGGCGGCAAGAAGCACGATTGCCAATAGCTTTTTGTTCATGGCCCATACATTGCTACCGGATCGCCGCCTTATCAAGGGCGATCGTTGCGCGCGCCCAAAAAGGCAAAACCCGATGCCTTAACCAGGCTGGTTCTGAGCCTTGCGATTGACAGTCAGCCTGTCCGTCAGATACCAAATGCAGGCAGGTTCCAGCGCGTGAACTGGCTGCTCGCAGACACCGGGTCGGAAGCGGCAGCCCGCAAAAGGCCGGCAGTCGGGCCACTATGCCCCTACGTACGTGGATTCCCCGATTACCCCCCGGGCACGCCGCAAGCATGATATCCGGGACAAAAATGAGGTGGATTGACAATGCGCATCAAACTCGCCCGGGTCCTCGACGAATTGCGCGAGGACCATCAAAACCTCACGCGGCTTCTGGATCTGCTCGAGAATGAGTGCAGGGACGTTCCCGGCGACGGGGAGCCCGACATGGAACTCCTGCTCGACATCATGCACTACATGACGATCTACCCGGACGCCATACACCACCCGCGCGAGGACCTCGTCTACACTGCGATGCGCGAGCACTGCTCCGACCTCGCCGAAGGTCTCGAGAGAATTCACGGCGATCACCGCGAGATCGCGGAGCTCGGGGCAACGCTGCGCGAGGACATCGAGGCAATCATCTCCGGGGCGGCCGTCACCCGGCAGCACCTGCTCGAGGACCTCGTGAGCTACGTCGGGCACCTGCGCCGCCACATGGAGTGGGAGGAGACGGACCTGTTCCCGCGCGCCGATGACCTCGCCAGGAAAAACGATACGGCGACCATCGACGTCAGCCTGTACGTGGGCGAGGATCCCGTGTTCGGCGCCACGACGCCCCGGTCCTTCAGGAACCTCCTCGCAAGCCTGCAGCGCGCCCAGTAACGGGATTGCTTCAGAAGTACCAGGCCAGCTGGGCGAAGATGCCCGGCCCGGTGGACAGGTACAGGTCGCCGCCGCTCTCGATGCCCCCGAATTCGCTGCCGTCCGGGCCGACAGGTACATTCAGGCTGCCGAGGAACGTCATGTTGTCCGACAGGCTGCGCGACGTGACGAGCTGCAGCAGCGCACTGGGATCGGCAACGTTGGCGAGCACGGTCGGCGTCAGCGTCCACAGCGGCGACATCTCGATCAGCACGCTGCCCGCGAGATAGTGCCGCCCGAGCGTAAACGTCTCGCCGCGCGCAATGCGCGCGAGAAGGTCCGGGTTGCCGGCGAGGCTCGCCGGGTCGTAGCGGCCGTCGTGCTGGCCGAAGCCGTTGAAGTGATATTCGAGCGCCCCGCTCATGTTCCTGCCGCGCCATGTCCACGAATAGCTCCAGTTTGCGACTACCTGGGCGTAGATATCCGAGTCGGTATCGGTCACGACGATGTCACCGCGCAGGACCGCGCCTCCCGCGCTCCGGGTGCCGCCCAGCGCAAGCACCGTGTCATTGTAGTGCTGCGCCACCAGCAGGTCGTATTCCGAGCCGCCGGCGAGACCGTGATACTTGGCCGCGACGGTGGCCTGCTCCCGCTCCACCTCGCCGTCGAGCGGTTTGCGGCGCACGACGACCGCGACCTGCAGGTCGTTGCCGCTGTCCTGCAGGTATTGAAAATACAGCA
>DATHRM010000399.1:0-3390 GCA_035465295.1 Woeseiaceae bacterium | reverse complement strand
TCACTCGAGGCGCGGGTGCCGTTCCTCGCGCGCCGCATCATCGAATTTTCGTTTTCCCTGCCCGAAGACGTGCGTTATCACGATGGCAGGCTGAAGGGCATACTGAAATACGCCTACAAGGACATCCTGCCGCAGAACATCCTGCACCGGCGCAAGAAAGGCTTCGGCATCCCGCGCTACTACCTGCAGGACCTGGACGGCGGCAAGCCGATCCAGGAGCACCTGTTGCAGAGCCTGTTCCTCTAGGGAGGCTGGAATTGGCCTGCGAACCACAATACTTCATGTGGCGTCGGCTCCTGGCAGCAGCAGCCTCGGTTGTCCTTGCCATTCTGATGGCCGGCTGTGCTGCTACGCGCCCGCCTGCGGGTTCACCGACCGACGATGAACGCCCGCCGTTCCTCGCCCTGAGCGTCACCCGTCAGCCATCGGCAGACTTTACCGATGTATCGCCTGTCGCGTCGGTCAGGACCAAGGAAAACCAGGTATTTGCCGGTTTGCACCGCTTCGAAGCCGGCAATGGCACGCTCGACCTCGGCCTCGACTACCAGTACACGCGCTACGTCTATGACGGTATAGATGGCCGCAACCGCGACCTGCATCGCTTCCAGGTGCCGCTCCGGTACCGGCGCATGTTCGGCGACTGGGCGATCGACGGCAACGTTGCGCCGGGCCTCTCGACGTCGTCCAACGTGCTCAACGCGTTTTTCGACGAGATCGGCGACGACGATTTCTTCGCCACGCTGCGCCTTGAAGGCCGGCGTAGGATCCGTTCGAACAACTGGGTGCTCGGCATCGCGTATGACCGCAGTTTCGGCAGACCCATGGCGTACCCGATCGCCGGCATCGAGTGGTCGCCGAACGACGCGCTCGATATCCGGCTTGCGTTCCCTGACCCCGGTTTCGAGTACCGGCGGTCAGACAGGCAGTCGCTGTCCGGCCGGCTGTTTCCGGCCGGCCACCAGTGGCACGTCGTGACGGATGACTTCAGCTCGGATTTCGACTACCGGGTCGAGGGATTGCGCGCTCAACTGAGCTGGAGCGTCAGGCTGTGGAGAGCATTCACGTTCGATATCTCGGGCGGCTACGAGTTCGGGCGAAAGCACGCCCTGACCGACGATCGCGGCGTGCGGGTCGAATCCGGTGTCGACGACCAGTGGTTATTGCTATTGGGGCTGCGAGCCGGGCCGGCGCCTATACCGTACACGCACGGCAGCCAGCTGTAAGATCAGCCGGTAGTTGTTTGCGCCTTATTCGGCCGGTGTCTCACCGTGCGCGTAATGGTGCAGGTCCGGCTCGACATGCGGCAGATGATGCTCGAATTCTTCCGTCAGGTGCTCCGCATTCCGGATCCAGCTGCAGGTCTCGCAGGTGCATCTCGTCTCGTCGTGTCGCAAATCTCTGTGCAGCGCCTCGACGAGTTTTATGCCTTCGCGCAATGAGTCGGCCAGCTCTTCGTTGGATTTGTCGTCGCGGTGGACGAAGTCCTCCAGGCACTTGTCCCAGCCGCAGTCGGCGGATCCGTCACAGGTATGGCAGCGCTCACCGGTGGCCTCGAAGAAACTCGTGTACGGATAGTTTCCCCCCTCGATGAGTTGCCTGACCAGAATGCCGGGATAAGTGAGCGCTTCTATCAGTTGTCGTCGCATGACCCTCTCCTATCAGCTCCACCCCCATACTAGGCGGAACACCAGGTGCACTCAAGCACCGGCGCCGGCCGGATCGTAGGTAATTGCCGCAGTTGAATATTTTGTGCTGCCGCGACCACGTCAGTAGCGCCAGTTGAACTCCAGCCCCACCTGCCGCGGCGCGCTGGGCCAGGCGATGTCGGCCGGCAGACCGATGAAGCGCGCCGCGAAGAACCACTCGATGTACTCTTCGTCGAACAGGTTGTTCACGAACAGCCGCGCCGACCAGTTCTCCCGCTCCAGCGAGAAGCTCAGGTTGACGAGATCGTAGGGCTCCTGCGTGTCCAGGTTATCGAGCGTCCAGTAGGTCCTGTCGCGGTGCTCGTAATCGAGGCGGCTGACGAGGTCCAGTGAATTCGACAGCGTCGCCGTGTGCTGCAGCCCGAGATTGAGCGTCCACAGCGGCGCGCCGGGCACCTTGCTTCCGAGTATCGCCTCGGCGGGCACCAGGACGCCCTGGACTTCGTCGTACTCCTTTATTTCGCTGTCCGTGTAGCCGAACGCCAGATCGAGCTGCAGTGAATCGGCCGGTAGCACCGTTATCTCGAGTTCACCGCCCCGGAGTTCGCTCTTCGGAATGTTGATGTTGGCCTGCGTGCCGGTCTGGTCGAACAGGAAAAACTGCTGGTCCGTGTAATCCGTAAAGAACAGCGACATCGCGCTGCGCAGCCTGCCGCCGTACGCGGACCATTTGAGGCCGGTCTCGAAGCTGACCAGCGACTCCTGGTCGAAGCCCGGGGCGAAATTGCTGCCTTCCGAGAGGTTGTTGAAGCCGCCGGCGCGGAATCCCTTGCCCACGGTGACGTAGCCGAGCAGGCCCTCGCGGAAACTGTAGGCGAGGCTCGCCTTGGGTTGCAGCTCCGTGAACGTCTCGCTCCGTCCCTGCGTCAGGTCTTCGGGCGTTTCCTCGTCGTAGCGGAACGCGAGCGTCAACTCGAGGTTACTGGTCAGGTCGTAGCTCATGTTGCCGAAAGCGGCGTAGTTCCTGAGTTCGAGGTCCTGCGCCGCGGGCGGCACCGGGAAGCCGAGGAAAGTCGTGGCAAGCGAGCGAAAGCGGTCCTGGTCGAAGAAGTAGACCCCCGCCACCCACCGCAGCGACTGGTCGGCGCGGGACGTCAGGCGAAACTCCTGCGCGACCGTCTCCGAGTCGTCGATCACGATGATGTTGATCGCGTCTACGAAAGTCTGGTCGAGATCCTGGTCATTACCCGACTCGACGTCGGTGTAAGACGTGATCGACGTAAACGTACCCCAGCGGAATTCGTAGTCGACCTTGGCCGAGAACTCCGAGAAGTCCACGAACGACTCACCGATGCGGTTCGACTGGATCTCGTAGGTCGGGTTACCGAAGAATATGGGCTCTGCCGGCGGCGGCAGCGGCAGCACGCCTTCGCTGCCCGGCATGAAATAACCAGAGCCGCCGTCCTGGTCGGAATACTGCCCACGGAAGTCGATCGAGAGCGCATCGGTCGGCCTGTACAACAGCCGGCCGCGGAACGACAGCGACTCCTTGAAATCCACTTTCTGGTTGTCGAGGTAGGCATTTTCCAGCTGGCCGTCGCGGTCCTGGAGGCGCAGCGCGGCACGATAAAGGAGCTTGTCGCTCACGAGCGGCCCGGACGCGTTTGCGGCGACGATATAGTCGTTGCCCTCGGCTGCCGAAAGCCGGAGGCCGTACTCGGATTCGCTCGTCGGCTGCCGCGTC
>DATHRM010000398.1:0-1695 GCA_035465295.1 Woeseiaceae bacterium | reverse complement strand
AGAAAGACGAGCCGGTCAGAATCTGGTTCCTCCGGTTCGACCGCCTCGGCCTTGCTTACGATATCAGCCCCTCCGGCGAGCTGCGCGGCATCAAGTTCGTGTTTCGCTCTCTTTATGAACCGTAGCAGGACTAAGGGAATGCCCGCCTATGCGAGGGCATCCACGAGGCAGCTCTCCAGAATGTCGAGGCCTTCGTCGATCAGCTCGTCGCTGATCGTCAGGGCCGGCAGGAAGCGGATCACGTTCCCGTTGACGCCGCAGGACAGCAGCACGAGTCCGCGCTCGTAAGCCGCCACGATGAGGGCCTTCGTGAGGTCGGCGGCGGGTTTGTCGGCATCGCCGTCCTCGACCAGCTCGATCGCGATCATCGCGCCGCGATCCGCGCGGATGTCTCCGATAGTCGCGGGGTACGCCTGTTGCATCGCGCCGAGGCGCTCGCGGAAACGGGCGCCGATCCGGTTCGCGCGTTCGACCAGTCCTTCATCGCGGATCACGTCGATGACGGCCAGCGCCGCGGCACAGCCGATCGGCGAGCCGGCATAGGTTCCGCCGAGACCGCCCGGCAGCGGTGCATCCATGATTTCGGCCTTGCCAACGACAGCGGCGAGCGGGAATCCGCCGGCGATACCCTTGGCAACCGTCATCAGGTCGGGCTCTATGCCAGCGTACTCCGTCGCGAAAAACCGGCCGGTACGGCCGAAGCCGGTCTGGATCTCGTCCGAGACGAGGACGATACCGTGCTCGTCACAGATCTCCCGCAACGCCTGCATGAATTCGTCCGGCGCCGGGTAGAAGCCGCCTTCACCCTGCACGGGCTCGACGATAATTGCCGCCACGTCGCTCGGCGCGATGTCGGCTTTGAAGAGGGAATGCAGCGCCTTGATGGAATCCTCGACGCTGACGCCGTGGTAGTCGATCGGGAACGGCGCGTGGTACACCTCGCCCGGGAACGGCCCGAACAGGTTCTTGTACGGCGTGATCTTGCCGGTCAGTCCCATCGCCAGCAGCGTGCGGCCATGGAAGCCGCCATTGAATGCGATAACGCCACGGCGGCCGGTGTATGCGCGTGCGATCTTGATGGTGTTCTCGACCGCTTCGGCACCCGTCGTAACGAAAATCGACTTCTTGGGTGAATCGCCGGGTGCGAGTGCGTTCAGCGACTCGGCAAGACGCACCGCCGTGGTGTATGGCGTCACCATGACGCAGGTGTGGCTGAAGTTCTCCAGCTGCTGTTTCACCGCCGCAACGACTTTCGGGTTGCTGTGCCCCGTGTTGCAGACGGCGATGCCCGTCCCGAAATCGATGTACCGCTTGCCTTCGATGTCCCAGAGCTCGGCGTTCTTCCCGGTCTCGATGTAGACCGGCGCAATGTTGCCCTGGCCACGCGCGATCGCCGCGACTTTGCGTTCCTGCCACTCGGCGTTGCCGGTCCCGGCGTGGTCTCGTGTCGGTTCTACAGCACTCATCTGTGTCTCTCCCAAAATAGTTGCCGGTCGCGCCCGGTCAGGACCGGATCATCGCTCCAAACGGCTTCCGGTTCCACAACCTGGATGCGCTTTCACACCAACCTATCATGCCCGAGCAGGAAAAGGGATCGATACCTGCCGGTACCGGGCCGGGCGCTGTCTCGCCCGCCAGCGCGATGTCGCCCGTGCCCACGGGGCTGAGGAAAAGAAGACCGGAAAGCCGCTAGAA
>DATHRM010000397.1:0-10094 GCA_035465295.1 Woeseiaceae bacterium | reverse complement strand
TCACGATTTTCGGATTGACGTCTATCCGCGGCCGCAGAACGAGGCGCGCGACCTCGATGCTCGACAGGAGCACTTCGCGGCTGAGCCATGCCCAGAACCCGAGCAGTCGCCAGTCATAGTGAAATGCAAAGTTGTCCTCGTCGAAGTAGCCCATGCGGCGCACGACCCAGATCGTCAGCACGCACGACAGGGCCCCCAGGCCGAGCAATAACGGCTTCAGGTACCCCGACCACAGCACCCACGCCGTGATCAGCAGGAATGCGAGGATCAGGATGCGTGCGTAGGGCTTGTTCATTCGTCGTCAGCGTCGCACGGGAACTCCCGGCGCAACGTTTCGTAGACGACCTCGCGCGCGAGCTCACGGCCCTTCAGATCCTCGATCTGCAGCAGGTCGGCTATAACGACCCTCGCAACCTCGGCGAGCGGCAGCGGTTCGCCGAGGCAGAATTCGGCGTAGTAGGACGGCCCGTAACGGTCGAGGCGCGTGCCGAGGCGCGTGCGAATGGCGCGCTCGGTGAACGTCTCTTCGCGGTCGTACTCATCGGCGACGTTGTAGGTCACGCGCTCGTCGGTCACGACGGCGCCATCGATGAAGCCCTGTATGTAACGCACGCAGAAGACGCCGTCTTCGCCTTCGGGGTCCTGCTCGTAGACGGCGCAGTGAGAGATGAGTTCTTCGGTCGACAGCGCCTCGACAGCCCGCGCATCGCTCGCGGCCGCCGAGATCATGACGATGCCGATGGCACACCAGGATAGTCTTAAGGTCATGTCCATGTTCCTCGTAGTTGGATTTATTGACTGCCGTGCCGCTCGTCAAAGGCTTCCTTGTTGGCCTCGAGCCTGCGCACGCGCGCCGGAGACAGAACGACTTTGAGCAGCTCTCCCACCGTGCAACTCTCTTCGATCGGGTGACGCAAATGGGCGTTCGTGTCGATGTAATAGCTGTTACGACGACCGTGTTTGACCCTGATGAGGATCCCCGCCTCGTCCAGGTGGGAGATCAGGCGCTGGGCACTCCGTTCGGTTATCCCGACCTGGTCGGCCACGTCGCGCAGACGCGCCTCCGGGTTCTCCGCCAGGCATACGAGTACGTGCGCGTAGTTGCTCAGGACTGTCCAGTCCGGGTCTTTCACGCTTTGGCCGCCGTTCCATTGGTTCCGGGGCCGGGATACTACGCTATGTATTACCGGACATCAATAACCTGTAATATGTAACCGGATAATTATTTCAGATGATGGTGCGGATGCCGGGCAGCCACTCGCGCCAGTAGTCGTGCTTCGCCAGCAGTTCTTCGCGGGCGCTCTCCGTGTCGCGCCACAGCAGGCGCACATGATCGCCCGGCCTGAGCTGACCGATAAGATGCCGGTCCGCGCGTGCTACCTGGGCGACGCGCGGATAGCCGCCGATCGTCTGCGCGTCGATCGACAGCAGGAACGGCCTGCCATCCTCGGGACACTGGATCGTGCCGGGAAACACCGGCGCACTCGCAAGCCGCCCCCGCGATTTCACGTCGAACCTCGCGCCCTCGAGTTGCAGTCCCATGCGGTCTGCCCGGTTGCCGACGGAAAAATTCGTGTCGAACAGGTCGAAACGGCTGTCCTTGTCGAGGCAGTCCACCTCCGCCCCGTAACACGCCCGCAGTGCCCAGCTTGTGCCGGCAAGCGGGCGAAAGTCCCTGGGCGTTGTCAACATCTCGGGCGCATCGTGAACGGGCGCAACGGACAGTACGTCCCCGGCGCGAACCGCCCTGCCCTGAAAGCCGCCGAATCCCGCGGGCAGATACGTCGACGCCGAACCCAGTACCTCGGCCACGTCCACACCGCCCGCGAATGCCAGGTAATTGCGCGCGCCCGCTTTCGCCGGGCCGATTTCCAGCTCGTCGCCTGCAGCGACTGCCAGCGTTCGGTGCCGTTTCACGCGCTCCCCGTTAAGCCATACCCTGGCTTTGGCGCCCGTGACAGCTGCGAAGCAGTTGCGTTCGAATCGCACCGACACGCCCGTTAGTGTCGTTTCGAGGGCCGGCGCGAGCAATGTGTTGCCGACGAGGCGATTGGCCAGCGCGAGCGACAGCGGATCGGCCGCGCCCGACGCGGGCACGCCGAGGTGGCGCTGGCCCGTTCTTGGTCCCGCCTGGACGGTCGTCTGCAGGCCGGGCTTAACGATCCGGATCGTCACTCGGCGCACTCCGCTGCGAATGCCTTTTCACCGATTGCCACGAAACGGACGAGCATGCCTGCGCGCAGCCGGAACGGTTGTTCGGCGCCGGCATCGAAAAGCCGCATCGGCGTCCTGCCGACGATTTGCCAGCCGCCGGGTCCGGGCAGCGTATAAATGCCTGTCCTGCCGCCGGCGATGCCGATCGAACCCGGTTGCAGGCGCACGCGGGGTTCCGGCCTGCGCGGCACGTCCTGCGCCGCGTCGAATCCGCCGATGAAAGCAAAGCCCGGGGTAAACCCGAGCATATCCACCGTATACGTTTCGCCGGTATGGCGCTCGATGAAGGTTTCGCGATCGATGCCGAGCAGCTCGCAGACGTCGTCAAGATCGGGACCGTGATCGCCCTCGTAACAAACCGGCACTTCGACGATATCCGTGCCTGCCTCGCGGGCTGCCGGCACGGTGCGCAACTCCGACAGCATCCGCTCCTCGGCCTCCGCGGGGCTGGTCGCCGCGAGATCGAACCGCGCCACGCAGCTTGCGATCCCGGCGACACATTCGAGCCACTCCCCGGACTCGCGCAGGTGATCGGCGAGCGCCTGCGCCGAACGCGTATCGGTGCACTCGGCTGCAACCAGGTCGTCACCGCAGTGGAAGACGGCCGGGGTCAGCGAGGCGGATTCATCGCTCGACGGCACGGATGTCCACCCCTTCTTTCTCGAGCGCCTCGCGGACGGCTCGCGCCGCCGCCGCGGCGCCCGGCGTGTCGCCGTGAATGCACAAGGTCTCTGCACGCACTGCGATAGTGCTGCCGTCCAGGCATTGCACGCTGCCGTCGCGCGCCAGCGACACGGCCTGGCGCTGGATTTCCCGGATATCGTCGTGAACCGCGCCGGGCCGGGACCGAGGCACCAGCTGCCCGTCCGGCTGGTACGCGCGATCAACAAAAGCTTCCGCGACAAATCCGAGGCCGTGCGTTCTCGCCGCCGATTCGAGTTCCGTGTCCGGCTGCCCGACGAGCAGCGGCTTGCCCGGTATTGCGGCCACGGCACCGGCGATAACGTCGGCCAGCTCCTCATCATTGACCGCGTCCGTGTACAGGGCGCCGTGCGGCTTCACGTGCGTGATCGTTGCGCCGAGCTCAGCCACGATTTGTCCGAAAGTCGCGAGCTGCGACCGCAATGCCTCGCGCAGCGGGTCGCCCGACATGAAGCGGCCGCGCCGGCCGAAACCGTCACGATCGGGGTACGCGGGATGTGCGCCTACGCTCACGCCGTTGGCGAGCGCCTCGCGTATCGTCGCGGCGATGCTCGCCGCATCCCCGGCGTGCCCGCCGCAGGCAATGTTGCAGCTCGAAACCACCCGCAGGAGTTCCGCGTCATACGCGTCGCCTTCACCGAGGTCCGCGTTCAGATCGATCGTCGTCATTTATTCGTTCCCGCCTTCAAGGCGCCGTTTCCCCGTCTTGATGGACTTGTACAGCTGCCCCAGGTTCCGGTCCCGCGCCCGGCGCTCGGCGACCGTCTCGGAATTGCGCCGATCTTCCGCCTGCAGTTTACGGAACCGGTCCAGCCGCTCGTGATCGAGCGCGCCGTCATCGATCGCAGCCCGCACGGCGCAGCCCGGCTCCGCTTCGTGACGGCAGTCCGAGAAACGGCAGTCCGCGGCGAGGGCCGCAATTTCGCTGAACACGTCGTCGAGCGCGCCGCCACTGTCGACGAGGCGCAGTTCACGCATGCCGGGCGTATCGACCAGCCAGCCGCCTTGCGGCAGCCCGTGCATCGACCGGGACGTCGTGGTGTGGCGCCCGCGCTGGTCGTCTTCGCGGACTTCACGGGTGTCCTGGCCGGCTCCGGTAAGCGTGTTGATGAGCGTCGATTTGCCGACGCCGGAGGAGCCCAGCACCGCAACCGTCTGCCCCGGGCCGCACCACGGCCGGAGCGTGTCCACGTCATCCGGCTCACGCGCATCCATTGCCTCGACCGGCAGGCTGTCGCCGAGCGCCCGTGCGCGGGCGACATACGGCTCGATCGACTCGGCCATGTCGGCCTTCGTAATCACGATCAGCGGGTAGGCGCCGGCCTCGTGTGCGACCGCGAGGTAGCGCTCCAGCCGCGCAACATTGAAATCCCTGTTGGCCGACGTGACGATGAACAGCGTGTCGACATTCGCCGCAATCAACTGGATCGTGCCCGACGTTCCCGCGGCACCGCGTTTGAATACGCCGAAGCGGTCGAGCACACGATCGATCCGCGGCCCGTCTCTGTCCACCAGCACCCAGTCGCCAACCGTGATGGCGAGGGCCGCGCTGTTACCGGTAAGCGCGACCGAGTCGCGGTAGTTTTCGCCGGCAACCTCGACCCGGCCGCGGTGGACCGCCAGGATTCGTGCGGGTTCAAGCGCGGTATCCGCGTCGACCTGCGACGCGAAGAACCCACGCCAACCCAGCGATTCGAGTTCGTTCATTTCGCGCACCGCTCAATCGCTTCTGATATACACTGCATAGCACGATACGGCGAACGAGGGAAACGTCATGAAGGTCGCTCTCATTACCGGCGCAAGTTCGGGGATCGGCGCCGCAACGGCCATCGAGTTCGCCGACGCCGGTTGGTCCGTCATGGCTGCCGGGAGGGATGCGGCCCGGCTGGAGGAAGTCGCCGTTGCCTCCGACCGGATTTCCACCTGGGAAGGCGATCTCGAATCAGCGGATGCCTGCGATGAACTCGTCGCCGACACGATCGACGAATTCGGGCGCATCGACTGCCTGGTCAACTCCGCCGGCATCCTGGTCCGCGGCAGCACGGCGGATACCACCGACGACGACTGGCGCGACACGATGCACGTGAATCTCGACGTGCCGTTCTATCTCAGCCGCGCCGCCCTGCCCCACCTGCTCGGCACCGCGGGCAGCATCGTGAACATCGCGTCGGACTGGGGCTTGCGCGCCGGGGCCGAGCACGTCGCGTATTGCGCCAGCAAGGGCGGCCTGATCATGCTCACCCGCGCAATGGCGAAGGACCATGCCCGCGAGGGCCTGCGGGTAAACGCGGTCTGCCCGGGCGACGTGGATACACCGATGCTCGCCTCCGAAGCCGAAGAACTGGACGTGGACGTCGACGAGTTCCTCGCCGATGCGGCCGAGGACAGCCCCAACGGGCGCATCGCCGAACCGGGCGAGGTCGCCTCGCTCGTGCTCTACCTCGCGAGCGACGCGGCGCGCCACATTACCGGGACCGCGATCGCTATCGACGGTGGCGCCACGGCCTGAAGGCTCGCGGGCCGCACCCGGCTCAGGCGCCCGAGAAATCCACGCCGCTGAACACGAGCGACGGCGTCAGCGTCGACGAATACGGATACGGATCGTCGCCCACCAGTTCGAGCCTCGAGAACAGGTCGCGCAGGTTGCCCGTGACGTTCATCTCGCCCACGGGACGGCCGATGCCGCCGTTCTCGATCATGTGTCCGCGCAAGCCCAGCGAGAAGTCACCGGTAGTGCCATCGGCATTGCCACCGAGCCACGACGTGACGTAGACGCCGTCGCCGACCTCGGAGAGCAGCTCCGCCAGGCTATGCCTGCCCGGCGAGACGACGCGGTTCGACGGCGAGCCCGTCGTGGGTTTCATGTCGCCCTTGCGGCCATAATAGGTATCGACATAGATATTGCGGACGATGCCGTCTTCCACGATCGGCAGCGCGCGCGCGGAAATACCCTCGTCGTCGTAACGGCGTGACGCGAGACCCCGTTTGATCAGCGGATCGTCCACGATCGTGAGGGTCTTGCTGAATGCCTGCTCGCCCATCAGCGGCGTCCAGAACGAGCGGTTCTGCTGGACGCTGCGCGCGTTGGCGGGGCCGAGCAGCCTGCTGATCAATGACGAGGCCGCCCGCGCATCGACCACCATCGATGCCTTGACCGTCGGGCCTTTCTCGGAACCCAGCCGCGATACCGTTCGCGCGAGCGCCCTGTGCCCCACCTCCTCGGGATCCGGCAGGTCGGCGACATGCGCGCCGCCGGCGTAGAAACCGTCTTCGGCGCGTTTGTCGCCCTGGTCGCGCAGCGTTACGGAAGCACCGAACCAGCAGTACGTCGAGTGCTGTTCGTCGAGAAAACCATTGCTGCTCGCGGAGGCCGATCGCTGCGTCCCGTCGTAGACGCCCGACGTCGCCGAGATCACGTCGCCGTGCGCATGGGCAACCTCGTCGAGTGCGCGACACCACGCGATACGCTGCTCGCGTTCGAGGGCCTGCACGCTCGCGTCAACGAGATCCAGGTCGTTGCCGGGACGATCCCGGAACAGCGCCTCGGGCGTGATGCGGCGATACTCGTCCGGTTCCAGCGCCGCGGTAATCGCCACGGCTTCCGCGATGAAGTCCTGCAGCCGTTCCGGGTTCAGGTCGGTGGTCGAATGGCTCGAATAACGGCCGCCCGCGTAAATGCGGATACCGAGGCCCTGCGACGTCGTATCCTTGACCTTCTCCAGGCTGCCGTCGCGATACTCGAACTGGACGTCCCGGCTCTGGCTGGCCGTGGACCAGGCATCCTCGGCCCCGGCCTGCTGCGCGAACTCGACCGCCTGCGCGGCACGCGATTTGAGATCAACCGGCATTTTCGCCTCCTACCGTCATATTCGACACGAGCACGGTCGGGATACCCTGTGACACCGGCACGCTCTGACCGTTCTTGCCGCAGGTCCAGCCGCCCGTGTCCAGGCGGGCGTCGTTCGCGACCATCGTGATGCGCTTCAGCGATTCGGGGCCGTTGCCGATGATGTTGACGTCCTTGATCGGCGCCGTGACCTTGCCGTTCTCGACCAGCCAGCCGTTCTTGACGTAGAACGTGTAATCGCCCGCGCCGATCTGTACCTGGCCGTTGGTGTACGTCTCGCAGATGATGCCGCGATCCACCGAGGCGATGATTTCCTCTTTGGTGTGCGGCCCGTCCTCCATGAACGTGCAGCTCATGCGCGGCATCGGCGCATAACGGTAAGACTCGCGCCGGCCCGAACCGGTCGGCGAGAGGCCGTACTGCTTCGCGCTGATGGTGTCGTGCAGGTACGACTTGAGGATGCCGTTCTCGACGAGCACGGTGCGGCCGGCCTTGTTGCCTTCGTCGTCGTAGTTCAGGGCACCGCGCTCGCGCGGGATCGTCGCCTGGTCGACGACCGTGACGAACGGTTCGGCGACCTTCCTGCCGATCATGTCGGAATAGATGCTGACGCCCTTACGATTGAAGTCGGCCTCCATGCCATGGCCGATGGCCTCGTGCAGCAGGATACCGCTCGCGCCGGAGGCGAGGATCACGGGCATTTCACCGGCCGGCGGGCGCCGCGCGTCGAACAGCACCATCGTGCGATCGACGGCTTCCCTGACCATCGTGTTCAGGCGTTCCTCGGTATACCAGCCGAATTCCTCGCGCGCCGCGATGTTGGAATAGCCGGACTGGACTTCCTCGCCGCGCCGCGCCGTAACCGTCACGGTCACGCGGGTCATCGGCCGGTGATCGGTCACGAGCCGGCCGTCGAGGGTGGCGATCATCACCCGTTCGTCCTGGTCCGCCCAGTACACGGCCACCTTTTCGACCGCCTCGTCCATGGATTTCGCCTGCGACTCGACGAACTTCATGAGCGGCAGCTTCTGGTCGATACCGACGTCCGACCACGGTACCGCGGCCTTGTACAGGTCTCCGGCGCCGAGTGCGCTGAACGCCTGCGGCGCCACGACCTTGTTGCCGGACGCGATGGCGGAGGCGGTCCTCGCAGCGGCCAGCATCGACGGCAGCGTCAGGTCCTCCGTAAAGGCATAGCCCGTCTGCTCGCCGATCACGACGCGCAGCCCGACGCCCTGCTGGATGTCGGAGTTCGCGCTGGACACGATACCGTCTTCGAGCGTGAGAAAGTTCGTGCGGCTGTGCTGGAAATACAGGTCCGCGGCATCGGCGCCGTTGGCCGACAGTTCGCTCATAACCCGCGCTGTGGTCGCCTGGTCCACGCCGAACCACTCCATGAACGGGTTTTCGGGCGTCTTGTCGGCCACCGACATCGCCTGCTGAATGCCGCACCCCGACAGAAATGCGGGCATCGTGAGAACCGCGCCGCTGGCGGCCGCTCCGCCGAGAAACTCTCTCCGCTTCATGTTCGATAGTCCCCTTTGTTCGAAAATTTTCAGATTAGATGTAACAGGACGGCAAAAAGTTGCATCGATCAGGCCGCCTCGCGGCGCGCGCCTGCGTCCGTGCCCGGAAGCTTGCGAACCAGCGTGCGGACCTTGCTCGCAATCGGTACCCAGCGGTAGAACGCATTGGCGAGGGGTTTGTTCGAATACGTTCGCCATACGACGAGTTCGAAGCCGGTTTGCCCGAGCAGGTACTCGAACGACCTGCGGCAGAACTCGTTGACGTGTCCCGGCCTCCATTCTGACGGGTACTTGGCGTTTTTGAGACCCCTGTTTTTCAGGATTCGTTTCAGTTTGTAGCTGAAAGAGCCGGTATTGGGGAACTCGAGCAGCGCCAGTCCGTTGTCTTTCAGCAGGGCGCCGATCTTCTCCATCGCGAGTATCGAATCGGGCAGGTGCTCCAGTACGTGCCGGAGGGCAACCACGTCGTACCTGCGATTTTCCGGATTCTCGTACTGCAGGAAGTCGGACACGATGACCTCGATGTCCTGGTCTTCACGGATGGCATCCGCCGCCTGCTGCGACAGCTCCATGCCTGCGACTTCCCAGCCGGCCTCTCTTGCCAGGTGCAACAAGCCGGCATTGCCGCAACCGATATCCATGATGGACCGTGGCGCGTCCACGTACTGTTGCAGGAACTTCCAGCTGTCGACATTGAGGCGGTTCGACTTGTGCGCGACGTCCCGCGGGCTGATGTAAACCTCGGTGTACTGGGTCTGGTCCACGCCGCAGTCGAGATCGTAGTTCCACAGCGAGCAGTCGTCGCACTTGTAGTAAACGAGGTCGCGGTTCCTGCCGTCCCGCATCCACGGCCGCAGGTTCGATCCTCCGCACAGACGACATTGGCTGATCATCGCCTCGATTCCTCGCCTCTCAATGCTGTCATCATCTACGCCGTGACCAGTGACGCAACAACAGGTAGCCGAAAAGCATACCACCGAGGTGCGCGAAATGAGCCACCCCGGGCGCGTAACCGCTCACGCCCAGGAACAGCTCGAGCGCGCCATAGACGACCACGAAGACCTTCGCTTTCATCGGTATCGGCGGGAACAGCAGCATGACCGTGCGGTTCGGGAACGCCATGCCGTAGGCGAGCAGGATACCGAACAACCCGCCGGAGGCGCCGAGCGTCGGGTACACGCCGCCCTGGAACTCGACGACGATGAGCTGGATGACACCCGCGCCGATCACGCAGGTCATGTAATAGGTCAGAAACCGCTGCGGCCCCATCAGCCGCTCGAGATCGCGGCCGAACATCCACAGGCCGAACATGTTGAAGAATATATGGCCGAGATAATCGGTACTGTGCAGGAAACCGTAGGTAACGAGCTGCCATGGCATGAACGACGGACGATGTTCCGGCGCAATTTGCGCGAGCAGCTCCGGCGGTATGCTTACTGGCCACAACGCGAAATTCCGGAGCATGAATTCGAACTGGAACTGCTGCAGCGCGAATACCAGTCCGTTCGCGACCAGCAGCGCGAAGATCACGTTCGGTATGGCGCTGTTGTCGACAGGGCGCCGTTGGCCGTATCCGGGTTGGTTCAATGTAGGTCCCTTGCTTGTGATCGGCAGCCGCCGAATATTGTCACGTTTGCCACAGCATCTCTAACGTCTGATGCCGGGCAGCCGAAAAGGTTTCGATCACCAGCCGCCTCCGCCGCCGCCTCCGCCGCCGCCTCCGGAGAAGCCGCCCCCGCCGGCGCCCGATGATGAGCCGGGCGGTGTCACCGAGCTGCTGATGGCGGAACCCAGCCCGCCGGACA
>DATHRM010000396.1:0-4105 GCA_035465295.1 Woeseiaceae bacterium | reverse complement strand
ATTACCTCGAGGTCGACTTCGACCTGTCGGACGTGATGTTCGTGTGCACCGCGAACAGCCTGAACATCCCGGCGCCGTTGCTCGACCGCATGGAAGTCATCCGCATCCCGGGCTACACGGAAGACGAGAAGCTCAATATCGCTTTGCGTTACCTGATCCCGAAACAGATGAAGGAAAACGGCCTCAAGGAAGACGAGGTGACGATTTCCGCGAAGACCGTGCGCGACATCATCCGCCATTACACCCGCGAATCGGGTGTGCGCAACCTCGAACGCGAGCTTTCGAAGATCTGCCGCAAGGTCGTGAAGTCGTTGCTGCTCAAGCCGCGCAAGAGCGCCGTCACGGTCACGCCGCGCTGCCTCGAAAAGTACCTCGGCGTGCGCCGGTTCCGCTACGGCAAGGCCGAAGAAAACGACCAGGTCGGGCAGGTGACCGGCCTCGCGTGGACGGAAGTCGGCGGCGAGTTGCTGACGATCGAAGCCGCGGTCGTGCCGGGCAAGGGCAAGCTGACGCACACCGGCCAGCTCGGCGACGTCATGACCGAATCCATCCAGGCGGCTATGACCGTGGTCAGGAGCCGCGCGACCGTGCTGGGCATCGACAAGGACTTTCACCAGAAGCTCGACGTGCACATTCACGTGCCGGAAGGGGCCACGCCGAAGGACGGACCGAGTGCGGGAGTTGGCATGTGTACGTCGCTGGTGTCGGCGTTGTGCGACATCCCCGTGAGGAGCGAGGTCGCCATGACCGGCGAGATCACGCTGCGTGGCGAAGTGCTGCCGATCGGAGGCCTCAAGGAGAAGCTGCTGGCGGCGCACCGCGGCGGTATTTCGAAGGTATTGATACCGCAGGAGAACGAAAAAGACCTGGCGGAAATACCGAAGAACATCAAGGACAAGCTGACGATTGTTCCAGTGAAATGGATTGACGAGGTTCTGGAGCAGGCGCTGACCCACATGCCGGTTCCTGCGCCCGAATCCGAGGATGCGAAAGCGGAGCCGAAAGCGGCCGCGAACGAGCAAAAATCGGAAGACGTCGTCCGGCCTCACTGATGTCCTGAAACCCGCGTGGTTAAAGGATATTTGACCCTCCATGGGCCAGTTGGTATAAGCATCGCAGTCGCCGGTGGATGCACGGAGCCAGCGGCGGCGATTCAGCGGATTGCGAACTGTAACGGGGGCGCGCGCTGGATTGATCTTTTCACAATCAATCTGCAAGGGTGAAGCTTATGAACAAGGGAGAACTTATTGAGGCAGTTGCCAGTGATGCCGGGTTGTCGAAAGCCGACGCTACGAAAGCCGTCGACGCAGTGCTCGACAGCATTACGGGGACATTGGCGAACGGAGGTTCGGTGTCGCTCGTAGGCTTCGGAACGTTCTCGGTGAAGGCTCGCGCCGCACGCGCCGGCCGTAATCCGCGGACCGGCGAAACCATCCAGATTCCGGCGAGCAACGTGCCCGGATTCAAGGCTGGCAAAGCCCTGAAGGCTGCTGTAAACTAGCGCGCCCTTCGGGGCCGGTGGCCCGTAGGAGCGCTTCATGTAGGGGCGCTTTTTTGTAAGAGCGCTTCTCGAAGCGCGATGACCGTAGACGGTGTCGCGCGCCCAGGCGCGCTCCTACAGAAGCGCTCCTACTAGTTTCGGGGTGCTTAGCTCAGCTGGTAGAGCATCGCCCTTACAAGGCGAGGGTCGGCGGTTCGATCCCGTCAGCACCCACCAGGGTTCGGAGTGGTAGTTCAGTTGGTTAGAATACCGGCCTGTCACGCCGGGGGTCGCGGGTTCGAGTCCCGTCCACTCCGCCATTGATAAAGGAACTCCGGGGGCCGATGGCCCCCGGAGTTTTTTTATGTCCAGCCACGATGTTGCTGTAGGAGCGGGCCCTGGCCCGCGATCGATCACGGTTCCAGAACCGCCCCCACTAATATAGAATCCCGGCCCTTATCCCGGGCCCGAGTGCCCAAGCAAAAAGACGTCTCATGCTGCAAAAAATTCGCGAAAAGTTTACCGGTACCTTCGCCCTGGTGATCCTGGCCCTGATCGGCATTCCGTTCGTATTTTTCGGGATCAATTACAACTTTATCGGCTCGAACTTTGCCGCCAAGGTGGACGGCGAGGAAATCTCCGCCGGGTACTTCGAGCAACAGTACCGTTCGGAGCTTGCACAGCGTCCGGAGTTTGCCAACCTGAACGCTGCGCAGCGGCAGCAGCTCAGGCGTTCGCTGCTCGAGCGCCTGATTCGGGAACAGCTGGTGCGCAACTATCTGGCAGAACACGGTTATCGCATCGGCGACAAGCAGCTCACCGGTCTCATCCAGCAGGAGCAGGAGTTCCAGGTCGACGGCAAGTTCGACCGGGCAACGTACGTGGACTACCTGGCGGTCCGCGGCCGCGAACCGCGCGAGTTCGAGGAAGCCCAGCGCCAGTTCATGCGCGAATTCCAGCTGCGCTCGTCGATCATGGCCTCGGCCATCGTGACGCCTTCCGAGTACCGCCGCTTCCTGAACCTGGCCGCGGAGCAGCGCCTGGTGACGCTGGCGACGCTCGACGAGGACGTCGTCGCCGACGAGATCGAAATAACCGACGAGCAGATCCAGGCTTTCTACGACAGCAACCCGACGATGTTCCAACTGCCGGAATCGGCGGACGTGCAATACATCCGTATCAGCCGCGAGGACGTTGCCGGCAACATCGAGATCAGCGAGGAACGCCTGGCGCAGTATTACGAGGACGAGAAGTACCGTTACCTGCAGGACGAACAGCGCGAGGCACGGCACATCCTCATCCAGTTCGGCGACGACGAGGAGGCCGCGCGCAAGCAGGCGGAGGACCTGTTGATGCGTATTCGTTCCGGCGAGTCGTTCGAGGCCCTCGCGCGCGAGTTCTCGATGGACGGCGGTACCGCGTCGCAGGGCGGCAATCTCGGCGCGCTCACGGAGTCGCAGCTTCCGGAAGCGCTGGGAGCGGCCATCTTTGCAATGGAAGAGGGCGACCTCGAAGGGCCGGTACGGTCCGACTTCGGATTCCATATCATTCGCCTCGACGACATTCTCGAGCGCGGCCCGTTGCCGCTCGACCAGGTGCGTGGCGAACTGATCTCGGAACTGCAGAGCCGCGAGGCAGACGCCCTGTATCTCGATCTCGAGCGCCGCCTGTCGGACGCGCTGTTCGATCTCAGCGACATGCAGGCCATCGCAGATGCCGTCGGGGTTGAAGTCCAGACGATCGAGGGCTTCACACGCGACGGCGCGGCCCCCTTCGGCGCCAACCAGGCGGCGATCAATGCCGTTTTTTCCGACGCCGTGCTGACGGGCGAGCAGATTTCCGAGGTGATCGAACTCGACGCCGACAGCGCCGCGGTTTTCCGCGTGGTCGAGTACAACGAGGCGACACGGCAGTCGCTCGAGGACGTGCGCGACGAAGTCGAGGCGATGGTCCGTTCGCAACAGGCCGAGAGCCTGCTCGCCGATCGCGCCGAACAGATTCTCGAAGCGATCGACGGCGGCGAGGACTTCGGGGTGGCGGCCGAGGCCGCGGGCGCTTCGGTCAGTGAGCCGACATTGCTGTCGCGGCAGGATACGGAGACCGACCAGCTCGTGCTCTTCGAGATATTCGCCGCGCCGAAGCCGTCGGATGACTCGCCGGTATCGGGTCGTGTGCGCGGGCTCGACGGCACCTACACGGTCTACAGCCTGGAAGCGGTGCTGCCGGGCCGGCCGGAATCCATCCCGCTCGAGCAGCGCGACGCAGGTAAAGCGCAGCTCGCACAGGACTCGGGCGTGGCGGACTATCTCGCGTTCGTGCAGTCCCTGTATAACGAGGCCGAGGTGGTCGTCAACCAGGACGCGCTGGAAGAACAGGACCTGTTACAGTAGCAGCCAGCCGCGTACCGGGGGGACGAATGCCCAAGCTCGAACTGCACTGGCAGATCCTGATCGCCATCATCCTTGCCGG
Organism: Woeseiaceae bacterium; assembly: GCA_035465295.1. Taxonomy (GTDB): domain Bacteria; phylum Pseudomonadota; class Gammaproteobacteria; order Steroidobacterales; family Woeseiaceae; genus UBA1847. Next base: position 156 of record DATHRM010000396.1, on the reverse strand, counting down.
GATCATCGGCGGCATCGTCTTCAACAGCTACGACGCCACGGGCGTCGAGCCGACGCTGTTCGGCGTCCGTTACGTCGCCATCTTCGACTACATCGGCACGATCTTCCTCAATGCCCTGAAAATGATCATCGTGCCGCTGATCACGTCGTCGATCAT
>DATHRM010000395.1:0-1882 GCA_035465295.1 Woeseiaceae bacterium | reverse complement strand
ATATTCGCTCAGGCGAGGGACTTTCTTCTTGATGTTCGACAGCGTGGTCGCTGCAATCGTGTCGCCGGTGATCCGCTGATACCAATCCTCGGCGTGTCCGTCGTCAGATAATTCGGGACACCGGAGGCCATGACGGTCAGGAGGGTCTGGCTCTGGTTGGTTGAGGCTACGCGGCGTGGCTCTGGTTGAGCAAGCGGCGCTGATGGATGGTCTCGCTCTTGATCCTCCTTCTCTCCTCGAGGATGGCTGGAGCCCTGCCGAAGTAGGCATCGGCGGGCGTCACGTTGCCGAGGCTCTCGTGGCAACGGTGATGGTTGTAGTGGCTGACGAAGTCGCCGATGGCGGCCTCGAGGGCGCCGGGCAGGTAGTGGTTCTCGAGCAGGATCCTGTTCTTCAGGGTCTGGTGCCAGCGTTCGATCTTGCCCTGGGTCTGCGGGTGGTTCGGGGCGCCGCGGACGTGGTCCATTTTCCTGCCCTTCAGCCACGTCGCCAGGTCGCCGGCGATGTAGGACGAGCCGTTGTCGCTGAGCAGTCGCGGCCGGTGCCGCACGGTCGGCCGATCGCAGCCGGACGCCTCCAGGGCGAGCTGCAGCGTATCGGTCACGTCCTCGGCCCTCATGCTTGAACAGAGCTTCCAGGCGACGACGTAGCGGCTGAAGTCGTCGAGGATGGTGCTGAGGTAGTACCAGCCCCAGCCGACGACCTTGAGGTAGGTGAAGTCGGTCTGCCAGAGCTGGTTCGGCTTCGTTGTCTTGTCCCGGAACTCGCCGGCCGCCTTGATCACCACGAAGGCGGGGCTCGTGATGAGATCGTGGGCCTTGAGGATGCGATAGACCGAAGCTTCTGACACGAAGTGCCTTTTCGTGTCCGTGAAGCGCACCGCCAGTTCTCGTGGAGAGAGCTCCGGCTCCTCGAGAGCCAGATCGACCACGGCCTGTCGAACGTCGTCGGGAATGCGGTTCCAGACCCGGCCGGGATGTGGCCGGCGATCCTCGAGGCCCGCCTCACCGAACGCCTGGTAGCGATCGTACCAGCGGTAAAAGGTGTTTCTCGGGATGCCGAGCATCTGCAGCGTGCGCTTCGCCGGGAGGTGGGATTGCTCGACAAGGCGGATGACCTCGAGCTTCTCGGAGGCGGGATACCTCATGCGTCGTCTCCCCCATCCGCGATCATGCTTTTTTTCAGAAGCCGGTTCTCGAGGGTCAGGTCCGCAACCGCCTCCTTGAGCGCGGCGGCCTCGGCGCGCAGGTCCTTCACCTCGGGGCTCGTCGCCTGCCGTGCCGTGTCGCCGGCCAGGCGGCGCTTCCCGGCCTCGAGGAACTCCTTCGACCAGCTGTAGTAGAGGCTCGTCGCAATGCCCTCGCGCCGGCAGAGCTCGGCGATGCTCGCCTCGCCGCGCAGGCCGTCGAGCACGATGCGGATCTTCTCCTCGGCAGAGTGCTGCTTGCGTGTGCGCCGGCGGATGTCCTTCAAGACCTTCTCGGCCGACGACTTGGGCGTACCGGGTTTCTGTCTCATCTCCACTCCTTGGCGGTTACGATGAGCCAGAAACCCTCCATTGCGAAATCACTTCAGATGTCCCATGGGCGCTGACGCCGGACACGGGAGGGTCGGCGAGCTCTCCGTCTCGCTGAACGATCCCGCTCTCCGCCAGGAAGCAGCCGAGGCGCTGCGAGGCCTCGTCGAACGGATCGTGCTCCTCCCGGTCGACGGAGCACTTCAGATCGAAATCGTCGGCGAGCTTGCCGGGATACTGGCGCTTGGTAAAGGCGAACGCCCCCGGCCATTCGGCCAAGGGCGTCAATCAACGCTGGTTGCGGGGGCAGGATTTGGCCTTCACCGAACTTCCGGTGTTCAATTCGCGCCCCGGGGGTTCCGTCTC
>DATHRM010000394.1:0-2511 GCA_035465295.1 Woeseiaceae bacterium | reverse complement strand
CGTGTCGATCGGCGTGCGTCACGCGGCGCGCGGGGTGGCGCGGGAATTCGGGCTGCGCGCGCTGGACGAGTGGCCGATCGAACCTCTTAAAGTGCACTGCATCGTGTACGCGATCGAAGACGACCGCGACGTCGACGAGCTGCTGGAAACCCTGCGAGCGGACCCCCGTGTCGAGTCCGCACAGCGCATGAAGACGTTCGAGCTGCTGGGAACGCCGACCGGTGCGCCGATGGCTTACGGCGAGCTGCAGCACAGCGCCGTCAGCCTCGAGCTCGAAGCCGCGCATCGCTGGTCGCGAGGCGAGGGCGCGCGCGTCGTCATCGTCGACACCGGGGCGGATATTGCGCACCCGGAAATTCGCGCACAGGTCGAGGCGCACCGAAACTTCGTGGACGAATCGCCGACGGAGTTCAGCGCGGACGCGCACGGCACGGCGATTGCCGGCATTATCGGAGCGTCTGCCGACGACGGCACCGGCATCGTCGGCGTTGCGCCATCGGCGGCGATCACCGTGCTTAAAGCCTGCTGGTATGCGGATCGGCAGCGGGCCGCCGTGTGCAACAGCTTCACGCTGGCGCGCGCCCTGAGCTTCGCGGTCGAGTCCGGGGCGCAGGTGATCAACCTGAGCCTCGCAGGGCCCGAGGACCCGTTGCTAACCCGGCTCGTTGCCGCCGCGGTCGACAGCGGCCAGATCGTCATCGCGGCAGCGCCGGCCGCGGGATCCGGCGCGACGTTTCCGGCCCGGTTGCCGGGCGTGATCGTCGTCGATGCGGCCGAGACGGTGGCGCCGGAAACCGGTGCCTCGGTGCGCGCACCGGGAAGTGACATACTCGTCCTGGTGCCGGGCGGGGATTTCGGTTTCGCCTCCGGTAATTCCCTGTCGGCCGCGCACGTCTCGGGCGTCGTCGCACTGCTGGTATCCAGCCGCCCGCAGCTGTCGCGGGACGGCGTCAGCGCGCTGCTCATATCGGCGCAAGATCCGCACAGCCATTCCGTCAGCGCGTGCCGCGCGCTCGCGCTGTTGATGGATCGCGACGGCTGTTCGGCGCAGAGTCTCGTGTCCAGGCGCCGGCCCTGATCGTCAGAATCCGTAAGAGACGCTCGCGACGACACGCGACCCGGCCGACCAGTTACGGAGCGTGCCCTCGATGTCCTCGTTGTCGTACCAGCGCAGGTCGACCGTCACGCGCATCCAGCGGGTGGACAGGCCGAGATCCCAGTACGTATAGCGATCGGTGTTGATCGCGGAGAGGTCGGCGAGGCCGATACCGGCGCTCGCGACGAAGTAGCTCCCTGCCGGCCATTCACCGCGCAGCGCCCAGTACCGCGCCGGCTCGCCCAGGTCGTACAGGTCGTCCGTGTAGGCGAACTCCAGCGAGTAGGATTCGAACAGCGTCGCAGCGAGCGCTCCCTCGGTGTGCTCGTAGTCGAGCACGCCTTCGTGGCCCGGGTAGGTATAGCGGATAACGGACAGCGACAGCGCCACCGGACCGCCGGGCTCGAAGTGGTAGCCAACGTAGTAGTCGAGCTCGGTATCCCGGCTGCCGAAAGGGCTCTCGAGTTCGATCGTGCTCGCCCATACGCCGCCGAAAAAACCGCTGTCGTGCGTGTAGTCCACGCCGACCGACAAGGCTGGCTTGTGATTCGAAACGGCCTGCCCCCGATAGATGTATTCGCTTGCGAGGCTGACCGCACCGGACACGTCCCCCGCGCAGGCGATGAGCGGCGAAGTCACGAGCACGACACCGGCAATGATCGTTTTCAGGAACACAGTTTCTCCGCTCAACCGAAAATTTTCAGCCGTTTTGAACCTTTCCGCCGGTCGGCGCGACCTACTCGACGACACAGATGCGCGATCGCGCACTACAACGACAACGCGGGCGGACTCTCATGATGAGCGATAACAGAATTCTATCCCTAATGCTATTCCTGTTGACGGCGGTCACCCTGCAAGGCTGCGGCGGCGGCAGCAGCAGTTCGCCGCCACCGCCGCCGGCCCCGGATACCAGTGCGCCGACGCTCGGCGCCATCGAGGCGGGAGACGGGTCGACAGTCAACCGCGTCACGACATTGTCGGTCACGGCCAGCGACAACGTGGGCGTGACCGAGGTGCGCTTCTTCGCCGACGACAACCTGATCGGCAGCGATACGAGCGCGCCCTACAGCGTCGACTGGGACACCACCGCGGAGACGGAGGGTGATTACGTCCTGCGCGCGGAGGCGGAAGACGCCGCCGGTAACGTCGGCCAGTCGGCCGAGTTGACCGTCACCGTCCAGAATACGTTCCAGTTCGCACCGGCGCTCACGGGCGAGGAGGAAGTGCCCGCTGTCGAGTCCGTCGGCACCGCGAGCGCGGACCTCACCGTCAACGTCGGTACCGGCGAAGTATCGGGAACGCTGACGATCAACGGTATCGACGTCACCGCCGCGCATATCCATGACGGCTTTGCGGGCGAGAATGGCCCGGTGCTGATCGGCCTGGATCAGGATGCGAGCGACCCCACGATCTTC
>DATHRM010000393.1:0-19609 GCA_035465295.1 Woeseiaceae bacterium | reverse complement strand
CCGTCTAACGCTGTTGCGGACGATCGCCGCGCCGTGCTCATGGGCAACCGGTTGTTCTTCGACACGCGCCTGAGTGCAAATGGTGAAGTCTCTTGTGCCAGCTGTCACGACCCGGACCTCGAGTTCACCGACGGCAGGCAGAAAGGCCGCGGTATCGGCGAGTCGAAACGCAACACGCGCAGCATCGTCGGCAGCGCTTACAGCCCGTGGCAGTACTGGGACGGACGCCGTGACAGCCTGTGGTCACAGGCACTATCGCCGCTGGAAGATCCGAACGAACATGGCAGCAACCGAATGCACATTGTGCGCTTCGTGACCACAGAGCCGACGTACAAATCGATGTATGAAGCGCTATTCGGAACTGCGCCCGACTTCGTCGACAACAATCGTTTTCCACCAAACGCCGCACCGGGCGATAATGGCGAACTGGCTCGCGCCTGGTGGGAGATGAGCCAACAGGATCGGCAGAGCGTGAACCAGGTGTTCGCGAATATCGGCAAGGCAATCGCCGCATTCGAGCGCACGCTGCTGCCGGAGCGCAGCCGCTTTGACGACTATATCCGTGCCGTGATCGACGGTGACAAGCAAAAACAGCAGGCCCTGTTCAGCAACGACGAAGTTCTCGGATTACAGCTCTTTATCGGCGCAGCGCGATGCACCGAGTGCCATAACGGGCCATTGCTGACAAACGACGAGTTTCACAACACGGCCGTGCTGGCCTTTCCCGGTGACCTGCCCGATCGTGGCCGTATCGATGGCGTTCGCGAAGTCATCGAAAACGAATTCAACTGTCTTGGGGACTACAGCCACGATGTACAGCGTCGGTGCCCGGAGCTGGCGTTCGTGCGCACCGGCCCCGAATTGCTCGGCGCGATGCGGACACCATCGCTCAGAAACCTTGCACGCACCGGCCCCTACATGCACAAAGGCCAGATTGAAACGCTCGCGGAGGTGCTCGAGCACTACAATCGCGCACCCGATGCAATGATTGGCCACAACGAGGCGAAACCGCTGGGTCTTAGCCAGCCGCAACTCAGGCGTCTGGAAGCGTTCCTGGAAACATTGGCGGCGCCGTCGTCCAGGTAGACCTTGCTGCGCCGTATTTCGCCTTGCGCGTCCGAGCGCCTGGCGCCAGAAAGCGGCATCAAGCCTAGTGGTGTGGCGGTGCCTCGGGCTCGAAGGTGCTCTCGCCGAAATACTCGACGCGCGTGTCTTCGATATATCCGCCCTCGAGCGACATCAGCCAGATCAGCACAAGTATCGCTATCGGCGGTCCGAGTATCGCCACCTTGAGCGCTACGCGCTCCCATTGCATGTGCATGAAAATGGCGACGATGAAGCCGGCCTTTACGAACATAAAGAACAGTATCAGCGTCGGCCGCAGCGGCCCCTGGACGTGCAGATAGTCCACCATGTAGGAAAAGAAACTGACGACGAACAGAAGCAGCCAGATCCAGAGGTAGATCTTGATCGGATGTTGTTGCCCTTCCTCGTGTGCCATGGGACAGCCCTTACCAGAGATAGAAAAACGCGAAGATGAAAACCCAGACGAGATCGACGAAGTGCCAGTAAAGTCCGGCTATCTCGACGATCTCATAATTACCGCCGCGACGTTCATAGACGCCTTTCTTGACGCGTATCGCGACCCACATCAGGTAGATGACACCGGCCGACACGTGCATGCCGTGGAATCCGGTAATCATGAAAAAGCTGGAGCCGAATTGTGCGGCGCCCATCGGATTGCCCCAGGGGCGCACACCCTCTTCGACGATGAGCTTGGTCCATTCGAAAGCCTGCATGCCGACGAATGAGGCGCCAAGGACCGCGGTCGCGACCAGCAACCAGAACGCCTTGTTCTTGTCGGCGCGATAACCCATGTTGACGGCCATCGCCATCGTTCCCGAAGAAGTGATCAGGATCATCGTCATAATTGCAATCAGGATCAGCGGAATCGGATCGCCGCCGAATGACAGTGCAAATACCTCGCTCGGCACCGGCCATGGATCGGTGGTCGAAATTCGCACGTTCATGTACGACACGAGAAAGCAGCTGAAGATGAAGGTGTCACTCAGGAGAAAGATCCACATCATCGCCTTGCCCCATGGAACACCGAACACCTGCTTGTCGCGTGAGAAATCGCTGACGACGCTTTTCAAGCCAGACGCTTCGGCCGTGCTATCCATAACTACTTCAGACATAGGTCGGATTCCTCGTGTGTCAGGTCGACAAGAGCATGCCGAACATCACCAGCCAGACGATTAACAGGAAATGCCAGTAGACCGTGCACAGCACCACGCTCTCGCGAACGGAGTCCGGATGCGCACCCTTTAATACCCGCAGTGTGGCGCGCGCCCAGACGTACATACCCCCGAGAATGTGCAGCGCATGCACTACGGTCATCAGGTAGAAAAAGGCGTTCGCGGGATTGCTCGAGATGTACTGCCCCGACGCTGATAGCATGCGCCACGCGGCGAACTGCCCGGCCAGAAACGCGAAGGTCAGGAGCCCCGTCATCATCAGACCCGGCTTCAGACGCGAAACGCGCCCCGAGACAACGCCGTTGCGGGTCCACTGCAACACGAAACTCGCGAGAAACAGCATTCCGGTGTTCAACCAGAGCAGCTGAGGTTCGTTGAGCGGCACCCAGTCGCCGTAGTCCATGCGAAGCCCGTAGGCACTCATGATCAGTGCGAAAAACGAGGTCATGACCGCCAACAGTGTCGCCAGCGCGACAACCCTGGCATTCGCGTTCATCGGCGCCTGGTTTGCCGTCTCGTCGACCGCCTCCGCTACCCAGGGCTGCGCGTTGAATGAACTCTTCACCAGCCAGCCGAGAAACACGGCCAGAATGACGGCGAGAATGACGAGAATGAACTCCATTAGTCTGGCTCGGTGCCATGTTCGCGGCCGGCCGGCGCCTCCTGCGGCGGCACGTTCTGGGGGATGAAGTCGTCGGGGTACCCGGGCACGCTGTAGTCGTAGGCCCAGCGGTAGACCACCGGCAGGTCATGGCCCCAGTTGCCATGCTTCGGTGGCGTATCCGGCGTCTGCCATTCCAGCGTCGTTGCGCCCCAGGGGTTCGGGTCGGCTTTCTTGCCGCTCTTCAGGGACCAGATCACGTTTACGAAGAACAGAATCTGCGTTGCAGCTACGAACAGCGCCGACAGTGTGATACTCGAATTGAGCGTCTGTGCCGATTCCGGCATGAATTCCGTATTGCCCATTGCGAAGTAACGTCTCGGTACGCCCAGGAAACCCAGATAATGCATCGGTAAGTAAATTGAGTAGGTGCCCAGGAAAGTCATCCAGAAATGCCACTTGCCGAGCGTTTCGTTGTACATCTTGCCCGTGATCTTCGGGAACCAGTGGTAGATGGCTCCGAACACGACGAGGATCGGCGACACGCCCATCACCATGTGGAAGTGCGCCACGACGAAATAGGTGTCGGATAGCGGCAGGTCAATCGTGACATTGCCGAGGAACAGGCCGGTCAGACCACCGTGGATGAACGTGAAGACGAAACCGATAGCGAACAGCATCGGTACGCGCAAGTGAATGTTGCCCTGCCATAGTGTCAGCACCCAGTTATAGACTTTGAGTGCGGTGGGCACCGCGATGATCAGCGTCGTCGTCGCGAAAAAGAACCCGAAGTAAGGATTCATGCCGCTGACGTACATGTGATGTGCCCAGACGACGAAGCTGAGGCCGCCGATTATGACGATTGCCCACACCATCATGCGATAGCCGAAGATGTTTTTGCGCGCGTGCGTGCTGAGCAGGTCCGACACGATTCCGAATGCAGGGAGCGCAACGATGTAGACCTCCGGGTGACCGAAGAACCAGAACAGGTGCTGAAACAGGATCGGGCTGCCGCCCGTATGCCCGGGATCCGTGCCCATGGAGCTGATGGCGGGTATGAAAAAACTCGTCATGATGGTCTTGTCGAGCAGCATCATGATGGCGCTGACCAGCAATGCCGGGAACGCCAGCAGGCCCAGCACAGTCGCCATGAATATCCCCCATACCGAGAGCGGCATGCGCATCAGCGTCATGCCCTCGCAGCGAGCCTGCAGCACCGTCGTTACATAATTCAGCCCGCCCATCGTAAAAGCGACAATGAACACAGCGAGTGACAACAGCATGAGCACGATGCCCATATCAATGCCCGGCGTGCCCGGCATGATTGCCTGCGGCGGATACAGCGTCCAGCCGGCGCCGGTCGAACCACCCTGCACAAAAAAGCTCGTGAGCAGGATGATTACCGACAGCAGATACACCCAGTAGCTGAGCATATTCATATACGGAAATACCATGTCCCGGGAACCGCACATGAGCGGAATCAGGTAATTGCCGAATCCGCCGAGGAACAGCGCTGTCAGCAGGTATATGACCATGATCATGCCGTGCATGGTCACGAACTGGTAATAGTTCTCCGGATTGATGAATGAAAACGTGTCGGGGAATCCGAGCTGCAGGCGCATCATTGCTGACAGTATCAGCGCCACGACACCCACGAAAATTGCGGTAATGCTGTACTGTACCGCAATGACCTTGTGGTCCTGGCTCCAGACGTACTTGGTAATGAATGTCTGCGGATCGTGATGTTCGATCTCGTGATCGCGATCGGCAATTGATACGTAGGCCATGCGGTTTAGCTCCTAAAGCGTATTGATGTAGGCGACGAGATCTTTGATCGCCTGGTCATCGGCGAGAGTGCGTCCCATGAAGCCCATTTGCGTCCCGTAATAATCCTGTGGATGCGAACCGCGAATACCGTCCCTGAAATTCTTGAGCTGACGCACCATGTACCAATCCGTCATACCGGCCGTGCGAGGCGCGTTGACGGCCTGTATACCCATGCCGTCCGCGCCATGACAATACGCGCACACCCGGTACAGCCGCGCGCCGTTCTCGACATTGCCCTCGACCGTCGCGGGTGCGGGCTCGTCCGGAAACTGCTGTATATGTGCGATCACGTTATTGATGGCTGCATCGTCAGCAAGCGAATTGACTATCTGCGCCATCTGTTTGCCATACGTGTCCTCTTCGTGCGCACCGCGCAGGCCATTCTTGTAATTTTCGATCTGCCGCCGCAGGTACCAGGCGCTCTGACCGGCAAGCTTCGGCGCGTTTAGCGCCTGCATACCCTGCCCCTGTGGGCCGTGACAGGCTGAGCAAACGCCGTAGAGGCCGCTGCCCGCTGTAGCGTTGCCCGGCGGCGCGTCGAGCGTCTCGGCATACGTCGGGTAGCTGGCCAGCCATGACTCGAAATCATCCTGTTGCTCGACGACCACGGCACCGCGCATCGTGTGGTGCGCAATACCGCAAAGTTCCTCGCACAGTACTTCGAACCGGCCGGTCTCCGTGGGGGTCAGCCAGAGATAGGTCTGCATGCCCGGGACCAGGTCCATCTTCACGCGGAACTGCGCGACCGCAAAGTCGTGCAGAACGTCCTTGGATCGCAGCAGGATCTTTACGGGACGGTCGACCGGGAGATGCACCTCTGGATTGTAAACGAGCACGTCGTCCCGGCCGTTCGGGTCTTCGGGCACCATCCCGAACGGATTGTCCATGCTAATGAGTTCCGCTCTGACCTCGCCGAACTCGCCGTCTTCGCCAGGAAAGCGGTACGTCCAGTGCCACTGCTGGCCTATCGCCTCCACTTCGTGCGCGTCCTCCGGCACCTCGACGAATTTCGCCCACACCAGCAGACCCGGAGTGAGCATCGCGGCAACGCCGATTGTGGTAAATACCGTCAACCAGGTTTCGAGCTTCTTGTTCTCCGGTTCATAGTTGGACCGCGATTCTTTTTTGTGCCTGAACTTGATCACGCAGACGGCCATAAAAATATTCACGGCCACGAATACCGCACCGGTAACCCATAGCGTTACGTCCACGGTGAAATCGACCATGCCCCAGTTAGAAGCCAACGGGGTGAACGTCCAGGGACTCAGGAGATGAAACAGGAGGGAACCGACAACGAGTAGGATCAAAACCACAGCTAGAGGCATAGTTCGTGCATCCTTCAGTTGGTGTTCACGTATTGTTGCCGGCAGTAAAGGGCCCGCCGCCGGTCTTTATTTTTGTTTTCAGTTCGCTGGCAAGTAGCGGCAACCCCCGTAATCGCTTTTGATGTCGCTTTGGACGAACTGGCCCCATATTCAGAATAGAGGAATCACCTTCGGATTTCCACAATTGACAACGGCCCCGGGGCCTTGAGCAGGGCTATGCCGGCAAAACGCTCGCTTGGCGGCGTTGCCGATTCATGCGATAAATCGGCATGGAGATAATGGCTGAATTCCTGATGGCTGCGCCGGAATCGAGGCCACACTACGCTGCGGGCACCGATTCCTGCCGGCGCACAACCTCACCCGCCCATTCCCGACCTCATGATTAATCGCGACGGCGCATCGCCCTGGCCACAGATCGAAGCAGCAACGCTCGTGTTTCTGCTCGACGCGCGCGACGACTTCGAAACCGCGCTGCTCCGTGACTGGGTCGAATCGAGTAAACCGGAGGATGTTTCGCGCTCCGGGTATTCGTTCGTCGAACTTCCGTTGCGCCGCGCGGACGATTGGCTGGCCGCGCTGCCACAGAAAGAGGATACGGTCTGGCTGCAGCCGCTGCGCATCGCCTGGCTGCCGGCTGCAGGCCGGCGCCGCGACCGTCCCCTGCTCGATTTCTTTCACGGGCGCATGGCGGAACCCGGCCGGGCCCGGCGGCGCTGGCTCGCCAGGCACCGGCCCGAGCGGCTCGCCTGGATCGTCGGCGACGGCGCCTGGCTCAGCGAGCTGCGCGAACGGCAGGCCGAGGCCGCTGTCGACGACGATGCGTTTGCGGAGTTCGCCGCCAACCAGGCGCTCATCGCGCTCGAGCGCTCCGAGCGCATATTCCGCGGCGCGCGTTACAAAGTCCCGCGTATCCTGCCCGGCGACGTCTTTGCAAACGAAGGCTTCCGCAACCTGATCGCGAATATCGCGCAGCAACGCGACCGCCCCGTACACGACGTGTTCACGCAGGCCGAACGCTACCTGCGGGAAATGGCCGCGACGCAGACACCATTCACGCTCGAGATGATCAACGCGCTCTATCGAACCGCGTGCCGCAGCCACCACGACGCGGCGATCGACATCGACGACGGACAGCTCGAACGTGTCGCCGGAACGGTGGCCACGCGCCCGGTCATTTTCCTGATCAGCCACAAGTCGATGCTCGACACGATGGCGCTGTCGCTGGTGCTGTTCGACGCGAACCTGCCGCTGCCGCTCACCTTCGGCGGCATCAATCTCAACACGCCGGGCCTCGGCGCCCTCGCCCGCCGCAGCGGCATCATCTTCCTGCGGCGCTCGTTCCAGGACAACGAGATCTACAAGTCGACGTTTCGCCGCTACATCGACTACCTGATCGAGAAACGCTTTTCGCTCCTCTGGGCGCTGGAAGGCACGCGCTCGCGCACCGGCAAGCTGCTGCCGCCGCGCTTCGGCCTGTTCAACTACGTCTTCGAGTCGATACAGCGAACCCGGCTGTACGACGTGACTTTCATTCCCGTCAGCGTCGCCTACGACCAGATCACCGAAGTCGAGGACTACTCGATCGAACAGCGCGGCCAGAAGAAAAAGCCGGAAGGGATTACCTGGCCGCTGCGCTTCCTGCGTCGCGGCCGCTCGCGCGGGCAGATCCACCTGCGGTTCGGCGACGGCCTCACCGTCAGGGAGCTCGTCGAACCGGCGGAACTCGAAGCCGGCATCGACGAGCAGCGCAAGCAGACCCTCGTCGCAACCCTGGCCTTCGAAGTCGCGGTGCGCATGAATGCCGCCACGCCGATTACGGCCACGGCGATTATCACGCTGATCCTGCTGGCCGGCGGCAATCGCGCGCAAAGCCTCGCCGAGATCCAGGCCCTCGCGCGCGCCGGCGCGGCACTGATCCGGCGCCGGCGCCTGGAGATCGTCGGACGCTCGAACTTCCAGGATGCAGACGCCGTGCTCGCGACACTCGCCGAACTCCACGAGACCGGTATCGTCAGCTATCTCGACGAGGGCACCGAGCGACTCTACACGATCAGCCCCGACCAGCACCTGAACGCCGCGTACTACCGGAACACGGCGATCCACTATTTCATTCTCGACGCCTTCGTGGAGATTGCGCTGCTGGACGCCGCAGCCGACACCGACGATCCGGCCGAGGCGTTTTTTGCACGGACGAGCGAGCTCAGGGAACTCTTCAAGTTCGAGTTCTACTTCCCGCGGCGGGCGGATTACCGGCCGGAGATCGAACGCCGCGTTCGCGAGCGCTTCGGCGACTGGGAAGGCATCGTGCGCCGCGACGAGGTCCGCGTGCACGAGGCGCTCGACGCGGTCCAGCCGCTCGCCGCGCACGCCGTCCTGCGTTCGTTCGTCGATGCATACCGCATCGTGGCCAGCGTGCTCGAGAGTGCCGGGGCCGACGCAATCGACGACGAGAGCAGCTGCCTGTCGCAATGCCTGAAGACCGGCAAACAGCAGCTGCTGCAGGGGCGCGTGTTTTCCGCCGAGTCGATTTCGAAGTCGCTGTACCAGACCGGGCTGCAGCTTGCGAACTACAGGGGACTGCTCGCGGCGAACCGGGCGGCGGAACGCGAGGCGTTCCACCGCGAATTCCGCAACATCAGCGACCGGCTGGACGAAATACTTGCAATCACGCTGGCCAAATCCTAGGGCCGCAGTGACGACCCGCGCATGTACGCCTTCCTGAAGCAGAATTTCCGCTGGATCGCCGGTGGCTTCCTGCTCACCTATTTCTCGAGCTTCGGGCAGACGTTTTTCGTGTCCGCGTCGATCGCCGAGTGGCAGGCGGCTTTCGATCTCAGCCATGGCGAATTCGGCCGCCTGTACATGTTCGCGACCCTGGCAAGCGCCATGTGCCTGCCGTTCCTCGGCCGGCTGGTCGACGTCGTGCCGGAGCACCGCAGCATACTGCTCGTTATACCGGTCCTCGCGGCGGCGACGTTGATGGCCGCCTTCGCCCCGTCCGTCGCGGTCCTGGCCGTCGCCATCTTTCTGTTGCGCCTGTTCGGCCAGGGCATGATGACGCACATTGCGCTCACGGCGACGGGCCGCTGGTTTGCCCTGCAGCGCGGCCGCGCCGTGTCGCTCGTCGTACTCGGCCACCAGGGCGGCGAAGCAACGTTGCTGCTGGCGTTCACCAGCCTGGCTGCCGGCTTCGGTTACCAGGCGGGCTGGGTGGCCGGCGCCGCCGCGCTGATGCTGGTCGGCCTGCCGTTCGCCTACTGGGCATTCAGCAAGCCGCGCACCGCCCGGCATCACCTGGCCGAGCACGGTGAATTACCGGAGCAGCGCCACTGGACGCGCAGAGAGGTGCTGCGCGACCCGATCTTCTGGATCCTGCTGACCGGCGTGCTGGCGCCACCTTTCATCGGCACGATCATCTTCTACCACCAGGACTACCTGACGGCGCTGAACGACTGGCCGCCGCGGTTCTACGCATTGTCGCTGTCGGTCATGGCGGTGACGACGGTCACCTTCGCCCTGCTCGGCGGCGCCATCATCGACCGCTATCGCGCGGCGACCGTGCTGCCCGTTTTCCTGTTGCCGCTCGCCGCGACCTGCTTCGTGTTCGCCAGTGGCGGACCGCCCGCGTCCCTGCTGGTCGCCATGGTGCTGCTCGGCATGAGCTACGGATTTTCGTCCACGCTGTTCGGCGCGGTCTGGCCCGAGGTATACGGAACGGCCCACCTCGGCTCGATCCGCTCGAGCATCGTCTCGGCCATGGTCTTCGCGACCGCCGCCGGACCCGGCCTGACCGGGACGCTGATCGATCGCGGCATACCGCTGCCCGCACAGATGACGTGGTTCGGCGTTTACTGCCTGCTCGCGGCACTGGCAGTGAGTTTCGCGTCCGTGCGGCTGCGCGCCAGGCACCTGGATAAGCGCACCGATCCGGTTTAATGCGAGGTCACTGTCCCCGAATCGTGTACATCTGGTCGGGAGCAAGAACCGCGGGAAAGCGCCCGCGTAACTGTCGCCGCACCGCGTAGCACAGGTGGCAATGATCCGCGTAGCCATCGTCGTGGGGCACGCCGTAGCGGCGCACGATCTCTGCCGGGCCGCCGGCGAGCAGGGGGCCGACGATCGGGTGTTCGTCTGCATCGTAGTCGCGCATGATGCTGGCTAACGGGCGCTGCAACAGGTTTCCGATAGAGATGCCCTGGCAGACGTGCAGGTTGCCGAACGGATCGACGTGCACGCGTTCGGGGGCACGAAGGGCTTCCCACGGGCAACGATCGAACCGCTCCCATGGCGTTACCGCGACACGAGACGCAAGTCGATCCGCGGCACGGCCCCGAAACAGGACGGCCGACTCGCCGGGAGGCAGCTTGCCGGCCGATCCGGCCACGCCTGTCGCATCGGGTTCGGCTACGCTGATGAAGTCCACCGGAATGCCGAGCGCTCGCGCCGCGCCGCGGGCGATGTCCGGACCGGTCGCGCCTTCCTCTTTGCCGTGGTAGGCGTCGCTGCTGATGGAAAGATCGTCGACCAGGCCGGCCAGCGGCTTTAGCCGCTCCATGGCCTCGGCCTCCGATTTCGCCCAGTAAGCGTTGCTGACGATCCCGACCCTGAAGCCCGATACATGAGCGAGCCGCACGCCGGCGACGAGGATGTCGTAATAGAGAAAGGGCTCCCCGCCCTCGAAGTAGATCCACTCGACGGTACCGAGTGATTGCGCCTCATCGAGAATGCGCTCGACGGTCTCCATGGTCATCGTGCCCGTCTGCGACGGCCCGCCCCAGACGAAACAATGATCGCACTCGTAATTGCACTCGTACGTCAGCAACAGGTGCAGGCCGGACAGAGTCCGGGGATCGGGCGTATGCACGGGCTCCTTCAAGGCCCCAGGCCCCATACCAGCAGGAACACGCTCAGGCTCACCGCAGCCAGGCTGGTCACCGCGAACCCCGCGAGCGTGCCGAGTGGCAGCGCGACGCGCTTCCGCGCCCGTACCGTCAGCACCAGCGCCGCGACGCCGACCACGCCGGCCAGCACGCCCGCCCAGGCGCCGACCGCCGCCCAGCCCACCATGCCGAAAGCGAGCAGCATTTCGGACAGCTTGTAACTGACGCCGGCTGCGGCGCCGAAGATCGCCAGCGAGGCGGTGCCGAACCCTGCGGCGGCCCAGGTCGCAAGACGAGCACCGTCGGCGGGGACGGGCTCCCGCTTCTCGACCCGCCGTACCAGCGGCGCGAAGGTCAGGACGAGGAAGCCGACCACCACGCCGATCACGCTGGCGCCGGCCCACGACACCAGTTTCGGCAGGTCGTCTTTTTGCTCCGCGGCAAATACGGCCAGTCGCGGGCCGGCCGACGTCCGGTACAACGAGCCCAGGAACTCCGGCGCCTCCATTTCCTCGACGCAGCTCAGGTCGGGCTCGGCCAGAGGATCGTCGTAGAACTTGTTGAGCAGGTCTCCGGCACACTCCACTGACCTGGACGGACCGTGCCCGGCATACGGAAACTCGACGTACGTTCCGTTGACGAAGCCCGGCTCGATGAGACGCGCCAGGGGCGGCGGCGTAATCGGGTCCATGTCGCCCTCGATCAGCAGTGTCGGGATGTCCGTCTGCACGGCCCTGAATTCATCCTGCGGGCGCGGCTGCAAACCGAGTTCGACGCAACTCCGCGCCCAGGCCTCTGTATCGCCCTCTACCGAAATGGCGTTGGTCAGGACCGGGAATTCCGCGCGGTCGACCTCGGTCGATGCGATTGCCGCCTCGCGGTAGCCGTCGTTGCACATGATGGCGTCGTACATGCCCTGGCTGATGCCGAAGAAATCGCCCGTCACGGCGAGCGCAATCGCTTTCAATAAATCTTCGTCGCGATTCTCGATGGCGTCCGCCCAGGCATGAATGATGGCGGGCAGCGCCGGGTAGTTCGACTGCTCGTAGAACAGCGTGAACGGCAGATATGCGGCGATGTCACTCAGGAAATACACCTTGCCTGTCGGGTAGTTCTCGATGTCCTTGACCTCGACGGCGATGGGATTGTTTTTTGCGGCCAGCGCCGCATCGCGCACGCGCTGGCCGAGGTCCGGAAAACGGTCCGCGCAACCGTCGTCGGCCTGGCAAAGTTCCTCGAGCTTGCGCAGGTCGCGGTCGTACCAGTTGACCACGCGCCAGGAGAGCACATTACTCCGCGCATCGAGCGGCACGATGGCGTCGAGCACGACGGCCAGGATGCCTTCGGGATCTTCCTTGATGTACGCCTGCCCCAGCAGCGTGCCGTAGGAGATACCCCAGACGTTCCACTGGTCGAAGCCGAGCGCGATGCGCAGGGCTTTGACGTCGCGCGCATTCTCGATCGTGTTATAGCCTCTGATGTCGACGCCCGCCGCGATTGCGTTGCGTGCGCACTTCTCTGCGGCAATCCGCGCAGCCTCCGCGCTCTTCTCGAGCGAGTCCACGTTGCCGAGCGCCGGGTTGCGCGTGAAATAGGTCTCGCAGAAGTCGCCCGAGTTGGCGATACCCCGCTGCTCGAGGATGTAGAGGTCCCGGTGCCTGCGAATGCGGTGATCCTTGAAGCGCTTTACGTAATACTCCGCGGCGGCGCCGGGGCCGCCCGTCAGGTAGATGACGGGGTCGTCCCGCTTGCCGGGCTCCAGCCCCGAATCCTCTCCGTCATCGTCTTCCGCGTTTGCTTCATCGTCGTCCCAGGTCGAGTTCAGCTTGATAAAGTGCAGCTCGATGAACCGGGAGTTCGGGTTCTCGCGATTTTCCGGTACCTGCAGCAATCCGCACTCGATGTCGCCAGGCTCGTAGTCGATGCTTCCCCTGAACGGGCACACCAGCGTATCGATGCGGAAGCTGTCGCGGACATAGAGGTCGGGCGCGTCGGCCTGCGCCTGCGTTGCGGTAGCGAACAACGTCAGGACAACGATGAAGGGTTTCTGCATGGCCGGTCCGCGGTTTGTTGTTGTGACGCGAATCTACCACGCGCGCTAGAATCTCTCCTCCCCGATCGCACGAACGAGCCGGCCTGACGGTATGACGTATCCCCCGATCCGCGGCGTGCTGGTGCCGCTACTGACGCCTTTCAACGACGACATGACGGTCGCGACCGATCTCTACGTCGCGCATGCCGAGCGCGTACTCGACCAGGGCTGCGCCGGGCTCGTGCCCTTCGGTACCACAGGCGAGGCGCTCTCGGTGGGCGTCGACGAGCGCATCGCCGCGGTCAGGGCGCTGGTCGACGCAGGCATCGACCCGGAGCAGATGATTCCCGGCACGGGGCTGTCGAACGTCACGGACACCGCGCGGCTGTCTCGGGCCTGCCTGGACATGGGCTGTGCCGGCGTGATGACGCTGCCGCCTTTCTATTACAAGGGCGTGAGCGAAGAAGGCCTCTACCGGCACTTCGTGCGGTTGCTCGAAACCATCGGCGAAGTCGCCCGCGTGTTCCTGTATCACATCCCGCCGATTGCGGTCGTCGGCATCCCGGTAACGCTCGCGGCGCGACTGCACGCGGAGTTTCCGCAACAGGTCGTCGGCATCAAGGACAGTTCCGGGGAGTGGGAGAACACGCGTGCGCTGCTCGGCATCGACGGGCTCATCGTTTACCCGGGGTCGGAGCTGCCGCTCGTCGAGGCGCTCGACCTCGGCGCACCAGGCTGCATCTCGGCAACGGCCAACCTCAACGGCCGCACCATTGCGGAACTCATCGCCGCCTGGTTCGAGGGCGATGCGGAGCGGGTGCGCCAACTGCAGCAGGACGTGAAGCGTTTTCGGCTCCGCCTGCAGGACTACGCGCCCATTCCCGCACAGAAGCGGCTGCTTGCGCTGACTACCGGTGACGAGCGGTGGGCCAACGTCCGCCCGCCACTGGTCGAGATGCCGGAAGAGCAGGGCCGGGAGCTGCTGAGAATGCTGCAGAATGAGTTCGAATTCGAGTCGGCGGCGGGCCGGCCCGGCTGATACCGCCTCGCTTCAGAGTACAATCGCCGCGTAGCCGATGTAGGCGAGCGCCGCCACGATTGCGGCGATGACTGCGTAAGGCAGCTGCGTAAGCGCGTGCTCCATGACGTTGATCCCGCTGCTCTGCGCCGACAGCACGGTCGCGTCGCCGTAGAAACACGCGTGGCTGCCGAAGGAACTCGCCGACAGCAGGGCGCCGATCGTCAGCGCGGTAGGCACGCCCATCGCGTCGCCGAGCGGCATGACGATAGGGATCGCGATCGCGAACACACCCCAGGACGAACCCGTCGCGAACGATACCAGTGCCATCGTCAGGAACACGATCACCGGGTAGAACAGCGGCGACATCAGCGGCTGCACCGACTCGATGACGTACTGCGGCAGGCCGAGCTTGTCGTTGACGGTCTTGAACATGAAAGCGACGACGACGATCGCGAGCGGCGGGATCATGATCTTGAAACCGTCCAGCACCGCGTCCAGCGCTTCGAACGCGCCGAGCAACTTCATCATGACAACCAGCGGAATCGTCAGCGCAAGCGTGGCGATGATGCCGCGCAACAGGTCGATGTCGAAATACCACGAGAAGCCGATCAGGGCGAGCAGCGGCACGAGAAACACCCAGATATTGCTGAGGGGCTTGCCATTTGCGTCCACCGGGCCGTCGACGACTTCGATCTGGTCGACCGGCTCCATCGCGGTAATGCCTTGCCGGGCGAGTTCCTCGGCGGCCTTCATCGGGCCGATCAGAGGAAACCGCCCCGTTGCGACGAGCGGCACGAGCAGCAGCGCGACGATCGGATAAAACATGAACGGAATGCCGGCGATATACATCTTCATGCCGTCGCCGGTCGCGGCGGCGCCGGTGGTCTCGAGTACGGCGGCGAAGAACACGGCCCAGGTGGAAATCGGGACCAGCACGCAGGTCGGTGCTGCGGTCGAGTCGACGACGTAAGACAGCATGGCCCTCGACACCTTGAAGCGATCGGTGACTTTTTTCATCGAGTTGCCGATCGCGATGGCATTCAGGTAGTCGTCGATGAACAGCACCATGCCCAGAAACCAGGTGACGATCATGGACTTGTTGCGCGTGTTGGCGTGCTTTGCCATCTTGCGGGCGAAGGCCGAGGCGCCGCCCGTTTTTATCAGGATGTAGATCAGGCTGCCCATGAGCCCGCAGACCATGATGACCCAGCCGATGGTCTCGTCCTGCATGACCTCGAGCATGATGTCCGAGAACGTGCTCACAACGGCGGTCGGGTCGAGCAGCAGTATGCCGGTGACCACGCCGACCAGCAGCGCGGCCACGGGGCGGTGGGTGAGCACCGCGGTCGTGATGACGAACGCGGTCGGCAAAAGGCTCAGCAAGCCGTAATGATCCACAGGCACCCCCGGAACGAGTTTCGGCATTGTAAGCAGCGCGGCGCGACGTTTGGAAGCCTGTACCACGTGATCGTGCGTGTATTCGAACGACAGGAACAGGAACTACGTTGGACGCCCTCCACGCTGCCAACGTCGCGCTCGTGTCACCGAAATTCGTGAACATACGGAACTTTGACGCCAACGAACGCTTCGTCCTCGGACGTTTTGCGGCAGGCGGCTCCTTTAGGATAGGCTCCCCTGATCTGCCCGGGGGAGCAACCTATGACCAAGCGCGGCTGGTCGATCGACTCGCTGGTTCTCATATTCTCGTTCGTCGTCATCGCCCAGCTGTTGTCGTACGTCGTTTCGCAGGGCACGTTCGACCGGGTACCGTTCCCCGACAACCCGCATCGCACGATGGTGGTTGCCGGGACCTATGAAACGCTGCCCGCGGAGGACCACGTAACGCTGCCGCCCTGGTATGCGCTGGTCGGCATCACGAAAGGACTCGCCAGCGCGCAGGACATCATCTTCCTGATTTTCATCGTGGGCGGCGTCATCGAGGTTCTGCGCAGGAGCGGCGCCATCGACGCCGCACTGCACGGCGCCGTCGCCCGCCTGGGTCACAGCCCGTGGATACTGATCGCCGGCTGCTTCGCGATGTTCAGCCTGGGCTCGTTCACGATCGGCATGGGCGAGGAGTACGTGCCGCTGATACCCATCATCGTCACCATGTCGCTGGCGATGCGCATGGACGGCGTCGTCGCGATGGGCATGGTCTGGATACCGTACGGAATCGGCTGGGGCTGCGCCGGTATCAACCCGTTCGGCGTGCTGATCGCGCAAAATCTCGCCGGCGTGCCGCTGACCTCGGGCTGGGAATTCCGGGTCGTGATGATGCTTGCATTTCTCGCGCTGGGATTCCATCACCTGTATTCCTACGCGAGGCGCGTGCAGCACGACCCGTCGCAGAGTCTCGTTGCCGACGTCGACTACAGCAACGGCTTCGAGCCGCCGCACGACATCGAGTTGAACGGCAACCGGATCGTGATCCTGTCCGTGTTCGTGCTCGGTCTCGCCGGCTTCGTCTGGGGCGCGGCAAACCAGGGCTGGTATATCGAGGAACTCAACGCCGTGTTCCTCGCCATCGGCCTCGCAACGGCGGTGATCGCGCGCATCTCACCATCCGAGACCAGCCGTGTCTTTCTCGACGGCGCGGCCAAGATGACAGCGCCGGCATTGATTGTCGGTTTCGCGCGGGCGATCGCGGTCGTGCTCGAGGACGGCCAGATCATCGACACGGTCGTGCACGGGGTTGCAAACCTGCTCGAGGGGATGCCGCCGGATGTCTCCGCGGTCGGCATGCTGCTCGTGCAGTCGGTGTGCAATTTCTTCATCCCGTCCGGCTCCGGGCAGGCGTTCGTGACGATGCCGATCATATCGCCGCTGGCGACACTGACCGGCGTGCCGCAACAAACGGCGGTGCTCGCGTTCCAGTTCGGCGACGGTTTTACGAATATGATCGTGCCCACGAACGCGCTGGTCATGGGCGCGCTGGCGCTCGGACGCGTGCCCTATACCGCCTGGTTCCGTTTTATCGGGCCGCTGATGCTGAAGATCCTGGTGCTTGCCGCCGCGTTCCTGGTGTTCTCCGTGCACTTCGGCGCCAAGGTAGGCCTGTAAACAAGAGGACAATAGAATGTACAAAAAGATAATCGGCACCGTCCTGCTGCTCGCGCTGGCATCCGTATCCGCAGCCGAAACGCTGGTCGTCACGGCCGACCGCATGTTCGACGCCGAAAGCGGCAGGATCTCGGGCCCCGTGCGAGTAGTCGTCGTCGACGGCATGATCGCGGCGGTCAACCCGGACAGTGTCCCTGTTGCCGCGCACGTCGTCGAACTGGGCGACCGCACGCTGATGCCCGGCCTGCTCGACATGCATACCCACCTGACCGGCGACTATTTCAGCGGCGACCACTGGGTCACGATGCCGGTTTACGAAACTGCGGCGGACTGGGCGGTGCTGGGCACACGCTTCGCTCTCGACACGCTGCTGGCCGGTTTCACGACGGTGCGCGATGTCGGCTCGCTGCCGGGCTTTCCAGACGTTGCCCTGATGAAAGCGGTCAACCGGGGCACCGTACCCGGCCCGGACATCTGGCCGGCCGGGCACTATATTTCGATTACCGGCGGTCATTGCGACATCACGGGCTTTGCGCCCGGTATCCACGAACTCGGCCCCAAACAAGGCATCGCGGACGGCGTGGACGAGGTCATCAAGGCCGTACGCTACCAGGCCAAGCATGGCGTCAAGGTGATCAAGGTGTGCGCGACAGGCGGCGTGTTCTCGTTCTCGAACAATGCGCCGGTTGGGGCGCAGCAGTATTCGCAGGAAGAGCTCGACGTGATCGTGCGCGAGGCATCGAAGCTGGGCCTGAAGGTCGTCGCCCATGCCCACGGCACCGAGGGCATCAACGCCGCCGTGAAAGCCGGCGTGGCCTCGATCGACCACGGCTCGGTGCTCTCGGACGAGTCGGTCAGACTCATGAAACAGCGCGGCACCTACCTGGTACCGCAGGCGTATATCAGCGATATCCCGCTGCCGCCGGATACGCCGCCCGCAACGGTCGCCAAGAACGACTACCTGAATCCGCTCGCGAACCGGAGCATCCGCAAGGCTTACGAGGCCGGCGTCAAGATGGCGCTCGGCACCGACGCCGGCGTTTACCGGCACGGCGATAACGGCCGCGAATTTGCGGCGCTCGTCGCCCGGGATCTCCCCGAGGAGCATGTCCTGAAGATGGCGACGGTCTACGCCGCGGATCTGCTCGGGGTCGATGACCGCGGCGTGATTGCAGAGGGCAAGCGCGCCGACCTCATCGCCGTGCCCGGCAACCCGCTCGAAGATATCAGCGTGATGGAAGACGTGCGTTTCGTGATGAAGACGGGTGTAATTTACAAGCAGGAATAGCCGCCTTTCTCGTTGCGGCTGAACAGGGAGCAAACATGGCCGATTCGCCTTTCATCGTCGACGTCACCCGGGAGAACTACGCGCAGGTCATGGAGGCCTCGTTCCAGGTTCCTGTGCTCGTGGACTTCTGGGCCAGCTGGTGCCAGCCGTGCCAGGTGCTGATGCCGGTCCTTGCGAAGCTTGCCGAGGAGTACCAGGGCAAGTTTTTGCTGGGCAAGCTGAACACCGAGGAACAGCAGGAGATCGCCGCGCAGTTCGGCATCCGCAGCATTCCCAACGTCAAGCTGTTCCGTAACGGCCAGCCCGTGGACGAGTTCCTGGGAGCGCTGCCGGAGAAAGCGGTCCGGGAATTCATCGACCGGCACGTCGGGCGCGAGTCGGATGCGGCCGTGCAACAGGCGCGGGAACAGCTGGCCGCGGGGGATGCCGCCGGCGCGGTCGCGCTGTTGAATGCCGCCCGCGAGGCCGACCCGGACAACCCGCGGGCAACCCTGATCCTGGCCGAGGCACAGGCGGCTACCGGCGACACGACCGCCGCCGAGGCGACGCTGGACAGCCTGCCGGCGAGCGAACGGGACAAGCCCGAAGCCGCCGCGCTGCGCAGCCGCCTGTTTTTTGCCGGCAAGCTGGCCGAAACGCCCACCGCGGACGAACTCGATGCGAGGCTCGCAGCCGACCCGGACGATTGCGAAGCGCTTCACCAGCTCGCACTGCGCAAGGTCGTCGAGCACGATTACGACGCGGCCATGGAACTCCTCCTGCAGCTGATGAAGAAGGACCGTGACTTCGGCGATGACGCCGGCCGTAATACGCTGTTGAAAGTGTTCGAACTGCTCGGGGACGATCCGCGGGTCGGCCAGTATCGCCGCCGCATGGCGAACCTGATGTACTGACGCCTGGCCCTGGTCTATTTTTTCAGCCGCTGACAATCCTGGCCGACGATCCTGCACCCGGCCGCGGTAAACGCGGATGTCCTGTACCTGAAAAACGGCGACCGGATCACGGGTGAGATCAAGCGGATCTGGGATAACGAGGTGACAATCGCGCCCGAATACTCGGACGAGTTCGAGGTCGATCTGCCGCTGGTCGAGCGCATCGAGTCGGACCGGGAATTCGAAATCGAGATGCCCGACGGCACCGAGGTCGTCGGCAGGATGCAGGGCATCGACGATGACGGCGACCAGATCATCGAGATCGACGGAGATTCCGTGGCGGTGGCGTTGAGCGCACTGCGCGAAGTCGATGAGCCGGAAGACTTCTACGACTCGGAGCTGCTGATCGATTATTCGCTGGCCATCAACAACGGCAACACCGACA
>DATHRM010000392.1:0-42374 GCA_035465295.1 Woeseiaceae bacterium | reverse complement strand
GCCGTCCGCGGTGCCGACGTAGAGATTGACGAGATCCGAGGGATCGTTGATCTCGCCGCCGGCGGATTCGAGGAGTATCGGCACGGCGTCGTCGTCGATGTTGAGATCGACGAGTTCGTCGCCGTCGATCATCGCTCGCAGAGTTGCCGCGAGCGACGGCAGGTCGACGCCGAGATCGGCGGCGCGGCGACGATCGATGCTGACCGACAACTGGGGTTGCGTCGGGTCGAACGCGATGCGCGGCCGCGTGAGGTTCGTCGAGCGCTCTTCGATGGCGGCCGCGAGCGCTTGCGCTGCATCGAAGATGTCGTCGTAATCGTTGCCCAGCAGCGCGACCTGGATTCCGTCGCCGCCGCCGCGCAGATTCAGGCTGTTGCCGCCCCAGACGCTGACGCGTGCGCCGGGGATCTCGGACAGGGGTTCGCGCAGCGAATCGCTGATCTCCTGCTGGCTTCGGTCGCGGTCGCTCCAGTCTGCGAGCGGCATCGAAAGAAAGCTGCGGTTGGGGTCCCACATGCCGACCAGCGAATACAGCGAGTGCGCTTCGCCCGAATCGACGACCGGGCGCAGAATGTCCTCGATCTTCTGCGTCTGCCGGTCCATGTAGCTGACGCCCGTGCCGTCGGGCCCGCTGGCGAAGACGCGCACGATGCCGCGGTCTTCCGGCGGGATCAGTTCCCTGTCGAGCACCTGGTACACGAGTGCGGCGCCCGCGGCGAATAGCAGGGCGGCAAACACGGTGGCAAGGGGCCGCCCGAGGACGATGGACAGGGAGTGCCGGTACCCGGTCGCGAACCCCGCTCCCAGGCGCGGCAGCCATTGCGGCACACGGCCATGATCGCCCTGCCGGAGCAGCCGCGCGGCGGCGGCCGGCACGATCGAGAGTGCGACGAAGCTCGATATGATCACGGCACTGGCGAGCACGATGCCGAATTCGCGGAACAGCCGGCCCGCCGTGCTCGGCAGGAAAGAAATCGGCACGAATACGGAAACCAGCACGGCGGTCGTGGCAACCACCGCGAAGAATACCTGGCGGCTGCCGACGACCGCGGCCGCGCGGCTTTGCATCCCTTCCTGGCGCTGGCGCTGAATGTTTTCGAGCACCACGATCGCGTCGTCGACGACGAGCCCGGTGGCCAGCACCAGCGCAAGCAGCGTCAGCAGGTTGACGGAGAACCCGAGCAGCCATATCGCCGCAATCGTGCCCACGAGCGCGACGGGAATCGCGAAGCTCGGTATCAGCGTGGCGCGCAGGCTGCCCATGAAAAGCCAGATCGTGGCGACGACGATGGCAATGGCCATCGCCAGCGTTATCAATACCTGCGTTATCGAGCTACGGATGAACGTGGCCTGATCGTCGGTTACCACGACCTCGAGGCTGTCGAAACGATCGTTGATCTGCGCAACGACTGCGTTGATACCGTCGGAGATCTCGATCGTATTGGAGCGCGCCTGGCGAACGACGCCGAGGCCCAGTACCGGGCGGCCGTCGAGCCGGGTTAGCGTGGCTGCGTCCTCGGGACCGAAATAGACATTTGCGACATCGCCGATACGAATGTTGTCGCGGATGATGATGTCTGCGATTTCTCCGGCATCGGTTACCGATGCGTTCGCCCGCACGAGCAGCTGCTGGTCGCGGGAGCGGAAACTCCCGGCCGGGACGTCGAAGGGCGCCTGCATGAGCGCGGCGGAGACTTCGTTTACCGACAGGCCGAAACTCGTCAACCGCAACGGGTCGAGGGCGACGCGCAGAACGCGCTTGCGATTGCCCGATAACTGCACGTCGGCCACGCCGTCGATGGTTATCAGCATCGGGATTACGTCTTTCTCGACCAGCCGGGTCAGATCTTCCTGCGTCAGCGAGTCGCTGAACACGGCGAGGTTCATGACGGCTTGCGCGTCGTCGTCGGCTTTGACCACGACGACCTGTTCGACGCGTTCCGGCAGCCGGCGCGTGACGCGGTTGACGGCTTCGCGGACGTCGGCGGCGGCGGTGTCGAGATTCGTTCCCGGACGGAACTCGACGTACATGCGTCCGGAGTTTTCCTCGGAAGCCGAGCGAATATTCCTGATACCCGAGACGCGCGCCACCGCGCCCTCGAGCAGGCTGATGACCTCGGCATCCATTGTTTCCGGCGATGCTCCGGGATAGGTCACGCGCACGGTAACGAACGGCCGGTCCACGTCCGGGAGCTCGCGCACTTCGACCGCGAGTATCGCGGCGATGCCGGCCAGCACGACGAGCAGGTTTGCAACCAGCACGAGTACCGGTCGTCGTACGCTGATGCCGGGCAGGCTGTCAGGCAGGCTCATGGCTGATCAATCAGTTGAGTATCGCGGTCGACGGTCCGTCGGCGCCCGGGATGCTGATCGCGGGCTGCGACAGTCGTTCATCGGCAAGGCGAGGCATGTCGAAGCTCACGTCGATTCCGTCGCGCATGCGCTGGACGCCCTCCACCACGATGATGTCGCCGCTGTCGAGGTCGCCGTCCACAAGAACGCGCCCTTCACGACGCTCGATGATCCGCACGGCCTTGCGGTCGGCCTTGCCGTCGCGAACCGACCAGACGTACGCACCGTCCGTGCCCCACTGCACGCCGGTTTCCGCGATCACCGCGTACATGTCTCCCTCGAGGTCGACGCGAACGCGGAAGCTCATCCCCGGCCGCAGCCGGTCATCGCCATTGTCGACTTTTGCGCGCACGACGAACGTCCGCGTCCGCGGGTCGATGCGGCTGCCGATGTCGACGATGTTGCCGCGTACGCGCGGGCCCGACGCGCTCCAGGTCTCGAGCTTCACGGCGTCGCCCGGAGCCAGTTCACCGATAAAGATCTCGGGAATATCGAAACTCACGTACAGGTAACTGCGATCGTCGAGCGTCGTGATCGGCGTGTCGGGCGTGATACGGTCTCCGCGATCGATGTCGGTGTTGCCGGCATAGCCGTCGAACGGCGCCCTGATCGTGCGGTCATCCAGGGCAATCTGCGCGCGCCGGAGTTCGACTCGTGCGAGTTCGGCCGCGGTTTTAGCGGCATCGAGTGCCGTCGGCACCACGGCGCCGCTTGCCGAGGAACGCCGGTAGCGGTCGTACAGCCGCTCCGCGTCCTCCAGCTGCAGCGCCGCCTTTTCGACCGCGAGCGCTTCCTTGCGGCGGTCGAGTTCGACGAGCACGTCGCCTTCGCGCACGAACTGTCCGGGTTCGAAATTGATGCTGGATACCTCTCCCGACGCCGCCGGGTACAGTTCTGCCGACAAGACCGCACGCGACGTACCGACGGCTTCGGCACGGGTACGCGCCGGTTCGAAGCGAAGGGTCTCGACGATCACCGGCACACTGCGGTCGACCACAGCCTGCGGCGTCTGCGATGAATCGGAACACGCAGCAGCGGCCAGCGCGCCTGCGCAAATCAGTGCTGTCGTCAACCGTGTCGGCATTCGGGAAACCTCGATACAAAAAGGCCGGCAAAAGCCGGCCACCAGAGGAACCGGAGTATACGGGTCCAAACCGCATCCCGATCCTAAATTCCTGAAAATGAGACAATTTGTTACAGATTCATCGGGGCCTGGCGGACCGTACGCGATTCTACGTAGCGCGACGGGCGAGCGGAGCTGTCATCATGGTTTACAGGCCTTTTCCTCGACAGGAGGGACCGCATGAGCGACGCGGCGGGGGCCGGCAGCGGCCTCGATCTCTACGTTATCGCACAGCAGCAGTTCGAACGGGCCTTGTCCTGGGTCGGTGACCTGAAGTCCGGGCTCATCGATTACCTGGTAACGCCCAGGCGCACCGTGCACGTGCGGTTTCCGATCCACATGGACGACGATTCGGTACGGACCTTTCACGGCTTCCGGGTCCTGCACAACACGTCTCGCGGGCCCGGCAAAGGCGGCATTCGCTACCATCCCGACGTAACGGAGCACGAGGTCGAGGCCCTGGCGGCGCTGATGACATGGAAGACGGCCCTGGTCGACCTTCCTTTCGGCGGCGCCAAAGGCGGCGTCGTCTGCAATCCGAAGGAGCTGAGCCGTGCCGAGCTGCGCCGCATCACGCGCCGTTTCGTGATCGAGCTCGGGGATGCGATCGGTCCTCACACGGACATCCCGGCGCCGGACGTCTATACGAACGAACAGACGATGGCCTGGATCTTCGACACGTTCGATGTTTTTCACCGGGGCCAGAACAACCGGGCCGTAGTCACGGGCAAGCCGCTGCGGCTGGGCGGGTCGCTCGGTCGTGATACGGCGACGGGGCGCGGCTGCCTGAATGCGACGGAGCGTTTCCTGGAACACCGCATCGTCGACGGGCTGAACAGTCTTGCCGGCGCCAGGGTTGCGATCCAGGGGCTCGGCAACGTGGGCGCAAACAGCATGCGCCTGTTCCACGAGGCCGGGGCGAGAATCGTGGCCGTATCCGACTCGCAGGGCGGCGTAGCCGACGACTCGGGCCTCCTTCCCGGGGAAGTGCTTGCGCACAAGGCCGAACATGGCAGCGTCGTCGGCTTGCCCGAGACGAAGACGATCACCAACGAGGACCTTATCGCATGGGAATGCGACATCCTGATCCCGGCCGCGCTCGAGTGCCAGGTGCGTGCGGATAATGCCGATGCGGTGCGGGCCAGGCTCATTGTGGAAGCAGCGAATGCGCCCGTCACCCCCGAGGCGGACGAAATACTGCAGAAGCGCGGGGTGGCGGTCCTTCCGGACATCGTCGCGAACGGCGGTGGCGTCGCGGTGAGCTACTTCGAGTGGGTGCAGAATCTCGAAAACCAGCAGTGGCAGCTCGACGAGATCGAGAGAAAGCTGAAGTTCAGAATGGAGGCGGCAGTGGATGCCATCGTTGCCCGATGGCAGCTCATCGAGGCCGACGAGAATCCCGACAACCCGCTGACACCGACGCTTCGGGACGCGGCACTGGTCGAGGCCATCCGGCGACTCTCCGAGGTTATCCTGCAGCGCGATATCTGGATGTAAGCGGGGCGCGGACTCAGCTTGACGTGAACAGGTCCGAGCGTGCCGTGTTGGTAATCAACAGTACCGAGGGATGCTTCAAGCGCCGTTCGGGGGAGATCGCGTAAAAGCCGAAGCGCTGGCGGCACATGACGAGCGTGAAGTACTATCCCGCCAGATCGAGATGTTGACTGCCGAGATCCGGCAGATTCGCGAGGCACTGAGGAAAGAGTGAGCTTGGACCCTGTCATCCTGTTTTTCATTCTCGGGCTCGTAGCGGGGCTGGCAAAGTCGGATCTCAGGATACCGCCGGCAATTTACGATCTCCTGAGCACCTTGTTGCTGATTACGATAGGCCTCAAGGGCGGTGTCGAGCTGGCGCGATCCCCGCTCGCCGGGGTGTTGCCGCAGGCTGCGGGAGTCCTGGCGATCGGTTTTATTCTGCCGCTGCTGATTTTCCCGGTCCTGCGCGCCGTCGCACGATTCGGCAGGGCGGATGCCGCGTCGCTCGCGGCACACTACGGTTCGGTGAGCGTTGCCACGTTCGCGGTCGGCGTGGCGTTCCTCGTGGAGCGCAACGTCACCTACGATTCACAGCTGCCGCTGTTTCTGGTGCTGCTGGAGGTCCCCGCGATCATCGTCGGCATCCTGCTGGCGCGCGGCCTGCGCAGTGGTCAGTCGTGGGGAAAGTTGCTTCACGAGATCCTGCTGGGCAAGAGCATCGTACTGCTCGTCGGCGGACTCGCGATCGGCTGGGCCGCGGGCCCGGCCGGAGTGGCGCCGCTGGAGCCGCTGTTCTTCGACCTTTTCAAGGGTATTCTCGCGCTATTCCTGCTGGAAATGGGGCTGATTGCTGCCGGTCAGGCCCAGGCGCTGCGTAGCAAGGGCCTGCCGCTGATCGTCTTCGGTGTCCTTGCGCCATTGCCACTGGCCGCGATCGGCGCGTGTGCCGGCTGGCTTATGGGCCTGTCGGTCGGCGGCACCACGCTGCTCGCGGTACTGACCGGTAGCGCCTCCTACATTGCGGCGCCCGCAGCGATTCGCATTGCCGTACCCGAAGCCAATCCCTCGCTGTCTCTTACCGCGTCACTCGGGGTAACGTTCCCGTTCAATATATTCGTGGGAATTCCTGTTTATTACTCGATAGCCACAGCGCTGCATCAGTGGGGAGGATGAGCCCATGCCCGACGACAGCCGAAAACTGATTACCATTGTCACCGAGGCGATCCTGGAGGTGGAGCTTTGCGAGCAACTCGAAAAGCTCGGCGCTACCGGTTACACGGTCACGAATGCAAGAGGTTCCGGCCACCGGGGGATTCGCGACGCGGGATGGTCGTCGAGCAGTAACGTCCGCATCGAAGTCGTGTGCAACGAAGAAGTGGCGCACCGTATCGTCAGGCACCTGCGCGACAATTACTACAATGACTACGCAATGATCCTGTTCGAGAGCGACGTCCGTGTCCTGCGGCCGGAGAAGTTCTGAAAACCTCGATAGGCGCCAGTCCGGTCGTTATGCTCACACGGCGCCGAGCTTGCGGAGCGCCACGGACATCATCGCCGCCGACAGCAGGACGAACAGGATGCTGATCGCCCTGCGCATCGTATGCGGTGAGATCCGTCCCTGGAGCCGCGGTCCGATCTGGCCGCCGATCAACACGCCGGGAATGTCGTAAAACAGCAGGTTCCAGGGCACCGCAGCCCATCCGCCGCTCTTGATCAGCTGCACGACCAGCGTCGTGGACGCGAAAACCACGGTCGTAATCACGACCAGCACCGAGGTCGCGGCAGCCACAGCGATCGGCAGGCCCTTTCGCGTCAGTTGCGAGATCGTCACTTCGCCGATGCCCACAGAGACCATGCCGGTCAGGAACGCGCCCGCGGCGGTGAATAAATCGTTTCCGGTCCCGAGCCGAGGCAATTCGTACGCGTACGTGTGGCCTTTCGAGTCGACGATCGTGCGCCACCCGATGTCCTTCATCGCGACGGCCGCGGCTGTTGCAGGTGGCCGGTTGCGCCACATCACGATCGAGAGGACTGCAACGAGGAGCGCATAGCTGGCGAGGAGCACACTGTCATGCACGACGCCGGCGGTGAGCGCACCTGCGACAGCCACCGGAACCGATATCAGGATGATCCGCCATGCGAGGCGGTAGTCGATCAACTTGCGGCGGTAGTAGCCGATGAAGCCGGAGAGAAAACCGAAGGTCTGAGTAATCAGTGCCGTTCCGATGGCCGCGATCGTCGAGCCGAGCACATACTCCGGCCCGAGCAGCGGAAACACGAGGATAAAGATCGGCGTGAACAGCGCCGCCCCGCCGATCCCGCTCAGCATCGCGCAGGTCGCGACAAGGATCGACACCGGGAACATGAACCAGTAAAGGGTGAAATCCATCGGGCATCAGGCGCTAGTGGTTTGCCGCGATAGTGTATGTCAGCAGCCGGGTGCAGCCTATGAAAAGCCGGCTTGACCACAGGCTCCCTCGATCCTGCGGCGGTCGAAATCGAGAAATTCGCGCGGCGTCGGATCGTGAACGGATGGAGGTTAGTTGTTTTTCGCGCCCTGGTCGATCCAGGTGCCGATGGTTTCGATGTGTTCTCTCGACAGCGCGAAGCCCCTGCCTTCGGCCAGTGCCTCGTCGTGATGCGGCGGCATGTGGATCTTCGGGTCCGTCTTTTCGGTGACGACCAGGTACAGCGTACTGGACATGCTGCTGCCGGGCACGACAACCTGCCCGAATTTCGTGCCCTGCATCAGGGCCTCGTAATCGTCCAGGGCAAGCCCACTGGCAACCTTGCCTTCACCCGCGCCCGAATGACATTGAATACAGTAGTTGTCGAGAATGGGCTTCACATCCGCCGAGTAACTGACCTGGCGCTCGCAGCCGGTCAGCGCGGCGCCGGCCAGCGCAATAGT
This sequence comes from Woeseiaceae bacterium, assembly GCA_035465295.1. Taxonomy (GTDB): domain Bacteria; phylum Pseudomonadota; class Gammaproteobacteria; order Steroidobacterales; family Woeseiaceae; genus UBA1847. The sequence continues at coordinate 34,512 of DATHRM010000392.1, read as the reverse complement.
GAATAACATCAGGAATTTCGAGGTCATGGCACGGTCCTCATAGGGTCCTCTGATCACGTTAGGGCAACATGACGGGCGCTGCCATTGTGGCTTTCCACATCCGCGCAATGGAACTTGCGGCTGCGGCGGGACCGGCCGACAATCGCGTCTTCGGCAGGATGGAGAGCTTTCGTGTCATCAAGGATCCGGGCGCTGGTGTTCGGTGCCAGCGGCTACATCGGGACCAACCTGACTCCGCGTCTCATGGAAGAGGGCTGGCAGGTGCGTGCGGCCGCGCGACACCTGGCGGTACTGGAAGCACGTGCCTGGAAAGGGGCGGAACTGGTCGAGGCCGACGCGCTGGACCCCGACACCCTGCCGGCAGCGCTCAATGATATCGACGTAGCGTTCTACCTGGTGCACTCGATGGCCGCGGGGAGCGACTTTGCCACGCTGGATATCGAGGCGGCGAAAAACTTTGCAGCTGCCGCAGCGGAGGCGGGCGTCAAACGCATTGTCTACCTTGGCGGACTGATACCGGCTGATCCGCGCTCACAACATCTGAAGTCGAGAGCGGAAACCGGGGACGTGTTGCGGCACGGGGCCGTACCGGTGACCGAGATTCGAGCCGGCATGATCGTAGGACCCGGGTCGGCGGCTTACGAGATCATTCGCGATCTCGTCAATTACCTGCCGCTCATGATTACGCCGCGCTGGGTGCAGTCGCGCTCGACGCCTGTTGCACTCGATAACCTGCTGGACTATCTGGTTGGCGTCGCGCGCCTTGCGGAGGCGGCGGGTAAGATCTACGACGTCGGCGGACCCGAGATTCTCACTTACGAGCAGTTGATGCGGCAGTACGGAGAAATCAAGGGGAAGCATTTCTGGCTGCTGAGTCTGCCCGTGCTGACGCCGCGGCTGTCATCCTACTGGCTCAAGCTCGTTACCGCCGTGCCGACGAACATCGCACGCGCGCTGATCGACGGACTCGAGCACGATGTCATCGCAGACGACGAAGCTATCCGGGCATTGATCCCGCTCGAGCTCAAGACGTTCAAGGAATCGGTGGCGGCGGCGCTCGAAGCGGAAAAAAACAACAGCGTTTGTGCGCACTGGGCCGAAGGATCGATCGTCTGCCGCAATTTTCATCCCGAATACGCCTATTACGCAAAGCGGGCCGGAGGTACGGCCACAACCCATGCCAGCAAAGAAGCGTTGTGGCGGCAGGTGATGGCGTTCGGCGGCGTCGAAGGTTATTACTACGCTGAATCGCTGTGGTTTTTGCGAAGACTCATTAACTGGTTTGCCGGCGGCCCGAGTTTCTATCGCCGGCGCCGGCATCCCACGGAATTACGCGTGGGAGACGTCATTGATGCATGGCGCGTTATCGCGGCGGAACCGGAACGCCGCCTGACGCTGCTGATGGAAATGCGTGGCCCCGGCTCCGGCGTCCTGGAGTTTGAGATCGAAGACCGGGGAGGGCATCGGGTGCTGCGCGCGACGGCCTACTGGCATCCTGCCGGGCCCGCAGGACTTATTTACTGGTACGCACTGCTACCGGTTCACGCATTCCTGTTTCGCGGAATGACGTCGGCGATTGCCAAACGCGCGGAGAAAAAGGACCGCCTGGCAATGAGAGCATCCTCGTAGTTACGAGCGGTCGAACAATGAAAAGGCGTGTGACCAATCCGTGCCGGCTGATAGACGGTATCGAAGAGTTCATTAACGACGTGAGCAGGCTTTCCGGCTTCAGGTCCGGATCCGTTCTCATGGCCGTTTCACGTTGTAGAGCGCCAGCGCGCCGTACTGCTTGGCCAGTTGGGTACGGCCGATATAACTGAAACGCAGACCCTCGATGCCGCGTGCAGCCGCCACAGCCGCATACGCACCACTTGCATAGACCTGGCCAGGCGGCGTTATCGGTTCGATCCGCGCAGTCCTGCAGGTATGCATCCCGGTGTAAAGCGGCATGCCGGTAATCGGGTCACGCCCGACGAACACGGGGCCGCAATGCAGGCCGATGCGCACGCTCAAGTCCTCAGGAAGACCGAGGCGGTGCCAGTCGCGGCCGTTGATGAGATCGCTCAGACCGAGGGCGTAGTGGCCGGCAGCTTGCGCGTCGTCAAAAATCATGTACATGCCGTCGCCGGCGGTTTCGATATGTTCGGCTCGGAAATCTGTCAATTCGTTGTATCGGGCGATAGCGCCGAGATAGTGCTCGAAAAAGAGCGGAATCTGGTCTTCGCTGAGACGCGAATAGCCGACCGCGTCGGTGAACAACATGGTTTTTACTTCGTACAGGAAATCCCGATCATCATTGCTGCTGTCCGACGTATGACTCACGAGCGGCGCAGTCTCCAGACTGGCGTTTTCGCGGTGACCGGATTCCGGACACGGCATCACGTGCTCCAGCGGTACGCCGTAGCGGCTCCACATGTCCACGACCGAACTGGTGCCGCCTACATCGCCTGTTCCCGTCCCGTCCCATATGGCCAGACCATGGAGGTCCGTTTCGAGCATCTGCGACCGCAGTCGCGCCAGTCCGGTCATCACGAGGTTGGCGTACTGGAAGGTGGATACGCCGCTCGGCGGCGGCTTGTCGCTCACCACGAGTACCTCATCGGCGGCTTCCAGCAGCTCGTCGAACCGGTCTCCCCAGTTTCCATCGCGGCAGAAATTGACGCTCTCGGCACGGAATTGGTCGGCAGGAAATGGAAGCACGATATGAAGTTCACCGCCGAGCTCCCTGACGCACTCTAGGCAAAGAATGTCGGCGCCACACGCGGCGGAACCATAAGCTGCGGCTGGCCGCAGTTCTTCGAGGCGGTGCAGGATTCTGCTTCGAACTTCTTCGACCGCGGTCGCCGGAAATCGTGGGACTGCGCGGTCTGGTGCGTCGATCATGTGGCCGGTAAATACAATTACCGGCGGAATCCTGATGGCCTTATCGAGCCAGGAGAGGTCGATGTTCAGGTGGTTGAGCAGAATGCGCGCCTGATGCTTGGTTGAACTTAGGTCCCCGTAATTCTTGCCCGCCACGGACACCGCGTCCGCATAGCGGCGCCGGGCGACATCGAGATCGCCGTCTATCAGTGCCGCTTCGGCAAGCGTCGCCCGGGGCCAGTATTCGTCTGCCGCCTCCCCAGAGACCTGCTGCAGGGCTATTTGACACAGCCGTTCGACGTCTTTCGCAATGGCCCGCGCGCTCTCGACATGCTGGCGCAGCAACTCGATTGCCGCTGCATTGATGCCCGTGTAATACGCTTCCGCGACAAGGTCCTGCGATAGGGCATTCCTGTAGGCCTGCAGATAGATTTCGAAAGCGGCGACGAGATGTCGTTCACGGCTCAGGCTATCAGTTGCAGAAAGCGCGAGGTCCTTGTGCGTTCTCGCGAGTGGGCCCATCGTTTCTGCATCGGTGAAGCCTTCTTCTCGCAACACGGTAAGGACGTCGTTCGCTCTGCGCAGGGCCCCACTGCGCGCAAGCGCAAGTCCTTTGAGCTGTCTCAAGCGAAAGTCACCAGGGTTTTCTTCGAGCGCCTGCTGTATTTCGTTGTAGGCGAGAAGCGGTTCTCCCATGTGCAGGAATTTTTCAGCTGCACGCTGCCTCATTCGGGAGACAGCAGCCTCAAGCTGCTCGCCGCCGGGCGGCGACAAGGGGTCTGGATTTCGTCCTTCCGCCTCTCTTCTCGTTGCTGATTCCATTCCGTATTTACCGAAGTACCGATGCGGGTTTTCAGCAATAGGTCAACGGCTGCCGTTGAGCTTTGCTTTACCCGGTTGTCCGCCCTAATATGGGCCGCCGAATTTCACGGTCCGAAGCCGGGATGAAATTACCGCTATGACTGCTTCTCTATTGGGACGGGGCACCGTCAGATCCTCATGTTCACCGTTGATCAATTAATTGCCCACGCGGTAGGCGACTATGTATTGCAAAGCGAGTGGATGGCCGTCGAGAAGACGAAGCGTTCGCTGCCAGCCTTGATACATTGCCTGTTTTATCTTTTGCCTTTTCTCTTTATCACGCAGAATCCCGCAACCCTTGCCGTGATCGGCGGCACGCATTTCGTCATTGACCGCTGGCACCTTGCGCGATATGTCGCGTGGTTGAAGAATCGGCCGTGGCCCGGCAGCATGCCCTGGCGTGAGTGCCGGGAGACGGGATTCAATCCCGATACGCCACCCTGGATGGCGGCCTGGCTCGTAATCATCATCGACAACGTAATGCATATAGTGATCAACGGCCTCGCGATCGCTTATATAGGTACGTGACCCCATAAGAGCACGCCTCAGGCGCCGGCATCCCGTGGCCCGAGGTAGCCGCATGGACAGACCTCGATGCACTTGCCGCATCCTTCACAGGCGTCAAGTGCCAATACGAAATAGCGCCCCGGCCTGGTTTCGGCAACACGAGTGAAGCCGGCGGCGTTGCAGTACATGAAGCATTGCTGGCAGTCGAAGCACAGTCCGCAGGACATGCATCTGGCGGCTTCCTCGCTGGCCTGTTCATAGCCGAGCGTCAGGTCGATTTCGGCGTCCGGGCTCGAGAGCCACTCATCCGCAGGCCGGCGGGGCAGGCTCGAGCGATTCCGCTCCGCGTAGTAATCCGTTTTCACTGAATCTGCCGGTAACGGCGGATGGGTAGGGATCCTCCCGCCGGCCGGCAGCCCCCTTAGTTCGGCATGCGCCGATTCCGCAGCATGGCGGCCCTGGCCGACGGCCCGGCTGGCGATTCCGGGTCCCAGGTCGTCGCCCCCGGTGAAAAGCCCTGCTTCGATTTTCCCGTCGTCAGCGGCCTCCAGCCAGTTGCCGGCACGCAGCGCCGCATCCAGGTCGAGCCACGCGGGTGCCTGGGAGACTGCTACGATCACGGTATCTGCAGGCAGGCTTTCGATCTGCCCGGGTACTGGCACAGGTCGCCTGCGGCCGTCGTCGTCCGGCTCGCCGAGCCTCATGCCCTGAATGTCGACGTGCCGTATGCTGCCATTGTCGCGGACGATTCGCGCCGGGGCGGACAGGAACCTGAATTCGACACCCTCGGCCCGAGCGTCGAGAATCTCGCCCCGTGCCGCCGGCATTTCGGATTCCGTGCGCCGGTAGACCAGCGTGACGGCCGCACCCTCCCGCCGTGCGCTACGCGCCGCGTCGATCGCGGTATTGCCGCCGCCGATGACCAGCACCTGGCGTCCGCAGTCGGTCGCCTGGCCGTGCTTGCGGCGCCGCAGATAATCGATGCCCGCAAATACGCCTTGCCCTTTTTCGCCCGGAACACCGAGCGCCCTGGCTGCCTGGGCCCCGAGACCGAGGAAGAGCATCGCGTGACGTTCCCTGAGCTGCTCCAGGGTGATGTCTTCGCCAACGAGGATATTGCTGACCAGCGTTGTACCGAGCGAGAGTATCCGTGCAATTTCGGCGTCGAGGGTCGATGACGGCAGCCGGTAATCGGGAATCGCGTGTCTTAGCATCCCACCCGGGCGTTCGTCCTTGTCGTATACCGTTACCCGATAGCCGCGACGCGCCATCTGGTACGCGAACGACAGGCTGGCAGGTCCCGAGCCGATAACACCGACAGACTCCGGGTACAGTTCTTCCAGCGGGATGGAAAAGCCCAGTCCCCTCGCGAGCGCCCAGTCACCCAGGAATCGCTCCATCGCATTGATGGATACCGCACCGTCCTTGTCATTGCGGCTGCAAAGGTCCTCGCATGGATGCGGGCATATTCGGCCGATCGTGGCCGGCATGGGATTAAACTCGGCAAGTCTTTGCCAGGCGGCATCGTAGGCTTCGTCGAGACTCAGCCCGTTCTTGTCGCGTTGGGCTATGATGCCGATCCAGCTTCGGATATCCCCGCTATTCGGGCACCGGGCCTGGCACGGCGGGAGTTTTTCCAGCTGACTCGCGTATATCTGGAACGGCAGTTCCACGCCCGTCGCGGCCGCTGTCTTAATGGCGGACACGACCATTTCCTTCCCGCGGTTCATGGCCGTTCAGTAGCCGGCCGCGCCGCCAGTTTGCGGACAAGAGATTCCAGAGCAGGGCCCCGACATAGGCCGGATGCAGGGTCCTCATAAAAACGTCGGTATAGGACGCGCTGCCGCTGAAAAGATCCCAGAGCACACCGGACATTCGGCGGGGGCTGTCGCACTGTTGCTGCTCAGTGGCGGTCATTTGCAGAATTCCGCGTCGCGCAAAGGGAGCTTTCTGTACCAGGCTTGCGAAGCTGAACACCAGCTTGCCGACGCGATTGTCGTTTTCGATCTTGCGACACAGCGGCGCATAGTGGTTGGCGAAATCCTCCGCGCTGATGCCGTGAAATACCGCGGTTTTTGCCGCGGCTTTGGAGGTTCTGTAGGCGGCACCGATCCCGTCCTTGAACAGCCGCGTCGACCCGCTGTCGCCGATGAGCACGAGACGGTCCCCATAGACCGGGTTTGCCGCGCGGGTGTTGATCCGGGGGTAGCAATGACAGACGTGCCCGGGAATCTCTCCGCCCGGGAACCGTTTGCGAACTTCGGGGGCGCTGAAGAACTTGTCGATCAGGGCTTCGTCGATATCGTCGCCGAGCAGGCACAGGGTGACAAAGTCGCCCTTGGGAATCAGTGCTGCAAATTCCAGCCGCGGTATGTCGAGAAGGAAAACATGCATCGAGGGTCCGAAGGTCTCCTGAATTACTTCGCGCCCGAGGAAGAATTCACAGATGAATGTCTTGGTTCGATCCGGCCGTGCAAACTCGGCCGACTCCTTTTCTACCATTTCCTCGAGACGGCTGTTGACCCCGGTTGCGAGCACGACGAGGTCGTAAGCCTCGCTAAACCGGTCGGCGCACTCAACGGTCATCGAATCGGCTTCGCGCGTCAGGCCGGTTACGAGCCGGTGCGTAACATGCGCGCCTTGCTGTTGCGCGAGTTCGAGCAGGTAGCCATCGAAACTGCGCGTATCCGTCGGCTCTGACGAGCGTGGCCCATTGCCGCGGTAGATGGCGGCGATGCGCTTCTCCATGAGCGGTGTCGCGATCTCCACGTCGCCGACGTCCATATGCAGCGTGTACGATTCGATACCCCGCTGCACGACGGAGTCCGGGAGCCTGATTCCTTCTGTCGCAAGCCGCTGCACCAGAGACTCGGAAACGATACCGCCACAGTGATTACAGCCCGCGGGACCGCGGTGGCAGAAGCGCCTGGGCTCGAATATTTCGACGTCGAGTTCGAGGCCGACCATCTCGGCCATGTTCAGGAGGAAATAACTGAACATCGACCCGGCGGGGCCGGCGCCGATAACGGCGACCCTCGAGCCATCCCGCAGCGTCATCGCCTTCCCCCGTTGCGGTTTTGGTGCTTTGCCTGTAAGTAGTTCCAGCCCCTCAACCATTTTGCTCTCGCTTGGCGCGGTCCGGCCGCGCCGGTTTTTTATTGTTGTTATTCGTACCTCGCCAGCCTGTCCGTCAGATCCCGAATTCGATGCGACATGGTTTTTACAACACGAAACGCCAGTGATGGGTCCTCGTGAATTCCGCCCAGAAAATTTTTCTTGTCGATCGAGAGTAGCCGGGTTGGCTTGGTTGCACGAACGGTGGCAGTGCGGGTCTCTTTCTCGAACAATGCCATCTCGCCGAAAAACTCGTTCGGGCCCATCACGCGCAGCGGATATTCTCTGCCGTCGGCTTCGGCGATTACTTCGACTTCCCCGTCCTGGATAACGAACATGCAGTTGCCCGAATCCCCCTGCCGGAAGATCACCTCGCCCGCTTTGTATTCTTTTCCGAGGCCAGCCATTTTGAAGATCCGCTCTGTATTACGGATGCATGCTCGAAGCATCCTATCTGCTTTGGATAACCGTGGCAGTCAGTATTTGCCGCAGTGCCGGGAGATGTGAAAACGCACCCGAATCTGTCGTTTCGAGCGCGCTGCAGCCAGGGGCCTGTCGGGCCAAATTGGTTTACTTTTGGGCATTGCTTACAGAACTGGCCCAGATACCGGTCAAAACCTGTACCTTCGTACGGCGGTAATTGCTGCGCGAAAGGCTAAACTGAATGTGACGGGTAGCGGCTGCAAATAGGGACTTCCGGGAACAATTCCCGGACAGCGGGGTTGATGATTGCCAAAGAACGCCACAACCTTGCTTACGGGGTAGCAGGGCTTCTCATCCTGGCGTTCTTCGTCTGGACGTTCAACCTGTTGTTCAGCATCCAGAACAACTGGGCGGAATCGAATGACGTGACCGCCATGGACAAGGACGTGCACGCGCTTTTTGATCAATGGCGCAATCTCAATCGCCCGGGCAACGATGTCCTGGAAAACTACGAAGTCGCCGTGCAGAAAAAGGCGCTTACGCGCTACCTGCAGGAATATCGCCAGGCCCGCAGCCTCCTCGAGTTCCATGACAAGGCCCGGGTGGATCTCAGCGAGTATTACCGGGACATGGACGCGGCGGCGCTGGAAGTCGAAACACTGGCGCGGCGGGTCCTCGACCTGGCGGAGGAGCGCGAATCGTTACGCCTTGCAGGTGCCGATGCAGTTATGATCAGCGCGGCGGAAACCGAGGCGGCGACGACGATGGCGCGCATGGACCAGGCGTTTCAGTCGGGTCTCGATACCATCGCCAGCATAGACCAGCTACTGGACCAAAGACTGCTCGATTTGGACGGAGCGCGCCGGGCGGGCGTGGGCAGCCTTTACCTGATCATAATCGTGGCGCTTTTCAGCTCTGCATTGAGCCTGATTCTTTTGCGCAGAACCTCGACGCAGGGAGAAGCGTTGCGCTCGAGTTCGAGGCACCTGAACGCAATCGTCGACAACGTCATCGACGGGATCGTTACGGTTGACGAACGCGGCAATATCGAGTCACTGAACCGGACCGCGGAAAAAATGTTTGGCTGTTCATCCGACTCGGTCATAGGGCGTAACTTTCGCAGCCTGCTTCAGCCGGAGAGCCGACCTCTTTACGATCCGGCCGATTTCGAGTTCGAGTCGGGGCCGAGCAGCAGGATTTCCGAATTCACCGGCATGCGCTCCGATAATTCGGAATTTTCCATGGAACTGGAAGGCACGCGAATCAGCGTGGAAGGCCGCCCGATCATAATCCACATACTGCGGGATGTGAGCGAACGCAAACGGTCCGCCAAGCGTCTGCAGCTGGCGGCGACCGTTTTCGAGAACACCAGCGAAGGCATCATGATCACCGACCGGCAGGGTAGTATCCTGTCGACCAATCCGGCCTTCACTGCGATTACGGGATTCGCTGCGGACGAAGTTCTCGGACAGAACCCGCGAATACTCCAATCCGGACTGCAGACCCGGGATTTCTATGAAGAAATGTGGCGGTCGATTACCGGCACGGGGCACTGGCAGGGTGAAATCATCAATCGCAGGAAAAACGGGGAAGCCTATACACAGTGGCTGAATATCAATGCAGTAAAGGATGGGGGCGGGCAGGTTACCCACTACGTGGGCGTCACGTTCGACATCAGTGAGCTGAAAGCCTCGGAACGCATGAAGGACGAGTTCATCGCTACGGTCAGTCATGAATTGAGGACGCCGCTGACTTCGATTCACGGCTCGCTCAGCCTGCTCGATAGTGGCACGGCAGCAGCGTCACCGGAAAAATCGGCGGAGTTGATTCGAATCGCCAGGGGCAACAGCCAGCGGCTCGTTCGACTCATCGACGATATTCTCAGCATCGCAAAGATCGAATCGGAAAAAATGAAGTTCCAGTTGCGGTCCGTGAATCTCTCGGAACTCGTGCCCGGTGCTGTCGAGGCCAACCAGGAATATGCGAAACAGTACGGCGTGCATATCCGGATGGAAGCCGGAGAGGACGACGCGCGCGTGCTCGCCGACAAGGACCGGCTCATGCAGGTTCTTACCAATCTGTTGTCGAACGCGGTCAAACACTCTCCCGCAGATGGCACGATCGGCGTGTCATACAGGCGCAATGACGGGTACTGGCGCGTGAGCGTCACCGACAATGGGCCCGGAATTCCCGAGTCTTTCCGTGGCGAGGTGTTCAAGAAATTCGCGCAGGCTGACGGGAGCGACCGCCGCAAGCAGGGGGGTACCGGGCTGGGCCTGAGCATCTCGAAAGCTATTATTGACAGGCTCGGTGGCCATATCGGATTCGATTCCGAGCCCGGAGTGCGTACCTGTTTTTACTTCGACCTCCCGGTAATGCAGCAACACTGGAGCGTAGAAGCGGGCGCCGAACGGTTCGTAACGAGTGCCGGGCTCTCGGCGCCGGCGGAGTGACGTGATGACGGGCGACGATACCTTGCACAGGATACTGTACGTCGAAGACGACGCGGATATCCGCAAGATCGTCAGCATGTCGCTCGAGATGGTCGGAAGTTACACCGTGGCCTCGTGCGGCTCCTGTGCGGAAGCGCTGCAGGTTGTCGATGACTTTGGCCCGGAGCTCCTGCTGCTCGACGTCATGATGCCGGACGTGGACGGTCCGGCGACGTTGCGCGAGTTGCGCAAGCGGACAAGCGCCGAGAATGCCCCGGCGGTCTTTATTACTGCCAAGGTGCAGGCCGGGGACATGGCGCAGTACCGGCGGCTGGGCGTGTACGATGTCATCGTGAAGCCGTTCGACCCCATGGTGTTGCCGGAACGGGTCGGACAGATCTGGCAACAATACCGGAGCGGTGCGTATGACCACGCCGGATGACATGGTCGCAGCGGAACTGGCGCGCCTGTCCGCTGATTTCGTGGCGCGACTGCCGGAGCAACTTCAGGCGGTAGAGGATGAGGTAACTGCATGGCTGGATGCGCCGGACGATCCAGAGCGCTTCGAGATCCTGAGTCACAGGTTGCACCAGCTCAAGGGGTCCGGAAGCACCTTCGGCTGTCCGGGCATCAGCCGTGCGGCGCGCACGCTCGAACAGCGTCTCGATACATACCGGCGAGGAATCGACGCTGGCGAGCCGCCCGCTGCCGCGGATGTTGAATCGGCCGTGGAGCGGCTTCAGAATGAGGTCCTGCGTGCGCGGGGGCAGTCGCGTCTGCCGGAGGTGAACGGATGAGAGTGCTGCTGATCGAAGACGATATCCCGATCCAGGAGTTGCTTCGCGCCTATTTCGAGGCGAAGGGGCACACCGTCAGCACGGCGGCGGACGGCGTCCAAGGTCTCAAGGCGTTCAATGCGGACCTGCCCGAACTCGTGCTGCTCGACGTCGGGCTTCCCAGGCTCGACGGCTGGGCGGTGCTCGAGGCCATTCGGGCGAGTTCGGCCGTTCCGGTCGTGCTCCTCACGGCACTCGACGATACCGAGGACGTGGTCCGGGGACTGGCAATGGGCGCGGACGACTATCTCACGAAGCCCTTCGACGTCCGTGAACTCGATGCCCGCGCCCAGGCCATCCTGCGCCGGCTTGCGGCAACCGAGACAGGTGCGAAACTCGACGTGGGAGCCATTCATATCGACGATCGCAGCAAGACAGTGACCGTCGGCGAATCGTACCTGTCGCTGTCGCCGAAGGAGTACAAACTCCTCAAGTTGCTGGCGAGCGAGCCGGGACGGGTGTTTTCCAGCGACGAAATCATCGCCCATCTCTGGCCGGACAGCGACCGTGCCGCGGCCAACGATGTGAAGCAGTACATCCACCTGCTGCGAAGCAAGCTCTACCGGTCGGCCGACATCGGCGATCCGATCGAGAACATCAAGGGATTCGGTTATCGCCTGAACGGCTGAAACCGCCTTCGCACGGCATTTTTGACCCGATTTTGACTTTGCGCTGACGCGCCTTCTATGGCCTCGGCACGGGCTGCTGTCCGACAATGAATGCCAGATGTGACGTAGCCGATGCACAGATATGCGGATCGAGAGCTGAGAATCGATATGCGGGTGAATTGGCAATGTTGACCGGGCAGCTGCAACCGTCTCCCTCAAGCAATACCACACGTATTGCTAACCCGATGCGGCGGGTACTTCGGTATCCGCCGCTTTTTATTGTTCGGAGCGGAATCGTGCGGACCGGAATTCGCCGGCGGACTACCGCCTTTGCGGATCGGCGCACTCGTCCTTGCGTTTACAGGCGCCGCATTTGAGTGAGCGTTTTTTCTGCTCGGGGTCGTGCCTGGCGAGCCAGAGCTGGAACACGGCCCAGCCTGCGCAAAGGGCCACGATCGCGAGCAGGGGGACAACGTAGCTGGTCATGACGGCTGCAGCTCCTCAGGACGAGCTGAACAGCCCGGCGAACCCCATGAATGCCATCGACAGTATGCCGGCGATGATCAGGTTCATCGCGGTTCCCTGGATGAGTTTCGGGATGTCGGACAACTCGGATTCCTCGCGCAGGCCGGCCAGCAATACCAGCGCCAGTGTAAACCCGATGCCGGCGCCGAGCGCATAGACGATTCCCTCGACGAAACCGTAGCCGCGATTAGTCGCGAATATTGCGAGCCCGAGGATTGCGCAGTTTGTCGTGATCAGCGGCAGGAAGATGCCCATGGCGCGGAACAGCGCAGGACTGAGTTTCTTGATCAGCATCTCGATGAACTGCACCGTGCTCGCTATGACGACGATAAAGCAAATGAGGCGGAGGTAGGGCGCGTATATCAACACGTAGGTATTCAGTACCCAGGCACAGACCGCCGTTACCAGCATGACGAATGTCGTTGCGACGCCGAGGCGCGCCGACGTCTCCAGCGAGTTCGAAACACCGAGAAACGGGCACAGCCCGAGGAAATACGCCAGGACGAAGTTGTTGACCAGCAGTGCGCTGATAAATATCCACAGCAGGTTGTCCATCAGCTGCCACTCCTTTCAGCTTCGGCGACGTCCGCCAGGAATTCGTCCTTCTTGTACTTGAACCAGTTGAAGAACAACAGGATCACGCCGAGCGTGAGGAATCCGCCCGGAGGCAGGATCATGACGACCCATGGCTCGAAGTTCTCGCTGAACAGGCTGAAGCCGAACAGTTTGCCGTCACCGAGAATTTCGCGGACGGCGCCCAGCGAAATCAGCGCCAGCAGGAAGCCGGCAGCCATGCCAAGCGCATCGAGTACCGCGAGGCGGGTCGGATACCGTGATGCAAATGCTTCCTGGCGGCCGAGGATCAGGCAATTGGCTACGATCAGCGGGATGAAGGCGCCGAGCTCCTTGTGCACCTTCGGCACCAGCGCGAGCAGTGTGTAATCGGCGATAGTGACGAAGGTCGCAATGATGATGATGAAGCAGGAAATTCGCACCTGCTTGGGGATCACATGGCGGAACAGCGACACGAGGAAGCTCGAGCCGACCAGGACGAACAGCGTCGCGCCGCCCATCGCGACGGCGTTGATAGCCGAATTCGTGACGGCGAGCATCGGGCACATGCCGAGTACCTGGACGAAGACGGGGTTGTCTCGCCAGATACCCTTTACGAATTCTTCATAGGACTCGTTCTTCTTCATTGCCCCGATCCGCCGTCTCCTGGGTCGCCGGCGAACGGCGGTTCCGAGCCCGGCGCCGGCAGTTGTTCCGCCCACGATTCGTGGGTCTCGTTGATGATCCGGACTACGGCCTTCGAGGAGATCGTCGCGCCCGTGATCGCATCCACGTGATTGGGCTGGGTACTCGTGCCTTTTTTTACGGAAACGATTTCCGGCTCGATCGACAGGTCACTGAACTCGGCAACGAAATCGGCGTCCTTGTAGATCTTGTCACCCAGGCCCGGCGTTTCCCGGCTCTCGAGTATCTCCATGCCGACCACTTTTTTTTTCTCGGGCAAGTAGCCGTACAGGAGGGCGATCGTGTCCTGGAATCCGGGACCCGCACCGGGCATCGCATAGCCGACGAAGTCACCCTGTTCATCGTAGCCGCCGTAAACAACCGGTTCGTCCTTGTCGGGCTCCTCCACCGCCGTGAGGCTGCCATCGCGATAAACAAGAGCCTGCATACTGCTCACGTCGTCGGGCAGCACCTTGAAAACGGCTTCACGAAGCTCCCGCGCCTTGTTGGCCGTAATGGTCGGCAGCGTCGTCTCGTATATGCCGATAATCGCCACGCCCGATACCAGCCCGGCGATCGCGAGCGTCAGGACGAGCCGCAGCGAACTCGGTGCAGGCGGTTGCCTTACCGCTTCCGAACTCATGGGTTCTTCTCGACGCCGTGACCGAACACCCGCGGCTGGGTGTACCTGTCGATGAGCGGAGTCGCGGCGTTCATGAGCAGGATGGCGTACATGACGCCCTCCGGCAGACCGCCGAAAACCCGGATCAGCATCACCAGAACGCCCGTGCCGATCGCGAAGATCCACGCGCCGCGCGGCGTGACGGGCGACGTCACCGGGTCGGTCGCCATGTAGATCGCGCCGAGCAGCAGGCCACCCGAGAACACCGAGAAAAGCGGCGTCGGAAACCGTTCGGCATCGAAGAAACCGAGACACAGCGAGAACAGCACGACCGTGCCGAGGATGCCGACCGGGATGCGCCAGTCGAGGTCGCGCCGCAGCCAGAGGTAGATGCCGCCGAGCAGCAGCAGGATGCCGTTGGTCTCACCGAGCGATCCGCCGATCTTGCCGAACATCAGGTTCGTGAGCGGCGTGACTTCCTGCTCGAATTTCAACAGGCCGAGCGGTGTCGCCGACGATATGCCGTCTACGGAGACTTGCATGAACGGCAGCGCAAGATTGCCGGGATAAACGCTGAAAAACCCGCCCTCCGCGTGGGCCGAGACCCACGTCGTCATCGCGATGGGAAACGTGGCCAGTAGAAACGCACGGCCGAGCAGGGCGGGATTGAACAGGTTATGGCCGAGGCCGCCCCAGATGACCTTGCCCAGCGCGATGCCGACGAAGCCGCCGAGAAATGCCATCCACATCGGCAGGCCGGGCGGCAGCGTCAGGCCGAGCAGCAGTCCGGTAAGGATGCCGGTCGCGTCGCGCAGCGATTCGCCGCGGGCGGCGCGGTCGGCGAACAGCCATTCCGCGACGACCGCACCCGCGATACTCGAGCCGATCACGAGGATGGCGCTCAGGCCGAAGAACCACAGCGCGGCGCCGGTTGCCGGCAACAGCGCGATGATGACGTCGCGCATGGCCTTCGGCGTCGTCATGCCCTGGCGCAAGAGCGGCGCGTGGAACAGCAGCAGGTCGGGATCGCGCCGTTTCACTCTTCCGGCTCCTTGCGATGCCTGAGATCGTCCTTTGCGGTACGAATGAGCTGCACGATCGGGATGTTCGACGGACATGCGAACGTGCAGCAGCCGCACTCCACGCAATCGAAGACGTTATAGGCTTTCATCTCGTCGAACATGCGCGCTTTCGACAGGCGCGCCAGGCGCGACGGGTTCAGGAAATACGGGCATGCCTCGAGGCAACGTCCGCAGCGAATACAGGGATACTCCCTGCGGCGCGCGGTCTGCTCCTCGGTGAACACGAGCACGCCGGAACAGCCCTTGAGCACGGGCACGTCGAGGCTCGCGATGGGCCTGCCCATCATCGGCCCGCCCATGATGATCTCGCGGCTGCCCGGCTTGAGGCCTCCGCAGAACCGGACCACGTCGCGAACGGACGTGCCGAGCGGCACGATCAGGTTTGCAGGATAGGTGACGCCCGGGCCCGCGACGGTCACGACCCGCTCGATCAGGGGCATGCCGCGCAGGAAATAGTCGGCGATGGCGACGACCGTGCCGACATTGTTCACGTTGACCTCGACGTCGCGCGGCAGGCGCCCGGCCGGCACCTCCCTGCCGAAGACGCTCTTGATCATCATCTTCTCGGCGCCCTGCGGATATTTCACCTTGAGCGTTACGATGCGCACCGGCTGGTCGGGCGAGACATGCCGGGAAATAGTCTCGATGGCCTCCGGCTTGTTCGCCTCGATGCCGATAACGGTCTCTTCGGCGCCCAGCTTCTGCCGCAGTATTTCGGCGCCCTCGAGCAGCGCCTCGGGACGCTCGACCATGAGTCGATGGTCGGTGGTCAGGTAGGGCTCGCATTCGGCGCCGTTGATCAGCAGGTGGCGGATCTTCACGCCCTCGGGCACGGAAAGCTTGACGTGGGACGGAAACGCGGCGCCGCCCATGCCGACGATGCCGGCCATTTGCACGGCCTCGATGAATGCCTCCAGCGACAGGGAGCGCCAGTCGGGAGCAGCGTCAGGATCGACTTCCTGTGTCGCAAACGGATCGGCTTCGATCGCGACCGCGGGCGCGAAACGGCCGTCGACGCCGCGAAAGTCGCCGACCTTGCTGATCACGCCCTTGACCGGGCTGTGCAGCGCCGTCGACACGAAGCCCCCGGGTTCCGCGATGAGCTGGCCACGTTCGACCGGGTCGCCCGCCGCGACCACGGCGCGTGACGGCACGCCGATATGCTGCCCGAGCGGCATGATGAAGTGCCGGCCGAACGGGACTCGCTGGATGGGCAGGTTCTCGGTCTGGCCCTTGTGGTGAGCAGGGTGAACCCCGTGCTCGAAATTCCGGCGGAGACGGCTGAAGACTCTCATTGCCGTCAGCTCCGCTTCTGCGAAGCGAGTGCCAGCAGGCGGCTGCGTATCTGCGCCGCAATCTCGGCCTGGGTCTGCTCCCGGAGCGCCTTGATTTCGGCGTCTGCGGCCTGCTTCTGCGCGTCCAGCTCCGCCTGGTGCTCGGCGGCGACAGTGGCGCGAATATCGGCCTCGACGCGCGCCGTGAACGGCGTTACGACGCCGGCGAGTTCCTGCAGCGTCTGCCAGTTGGCGAGGCAGCCGGCCGCCACGTCCGCGAGGGATCGGCTGACCGCGAGTCGCTGCTCCTCCTCGCCGTTCAAGACAGAGACATACGGCGTCTTCTTGTCGCGCGCCACATCGTCCTGCTGCAGCCATTCGTGCAGCGGTGTCGGCCCGGGCGCGTCGGCGCGCAGCGGGGCAAACTGGTTCTCGAACCGTTTCTGCGCCAATGCCCAGTCGGCGCTCGTACGCACCTGGCCGCCCGCCTCCTGCGGCGCAAGCAGCGATTCAGGCCCGGGATTACCGCCGAGGGAAATGCGCGAACCGAACACGCCGTCGCCGTGCGGGTCGTAGCTGAACAGCGGCAACGTACGGCTGTCGACGGCCAGTCTCGCAAGCTCGAGCGTCAGCCGCGTCTCGAACCCGTGACGCATGGGGCTGGGCGCATAAACCTGCAGCAGCGCCGGTCCGTCGCCGGCGAGCGCCTGCAGCATGCTTTCGCCGAGGTGTGCCGGGTCCGCGATCGACGTCTGCGCAACGAAGGCCTTGCGCTGTGCCAGCGCGAGCAACCCGAGGCCAGCGCGCGGATCGTTCGATTTCGACTCGCCCAGTCCGAAGCCGAGGTCGCTGAGGACCAGGATTTTGACCGGCAGGCCGGAGTTCAGGAGCCAGATCAGCTGGCCGAGGCCCTGTCCGGCGAGCATCTCGTCGCTGCCGACCAGCACCAGGGGAGGGCATAACTCGAGTTCGTCGGGCGCGAGGTCCTGCCAACGCAGATCCGACAGGGCCGCCCGTTTCCATTCGATGCCGTCGGGACGGTCGATCTCGATACGCGCGAGCCGCAGCAACCGGACGATGTCCGTCGTTTCGTGCAAATGCCCTTCGACGAGTCCCGCCGCGAGTTGCGCCGCGTCACCGGTCATATCAATGACGACCGGCGCCTGGAACGGGTTGTGCGGAAAAGCGCCGGCCCAGGCCGCCGCACTTCCGCCGGCAACTGCCAGGCCGTAACGCGCACGGCCGAGCCCGTGAGTGCCCGAGACGAGATTGTCATGCGCCGTGGTGATACGCCTCGACAGGTCGATCAGGCGCAACAGGTAATCGGTGTCGATGGAGTGGTCGCCGCCCGAGTCGCGGACGCTGTCCGCGAGTTCGCGCAGGTCGACCCGCGGACTGCTCGTCGTCCTGAGCTGTTCGCTCACGGCATCGAGGTCCTCGACCGCCAGCGTATGGGACAGCGTCTCCTCGATCAGTTCCCTCAGGGCGTCGCCCGTGTCGGCCAGTGTCTTCGCGAAATTCTGCACCAGCGGCTGCTGGTGGAATTCCGTCGCGGCGAGCGCGAGCCTGACGGCGATCTTCTCTCCCGAACCCGCCTCGGCCGGGTCACCGCCGGACATCGCGAACTGGCAGTAACGAGACAGCAGGATCGACGACATCGTGCCGATGTCTGCGTTGTCGGTAACGCGCTCGATCGTTTCGGACGCCGTGTCCGGCGTCGCCGAGAACACCGTCCAGCGGTCCCGCGCCGCCGCCAGCATGTCCGGGTCCTGCTCGACCGGTTTCAGCGCGTCGTCCTCGCAACTGCGGACGCAGATGCCGCAGGACTTGCAGGCGTCCGGATTGATGACGATCGACAGCAATTCCGCGCCGTCTTTCTTCACCGCCTCCGCGTCATGGAAGAATGGCTGCGTGACGGCGACCGGGAGTGTGCCCAGTTCGCGAACGATTGCCGACACACCCTCGTCGATGGCTTTCTTGCGGTCGTCGTCGAGCGGCATCTTGTCTTTTAGCCAGGCGTACGCATCCTCGAGGAGGGTGCCGAACGTCGGCGCAACCTCGTCCGCTTTCTTGTTGGCGGAAATGATCCGTCCAGCGAGTTTCGACGCGACGGGACGCACGGCGTCGGCGCCACCGAGCCGAATGCCGGCGTCGATGAGCGCGGCCGGCGTCGAGGCGACAACGCCGATCGCACTGTCCGGACAGTTCGTCCAGCACCGGGCACATCCCGTGCACAGCGCCGGGTCGAAGACCGGCATGCGTTGTCGCTTGCCGCTCGTCGTGTTGAAGGTCGCGCTCAGGGGCGGCATGGTGCCCGTTGCGAGGAACGGGTCGGCTGTCAGCCGGTTTGCTGCGCCGTCGCGATACAGTACCCCTGTCTGGTCCCAGAACCTCGGCAGGCTTGCGAATACGTCGTCGTCGCGCCCGAGGTGGCGGACGGCGGCCGGTGCTTCGCCATCCCAGCCGGCATTGCCTGCAGCGGACTCCGGCAGGGCGTCGGTCGTCTCGCTCGCCTGCCCCAGCCCGCCTTCGAAGGCCTGCATCATGGCGTCGCGACGGTCCTTCGCAACGTCGTCGAGCATGGCGCGCCGCGCCGTGACGACGCGCCGTGATTTGTGATCGATCAGCTGCGCATCGAGCAATGCGGCGAACAATGCGCCGAGCAGCCATTCCGATCGATCGGGCCCGGCCTCCGGATCCGGCGCGCAGGCCCGTTCCTTGCCGTTGATGCGGATTCGCCCCAGGGTGGCATCAAGGGTGACATCGGCAACGAGGCCGTCGCCAGGGTCGCGCAGCTCGTTGTCGCCAACCACCAGCCAGTCCGTGTGGACGTCACCCCAGCCATCCCAGGCAATTGCCGGCCGGCTGCGTATGCGCCCCTCTTCGAGCTTGTGCAGCATTGCGGCCGCTGTTTCGACCAGTGTTCGCCCGAGCCTGCTGTCGTTTCGCCGGATCGCTATCACCATCGATCGCGGGGCCACGTCGGTGACGAGTTCGCTCGATGCGCGCACGCCACGGGCTGCAACGTCCGGATAGGCGCGGCGCAGGGCGTCCAGCAGGACTTCCCGCTTGGGCTGCCCGCCCGACGCATCGTCGAACGAGATGCCGAGAAACAGCGGTACCGCGGCGGGCAGGTCCGGCCTGGTGCAAAGATCGGCGAGATCGGCGACGCGCAGCGGGAGCCCGCCGACGCCGTATACCACCGCCTGGCATCCCTGCTCGGGACCCGAGCGCGAACGCTCGAGGCTGGCCCGCACTTCGCGCGTCAATGGCGGGTCACCCGCGAGCGGCGCGTTTACGCGTTCGAGCACGAATGCACGCCGGCGCCCGTTCAGGGCTGCCACGATCGCCTCGCCGGGGAAGGGCCGCATGACATGGATGCCCAGTACGCCCACCTTCACCTTGTGATGTTTGCGGATGTAGTCGGCCGCGCATTGCGCCGTTTCGATGGCGGAGCCCTGTGCGATCAGGACGGTCGACGCGTCCTTGACGCGATAGCTGGATACAGCCTCGTTGTGGCGTCCGGTCTTGGCTTCGAATTCACGAAATGCGGATTCCAGCGACGGGCCGACGAAACTGTCGAAAAACGGTCCCCGGGCCATCGCGCCCAGCGCAAAGCTCTGCTTGTCGAACAGGGCACCGCTCAGCACGGGCTCGTCGAGGTCGTGCCAGGCGGGTAGCCGTCGCCGGGAGTCGCCGAACAGCAGTCGTTGCGCTTCGGTCGGCGATTCGATCCAGTCATCGGGCGCGCCGAGCAGGCCGTTGACCTGTGCCGGCGACAGCAGCCGTACGTCCTGGGCCGCGAGCGCGGTCTGCTCGCCATCCATGACGATCATTGCCGGTACGAGCGTCTCTTCCGCGACGCGCCGGCCGATGTAGGTGAAATCGACGGCTTGTTGCACGTTGGCGGCAAGAAACACGCAGAAACCCGCGTCGGCGCCGAGGTGCACGGTCTCGTGCCCGGTGCCCGGCGCCGAGCCATGCGCCGCCGCCGCGCGGGCGCCGACATGCAGCACCAGCGGCACGTGTTTTCCCGCGGCCGATATCAGCAGGTCCTGGGCCGCCGCAATATCGGTGCCGGAAACGAACGCGGTTGCGCGGCGTCCCGACAGCGCGAGGCCCGTCGCGGCCGCAATGATGCCGCGGGGTCCCTCGGCCGTCTGCGCGGCCAGCGCCTGGCCGAACAGGTTGGTGCCGTGCGCGACCTCGCCGAGCCACACGTCGTCCGCGGTGCCGACGGGTTCGCCGCCGCCGAGCACGGCGTGGGTGGCGATGCCGGCCTCCGACAGCGCGACGGCCGTGTTGCCGTCGAGCACCGTATCGAGGCCCTGCTCGCGGATATCGGACCCGGCCGGTGCGCCGAAAACCTTGCGATACCAGCGGATCGCCGTGTTGCGTAGCGCAGCCATCAGCCGTTCCCCACTTTCCTGGATTCCTGGTCCTCGAACTGCTCGCGCTCGAGCCAGACGATCGCATTGGTCGGGCAGCGAAACACCGCGTCGGGCTTCGGCTCGCCGCCGGACGAGTAGTCGATGACGGGGAGGGTATCCTTCATCGTGATCAGGCCCGGCGCGGCATCGGCCGCGCAGCGGCCGCAGGCGTTGCAGGCCACGCTGCAGAGTTGCGTCGCGGCTTCGCCCTCGAGCGGGATATTGCACTGCACGTAGAGCTTCTGGCTCATCGGCAGCACTTCGAAGAGGTCGCGCGGGCACGCCGCCGTGCAGTCCGGACAGGCGGTGCATTTTTCGGTGTCGACCTGCGGCAAGCCGTTGGCGTTCATGTGGATGGCGTCGAAGGTGCAGGCGCGTTCGCAATCCGCGAGACCCAGGCAGCCCCAGGCACAGCCCTTGCCGCCGCCGGAGACCAGCGCTGCGGCGCGGCAGCCCTCGAAACCCTGGTACTCGGCGATCTGGTTCGCCTGGGCGCGGCCGCCGGCGCAGCGCAGCCTCGCAACCAGCTTTTCCTGGCTGCCGGCGTCCACCTGCAGGAAATCCGCTATCTCGTCGATGGCCTCGGCGGAACTCACCGTGCACTGGCTCGGCTTGACCTCCCCGGCCACGAGTTTCTCCGCGAACGGCAGGCAGCCGGGCTGCCCGCAGGCGCCGCAGTTGGTGCCCGGCAGGAGTTCGTTGGTCGCCTCGATCCGCGGATCCTCGTCGACTTTCAGGAACCGCTGTGCGATGGCGAGGATCGTGCCGAAAAACAGGCCGATGCCTACCATGATTGCCGGTGCTACGAGGATGCTGTTCATCAGTTGTACGGTGCCGCGCGGGCCTCGAGCTCTTCGAGGTTCGGTTCGTTCGGGTTCAGCGGTTTGCCCGGGTGGATGCACCTGGCCGGGCAGATCTCCGCCGCCCTCACCAGGTCTTCGTAGGTGCCGGCCGTCGCATCTACGAGGTAGGCCTGCTTGTCGTCGTTGTAGGCAAACATCATCTTGTTGATGCCCATGCAGTCGTCGCAGGTCGTGCACGCCGGCGTGTCGAGCCAGGGCTCGTCGAAACTGAGGTCTTCCTCGGGCTCCTCGGCTTCCTCCGGTTCGGCTTCCGCGGCCGCTTCCCCGGCTTGCGGTTCCGCCTCGGTCTCGGCCGGACGGGCTGCCGGCATCGTCGCCAGCTGGCCGCCGCCGGCGACCACACCGGAGAGATCGGCGCCCATGAGCACGTCGACCAGCTGTCCCATGGCTTGCCCCGCCGCCTCCGAGCGGACCGCCTCCAGTTCCTCGGCGTGTTCTTTCTGCAGCTGCTCGCGCTCGGCCTCCAGGGCGACGCGCTGTTCCTCGATGATCCGTTCGATCGCTTCCTCGACGTAATAATTCTGGACGCCGGCGAGTTCCTGCAGGCTGTGCCAGTGATTGAGACGATCCCGGCACGCGAACACGAGCGCGCGCGATACGACGAGCCTGGCGAGCACGCCGTCTTCGTCGATGCCCCAGACAAACGGGACCAGCCGGTCGAGGCGTTCGGCGTCTGCCTGCAGGTAGTCGGCCACCGTGACGAGTTCGTCCGACTCGAAGCCTGCCGGCACCGTGCGGAAATGCTCGTGCAGCGCCGGCATCAGCAGTGCGTAGTCGGCGAACGTGAACGCCAGTTCCATGGTCGTCTCTTCGCCGTCCGCGCTTCGGTATTCCAGCGTCTCGACGGGCCAGTCCTCGTCCGGCTGCGGATTACCGTCGAACCTGACGCGTTTGGCGGCATGATCGCCGGCATCCGGATCGATGAGCAGGAAGGGATGCGCGCGGCTCTCGAGCGCCGCGCTGGCGACGAACCACGGTTCGAGGATCGGCTCGCTGGATTTCGTCTGTGTGCCCCGGTTGATCAGGTGCAGGCTGGTGCGGTTGCTGCCAATGGCGCACAGGAATCCGGACAGCAGGTCCTCGTGGCGCGCCGCTGACGTCTGCGCGACGACCACCTGGCGGTGGCCGATGCCGAAGTTCGCAAGTTCGAATCGATAGGCGTCGAAGGGACCGTCGCCGGGTTTTACCGCGGGGTTGTCGTAAGCCCGTACCCAGGTGAGCACGTGTACCGGCAGCCGCGAACCGAGCAGGTGCGAAAACGTCGGCAATCCGTCGGTCGCCAGATAATCGGCCGACTCCAGCGCGATGGCGCGGGTAACGAGCTGCATCTCGCGCTCCGAGAATACCTGCCAGTCGAAACTGTCGAACCAGGAATCGTGCACGGGCGGGTCATACCGGTCGTCTATCTCCAGGTCGGCGATCCGCATGGCAGCGAACAAACGGCCGAAGCGTTCGGCGTCCTCCAGGAATATCTCGCTCGCGGTGGCGCACGCTTCGTAGCTTTCCACGACCTCCACGTCGGCTTGTTCGGCGAACCACGGATTGCTGACGCGGCCCGCGACGCGAACCAGCACTGCATTGTCGTCCCACGACCTGAGTGCCGCGAGCGCGCTCTCGATCCTCGAGCGGCGTTCCGGCGTCATCTCCTGCGAGCCGTGCGACCGTTTACCGAGCATTCCGGACAGGGCGTCGCTGTCGAGGTGGCGCGCGGCGGGACCGGCGCTACTGCTCACGCTGCCGGGTTCGTTGCCGGCAGTCGACTTGGACTTCTCGACGCGCAGCAACGATTCCAGCGCGGCGGCACGCTTGCCGACGTCGCGGCGCAGCTCGTCGCGGCGCGGCGCGAGATGGTGGCGTATCGCGTGCACGAGCAGGTGCAGCGGTACGTCGGGACCGTAGGCGAGGTACCGGCTGCCTTCGGCAACCGCGGCCCCGAGTTTTTCGAGGTCGGCAGCGAGCGTCTCCCGGTTGCTCTCCTTGAGGTCAAGATGCGCCTGCAGTGCGTCTGCCGCCTTGGTGAACAGCGATGGCGCGTCCACCGGATCGGGGCCCGTCAGCTTCTGCCGCAGGTAGCGTTCCAGCCAGGGCAGGTTGTCCCTGAGTATCTTGCACTGCTCCGCGCCCGGCGCAAATCCCTCGATCGATGCCAGCAGGTGCTCGCCGAGCGGCCTGGCAAGGACCGCCTCGTCACCGGCACCGCGCGGCTCCAGGTAGAGCGGATACTGGTAACGGATCGCCGACGAATCGCGATACGGATTCAACAGCGCGGGCAGGATCGCTCCGGCTGGCGCCGATGTCGACGCGGCTGCCGACGGTTCACCGTAATGAAATCGGCGCAGCAGGTTGAGCACGGCAGTACCGTCTTCGAAGTCGGCCTGTTTGGTTTCGGCTACGGAATCCATTGTCGCTCCGGGTCAGATGGCGAAATGATCCAGTGCCTCGTTGAGGCCGGCGAGTCTCTCCTCTGCCGTCATCTCGAGGCCCACCGCCGACATCAGGTCGTAACGCGGTGCATCGGGATTGTGATAAAGAATGCCGAGCGGCAGTACGCTGTCGTTCTCGGCCAGCTCGCGAGCAGCGTGGATGTCCGACGGGTCGTGTTCCGCGTGGTTCGGGAACTGGCGTTTGACCGCGTCGTCGACTTGCACGCCTTTCTCGTGCGTCAGCAGCTGCATTCTCGCCGGCTCGTCCTGCAAGGCTTTGCCGATCGCCTCGACATAGACGGGACAGCGCTGGATGATCCTCACGAAGCTCGTGCCCTTGTGCTCGTGCGCTTTCTTGATCACTTCGTGCCGAAGCTGCGCATTCCAGTCGACGATCTGCGCGACGAAGGAAATGTTGGTGATCCCGAGCGTGACCGTCAGCGGATTCAGGGGCGGCAGCAACGCGCCCGACGGGTGCGTATTGGTCGGGACGTCCATCGGCGTCGTCGGCGACGTCTGTTTCTTCGTCAGTCCGTAGATACCGTTGTCGAAAACCAGCAACGTCAGGTCCATGTTGTAGCGCATCGCGTGAATCCAGTGCGCGGCACCGATCGAGAAGCAGTCGCCGTCGCCGGTTGCAACCCAGACGTCGAGATCCGGGCGCCGCGACTTGACGCCGCAGGCAACCGGCAGCGCGCGTCCGTGCAGGCCGTGGAAGCCGTAGGTATTCATGTAGTGGGGAAGCCGGCTGGAGCAGCCGATACCCGACACGGCCACGGTTTTTTCGGGCTTCAGCTGTGCGTCGCGGCACACGCGGTGCACCGCGGCGAGTATTCCGTGGTCGCCGCAGCCCGTGCACCAGCGAGGCTCGGCGCCGCAGTAATCCTCCAGCGTGAAATAGCGTTCCTTGACGTCGAGAGACCAGTCACCTTTCAAGCCGAACATCATTCTGCTCCTTCCATCTGTGCGAGGGTTTCATCGATGACCCGGCCGATGGTGGCGGGTGACAACGGGTGGCCCGGAACCTTGGACCAGCAGTCAACATCCATGAGCGTGTGCGCGCGCAGTACGTACGCGAGCTGTGCGTAGCGGCGGTACTCGGCGCCGGACAGCGGTGCATCGGGCTCGTCGCTGTAATTGAGCTCGATGGTCTTGACCTTCCTGAAGCCCGAGAAGATCTCTTTCAGGCCCGGCTCCAGCGGTGACAGGAAGCGCAGGTGCAGCGACGACACTTTCTTGCCCTTCGAGCGGGCGAGGTCCACGGCTTCCTCGATGGCGCCGATTGTCGAACCCCAGCCGACGATCAGCAGATCGCCCTCCGGATCGCCGTGCACCTCCGGTGGTTTCAGGGTTGCGGCGAGCGCGGCCAGCTTGCGGCTGCGCATCTCCATGCCTTCCTGGTTGGAGCGGGTGTCGTAGGCAATCTTGCTGTTACGGTTGTGCGCGAGGCCCGTGAGAATGTATTCGCCGCCGCGCATGCCGGGGATCGGGCGCTCGGACAGGCCCGTCTTCTCGTCCCAGTCGTACGGAGGCACGCTCCTGTCCCACGGCGACTGGTCGATCGGCGGGGCGAACCATTCGTCGGTTACTTCGGGCCGCTCGATCGCCTGTACGCCGGTCGCCAGGTTGGCGTCGGTCAGAATCAGCACCGGGATACGGAACGACTCGGCGAGCTTGCGCGCCAGGATCACGAAGTGGAAACACTCCGAGATCGTCGAGGCCGCGAGTATTACCTTGGGCGAATCGCCCGTTGCGCCGAACAGGCACGCGAGCAGGTCGCCCTGTTCCACCTTGGTCGGCAGGCCGGTCGATGGTCCGCCACGCTGCACGTTGATGATGACCAGCGGAATCTCTGCCATGACGGCGAGGCCGATCATCTCGGTCTTCAGCGCGATACCGGGTCCCGAGGTGATCGTGCAGGCGGTCTTGCCGGCGTAGGACGCGCCGATCGCAAAGCCGATGGCGGCGATTTCATCCTCCGCCTGGTGGACGAAGCCGCCCGTCAGGTGGAAGTCGTCGGCGAGGTAGTGCGATGCCGAGGTGGCCGGCGTAATCGGGTACATCGAAACGAGTTCCATGCCCGCTGCCATGACGCCGAGGCCTGCGGCCGTGTTGCCGTTCATGACGAGCGCGGATTTGAGGCGGTCCTCCTCGGCCGACTCGATCCTGTATTCGTAGTCGACGTTGTCGCGCGCGAAGGCGTAGCCGGCGTCGAACAGGTCATGGTTGATCTTGATGACCTTGTCGCTCTTCTTGCGGAATATCTTGGCGATCTCGTCCTTGGCCAGGTCTGCGTCGCGGTTGTATATACGGCAGAGCATGCCGAGCACGAACATGTTCTTGCCCTTGCGCGGGTCGGGCACGAGCTTGAGGCATTCCTGCTGGATCGGCAGCTCATGCACGACCAGGCCGCGGTCCTTGAAGTCGGCGACGGCCTCGGTGTACTGCTCGCGCACCGTCGGCTCCGGGTCCTCGGCCCACATGTTCTCCAGCAACACGACGGTGCCCGGTTTGTAAGCGCCGTTCTGGATGCGGGAGTAGAGGACCTGCTCGTTGAAGGCCACCACCATGTCCGCCTCGTTGCCCATGTTGGTCATGTACTTCGACCCCATGCGCACGCGGATGCCGCTGGCTCCCTGCTGCGAACGTGCCGGCGGCTGGATCTCGGCCGGAATGATCTCGACGGTCCACACGCCGTTGCCCATCTTGCCGCTGACGAGACCCATGATCTGGCCGCATTTCTGCGCGCCCTCGCCGGAATCGCTGACGATCTCGACGATGTGCTGGTCCACCGAAAGCGGGCCGCTCGACGCCTGGCCGTTGCTGCCCCCGGACGTCTTCGTCGTCTCGTCGTCGTCCCCGTCCTTGCGGGCCTTGACCTTCTCGATTTCGTTGCGAAACTCCTCGATCACCGCCCAGCGCGTCTTGCGCGCGGCATCGAGATCGTGGGTCTGCAGCGAGCGGCGCAGGTCGTAACCGAGTTCGTCCCGCAGTGTTCGTGGCACGGCGACCTTGACCCACCAGGTCTTATCCCGTTTGAACAAGTACCTGGTGTCGCCTTCGACGTGTGAATCTGACATACCTTACTCCTCGCCGTAGCTCCTTTTTCAGAGCTGTACCTTTGTGTGCGCGTGATTCGATCGGGGGTATGGACGTGGCAGTCCGAAAGAACCTCGGCTTCGGTCAATACTGTTCCCTGGCAGTGTGCTGTGCCATCCCCCTCAGAACAGTCTGTATTCCAGGTTAATCAACTACTTACAAATGTGCCTGGCGGCGCATTTCCCCTTCATCACAGGTTGCCGGTTACCCCCTGTACCTTACGGAGACTGACGTATCGCGGCGCGCACGGCTATACGCGGTATCCAAGCGTTTCTAGGTGAATATCCTGATAGACGCTGTTGCGAGTCGCCTTTAAATTCTGCGACGAGGCGGTACTACCCCTCGGGTACGACGGCAGGAGGCGACCATGCGGAGAGAACTCATCGAGGCACTCACCTACCCGAGACTGCTGATCCTGAAAATCATCGACGCACAGGACTGCGAGCACGACAGTCTTTTCGAGGCGACCAGCGCCCGCTGTCATCATTGCGAGATGGGTCGCGAATGCCACTGGGTCAGCTGCCTCAACGATTTCGACGATCTGCGTAGCAAGCCCGCACACACCCTGAATGCATCCCTGCGCTACAGCGTCCGCCTGGTCGAGTCGCTGCACAACGAACTGCGGCACGATGCGACGACGTGTACCTGTGAGGCCTGCAGCTGGATTCGCGATTCGCAGCGCCTGATCGAGGACTTCGAGTCCCGCCTGGCGCCCAACCCGCACCGGCCGCCGCACTGATCCCATAAAGGCTGGACGCGGGTGCACCGGGTCGCGCATGATCCGGACCGCGTATGGTTTACCTGTTGCGAACAATTACCCTTGCGCCCGTCATCGTGCCGCAGGGCATATGGACGAACCTGCGAGTCCCGACATTGCCGGAGGCCGCGGGAAGCCGGCGCGGCTCTGCGGGCGAGGGCGTGCCGCTGAAACTGCTGATTGCCGGTGACTCGGCCGCTGCCGGCGTGGGCGTGTCGCGGCAGGACGATGCCTTGCTCGGCCAGGTCGTGACACGGCTCGCGAGCCGCTACCGCGTCGAGTTCGAACTGCTTGCGAAGACCGGCTTTACGACCGCCGATATCCTGCAATCCCTGGACGAGATGGAGCCGCGCCACTACGACGTCGTCCTGACCTCGCTCGGAGTCAACGACGTGCTGGCACTGACGGGCCGCGCGGCCTGGCTTGCGCGACAGGCGCGGCTTCGCCAGGTCCTCCGGGAGAAGTTCGGCGTGCGGCTGCTGGTCATCTCGGGATTGCCGCCCGTGCACAGTTTTCCGGCGCTGCCGCAGCCATTGCGCTGGCACCTCGGCAGCCGCGCAACCGAATTCAACGATCATCTCGCCGCCGCCGTCGCCGCGGAGCCCGATGTACGACTCGTCAATCTGCGCTTCGCCGCCGATGCCGGCATGATGGCGTCTGATGGATTTCATCCCGGACCGGCGATCTACTCCGAGTGGGCCGGGAGGGCGGCAGAATACATACTGGCTTGCGATGGGCCTTTGCACGCGGTGAAATCACCTATAGCCGCTTCCGCCGATGCGCGCTAGCATCGACAACAACTGCAGAAGACGCCACCAGGCAGCCGAGGACAACGACATGGAGAAGACGACGGACCTTGTGATCGGGTCATCCCTGGGATCCGAGCTGTCGAACGAAGAGGCAGGCGTGCTTGCCGAACTGATGAGCTATCTTGACGTTGCCGACGGCGAATACCTGATCGAAGAGGGCGCAACGGACGACACGCTGCACGTGCTGCTGTCGGGCAAGCTCGAAGTGGTCAAACACACCGGTGCCGGCGAGACGGCGAGCCTTGCCATACTTCGTCCGGGTGCGCTCGCGGGCGAAATGAGCTTTGTGGACGGCGCGGTGCACACGGTCGCGTTGCGCGCGCTGACCGACTGCCGGGTCCTTTCCCTGCGGCGCAAGGACTTCGAGGAGATCGTCGAACAGCATCCGCATCTCGTCTACAAGGTGATGCGTGCCGTGACGCGGTCCGCGCACCGCATCGTGCACCAGATGAACCACGAGTTCATCGAACTCAGCAACTACATCTTCAAGCAGCACGGCCGCTACTGACGCAGCCGCACTGGCGCCCGGGTGTCAGTTCTGGGATGCCACCTGGTCAAGCGCCTCGCGCGGCACTTCTGCGTAGTGACTGAAGTCCATCGTGAAGCTGCCGTCGCCGCCGGTCAGTGATTTCAGGCGCGAGTGGTAACCCTGGATTTCCTTGAGTGGCGCCTGGCCGTGCACCACCATGCGGCTGTCGGGCAGGATCTCGGTACCCGTGACCATGCCGCGCATTGACGACAGATCGCCGGTGACGCCGCCCGCACAATCCGCGGGGATCGTGAACGTTACGTCGACGACGGGTTCCATCACGATGGGGCGGGCCTTCTCGACGGCATCGAGAAACGCTTTCTTGCCGGCCTGCACGAACGCGATTTCCTTGGAATCGACCGAATGATGCTTGCCGTCATAGACGGTGACCTTGATGTCCTGCATCGGGTAGCCGTAAACGGCGCCGGACTCCATCGCCTGCTTTACGCCGGATTCGACGGCGGGGATGTACTGTGACGGGATTGCGCCGCCGACGACCTCGCTCGTGAACTCGAAGCCGCTCCCCGGCGGCAGCGGGGCGACCCGAAGATATACTTCGCCGAACTGGCCGGCGCCGCCGGTCTGCTTCTTGTGCCGGTGATGGCCTTCGGCCGGGGCGGTAATCGTCTCCCGGTAGGCGATCGACGGGAGTGCCGTCTGCACTTCCAGGTTGTACCGGTCGAGGATTTCCTCGAGCACGGTACGCAGGTGAAGTTCGCCCATTCCGCGCAACACGATTTCATTCAGAGCCGCGTTGTGCTCGAGAACCAGGGACGGATCCTCCGCGACCATCGCATGCAGCGCGTCGGAGGTGCGCTGGGCGTCGGCGTCGTTCGCGGGCTTGATGGCCAGGCCGTACATCGGGTTCGGCAGGTCGATGGATTTGAGATGAAAATGATCCTCGTCATGGGAATCGTGCAGCACGGCGTCGAAGTGAACGTCGTCGACGCGCGGGATGGCACAGATGTCGCCGGGCACGCCGACATCGGCCTTGCTGTGCGTCTCGCCGTTGATCTTCAGCAGCTGGTTCACCTTGATCGGCTTGCGCGCGTCGCCCACGTACAGCTGGTTGCCGGGCCGGATCTTTCCCTGGTGAATGCGGAAGGTGCCCAGGCGGCCCTTGAACGGATCGATATTGATCATGAAGACGTGACCGATCGCATGCGCATTCGGGTCGGGTTTGAGGATGATCTCCTCGGCACCTTCTCCCTCGCCCTTCAGGAAGCGCGGCGGGTTGCCTTCCATCGGGTTGGGCATCAGCCGCTCGAAGATGTTCAGCAGCTGGCGCACGCCGGAGCCCGTTTTTGCCGACGTGAAACAGACCGGCACCAGGTGACCGGAGCGCAGCGCCTTTTCGAAAGGATCGTGCAGTTGCTCGGGCGCGAGTTCTTCGCCCTGCTCGAGATAAAGCTCCATCAGCTCGTCGTCGACCTCGACGACCTGGTCGACGATCTGGGTGTGTGCCGTGCTCACGTCACTAAATGCGGTGTCGGCGCCTTCGGGCTGGAAGAAGCAGTCCACCACACCCGAGCCGTCGGCCGAAGGCAGGTTCAGCGGCAGGCACTCGGGCCCGAAGGCGTCGCGGATATCGGCCAGCAGCTTTTCCAGGTCCGCGCCTTCCGCATCGATCTTGTTGATGATGATCATCCGGCACAGCCGCTGCTTTTTCGCCGCTTTCATCATGCGTTGGGCGATCATCTCGACGCCGCCGTCGGCGCTGACCACAACGGCAGCCGTTTCGACAGCCGGCAGCACGGAAACGGCACGGCCATAGAAGTCGCGGTATCCCGGCGTGTCGATGAGGTTGACGTGAATCCCGCCGTGATCGAGGTGGCATACCGATACGTATTGGGAGTGGCCGAGCTCGCGTTCCCGCCGCGTGTAGTCGGAAACGGTATTGCCCTTTTCGACGAGCCCTTGCTCCGCAATCTTGCCGCCCGCGTGAAGCAGCGCCTCGGTGAGCTGCGTCTTGCCCGCGTTACTCGGTCCCACCAGGCATACGTTACGGATATCAGTGGATTTATAGGCCATCTGCCGGATCCTCTCTTGTTCTGTTTTTCGTAATCTTAACGCAATGCGGCGGCGTCAGCAGGAAGCAGGTACGATAGCGGCTTGTTTCCATTCGCTCCGGCCGGCACGCGTGACGATACGATGCCGGGGGGCGGGCGGCAAATGTCGGAATTCACCTACCAGGCACAGCGCACGAGGAGGATGCCAGAGCTATGGCCAGAGTGATAATGGTCTATTCGACGACGGACGGTCACACGCTGAAGATCTGCGAGCGGCTCCGCGACGTGATCGAGCAGCACGGGCACGAAGTAACGATCAGGGAACTGAAGCCGGGCGGCGAGATCGATCTCGGCCCCTACGATCGCATCGTCATCGGCGCCAGTATTCGCTATGGCAAGCACCGGCCCGAAGTAGCCGAATTCATCGAGCATAACCTCGAATCGCTGCGCTCGAAGCCCAGCGCATTTTTCTCGGTCAACGCCGTCGCCCGGAAACCGGAAAAACGCGACCCCGACACCAACCCTTACGTCAGGAAATTCCTCCAGTCGATCAGCTGGCAGCCCGCCGTTATCGGCGTGTTCGGCGGCAAGATCGACTACCCGAAATACGGTTTCGTCGACAAGACCATGATTCGGTTCATCATGTGGATGACGAAGGGGCCGACGGATCCGCATGCGGTCGTGGAATTCACCGACTGGGATGCCGTCGATGCGCTCGGCCACAGGATAGGCGCTGCCGGGCCCCAATAGGTATCAGCCACCATGCTCCCGGTGGCGCCCAGGTAGGATACTCGGGGTACCGAGGCTGAAAAGAGATGTCGATGCGCCGGAACCTCTTGATCATGGGGGCTGCGGGACGCGATTTCCATGTTTTCAACTGCTGCTACCGGGACCAGCCGGAATTCGACGTCCTGGCGTTCACCGCCGCCCAGATTCCCCACATCCAGGACCGCCGGTATCCGCCTGAACTCGCCGGATCCCTCTATCCCGCCGGAATCCGTATCCACGCCGAGACTGAACTGGATGCCTTGCTCGCCGGCGGCAACGTGGAGGAAGTTGTGTTCGCCTATTCGGACGTCAGCCTTGCGTACGTCGACGAGCGCCGCAAACGGGTCGAGGCACATGGCGTGGCGTTTTCGACATTCGACGTCGACGCCACGATGTTGCGCGCGACCAAACCCGTCATCGCAGTCACGGCGGTAAGGACGGGTTGCGGCAAAAGCCAGACGTCACGGCGCATCACGCAAATACTCGGCGAACTCGGCAGGAAAACCGTCGTCGTGCGTCACCCGATGCCGTACGGCGATCTCGCGGCGCAGGCCGTGCAGCGGTTTGCGGCCTACGAGGACCTGGACCGTCACGACTGCACGATCGAGGAGCGCGAGGAATACGAGCCGCACATCCGAAACGGCGTCATCGTGTACGCCGGCATCGACTATGCGGCGATTCTCGATCAGGCCCAGGACGAGGCGGACGTCATCGTCTGGGACGGCGGCAACAATGACACGCCGTTCTACAGGCCCGATCTTTGGATCGCGATCGCCGACCCGCATCGGCCCGGTCACGAACTCGAGTATTTCCCGGGCGTGGAGAACTTCACCCGCGCCGACCTGATCGTCATCAACAAGGTGGGCTCGGCCGATCCCCGGAACATAGCGATCGTCGAAGCCAACGCCGGCCGAGTGAATCCGGGTGCGCGCGTGATTCGCCGGGATTCCGTGCTGGACGTGCCTGACCGGGCGCTGATTCGCGGCAAACGCGTGCTGGTCATCGAGGACGGGCCGACGACCACGCACGGCGGCATGGCCTTCGGCGCCGGCGTGCTGGCCGCCCGCGAGAACGGTGCCCTGGAACTCGTCGATCCGCGCCCGTGGGCCGTCGGCGAAATTGCCGCGACCTTCCGCGCGTACCCGGACACGGGCGCCCTGTTGCCGGCGATGGGTTACGGGGATGCGCAGGTCAGGGACCTCGAGGCGACCGTCAATTCGGTCGACTGCGATCTCGTGCTCGTCGCGACGCCGATCGACCTGACACGACTCATCGAGATTCGAAAACCGCACATGCGCATCGGCTATTCCATGCCGGCCGGCGATGGCGCGATCACGCGGGCGGTCACGCACGCGCTGGACAGATGACAACCGCAGACATCTCCCGACTGATCTGGTCCTCGCGTTACCGGGGCACCGACAGGAACGGAGCGCGAGTGTGACTGACGCTTCGAGGCTACGTAAATGTCCCGATACCGACGCACAACCGGCGAACCCATTGTCGAAGTATCCGGGACCTTGTTAGCCGGGAACGACGAAGGAGACAAGCATGGAAGTACCGCTGCAACTGCAATTCCGCAACCTGGACCCCTCTCCGGCCATCGAAGCCGCCGTCCGCAAGCACATGGATAAACTGAAGCTCTTCAACGGCGACATCATCAGTTGTCGCGTGGCCATCGAGTCGCCGCACAAGCACCAGTACAAAGGCAAGCTGTATCACGTCGTCGTCGACGTGCGTGTCCCCGGCAAGGAGATCGTGGTCAGCCGCGCTCCCGACGATCGACAGGCGCACGAAGACGTCTACGTGGCCATACGAGACGCGTTCGATGCCGCGCGCCGGCAGATTCAGGACTACGCGCGAATTCGGCGCGGCAAGGTGAAGACGCACGAGACGCCGGCAGAAGGAGTGTGATCACCCCTTATGCAGGAATTCGCGGACTTCTTCGTCGGACGTCTGTCTGAAATCGCCGTAAAACTGGCCGACCGCGTAAAAGGACGCCGGTGTTTCGAGGCAGACGACGCGGTCCACGATTGCGGCGAGCCTGGCCACGGCGGACGCCGAGCCGACGGGCACCGCGACGACCACCGACGACGGCGATTTCGTCTTTACCGCTTCCGCCGCCGCGCGCATCGTTGCGCCGGTTGCGAGGCCGTCATCCACGAGCACGACGTCCTTGCCGGCGAGTTCGGGGTAGGGACGGTCCAGCCGATACGCCTGTTCGCGCCGCCAGAGTTCCTTCATCTCCCGGCCGGCGATATGCTCGATCGTATCGTCGTCCAGTCCGAAAGCGGTCTCGATGACGTCGTCGTTGATGAAGCGCACGCCGCCCGAGGCAATCGCGCCGAAGGCGAGTTCGGGATGTGAGGGCACGCCGAGCTTGCGGACGACGATGGTATCCAGCGGGGCGCGCAGCGCGACTGCGATTTCATAGGCCAGGGGGACG
>DATHRM010000391.1:0-2013 GCA_035465295.1 Woeseiaceae bacterium | reverse complement strand
GGCCGCGGTTTCGATACGAAGAACCTGTTGGATTCCCGGGGGCTGGGGGTGGCCGGCATGCGCGAGCGCGCCGCCCTGGTAGGAGGCGCCCTGGAAATCCACTCGCAGTCGGGAAAAGGCACCCGCGTGGTTTTGCATGTGCCCATCCGTTTCGCGACCGGAGCAGCCCATTGATCCGGGTTCTTCTGGCAGACGATCACAGCATCGTCCGGGCCGGCCTTCGCCGGCTGGTGGAAGACGCCGGAGACATGGTGGTGGTAGCCGATGCCGCCGATGGCCGCGAGGCCATCAAAAAAGTCCAGGAAAGCTTGCCGGACGTGGCGGTCATCGATCTTTCCATGCCCGGAATGGACGGGTTGGAAGTCGTCGGACGGCTTCTCTCTCAATATCCGAAACTGCCCGTTCTCATCCTGACCATGCACGAGGAGGAGCAATACGTCGTCCGGGCCATCGAGGCGGGGGCGATGGGATATGTCACCAAACGGTCGGCGGCGGAGCAACTGCTCAAGGCCATCCGCAAGGTCCACGGCGGCGGCCGCTACCTGAGCGAGTCGGCGTCCGAGGCGCTGGCTACCCGCATGGCCAAGGGGACCGCGGCCCGTTCCCCGCTGGACACCCTCTCCACCCGGGAGATCCAGGTGCTCCGCGGTCTGGCGCTGGGGAAAAGCAACCGGGAGATCGCGGAGACCTACCACATCAGCACGAAGACGATCGATACCTACCGCGCGCGGCTGCTCAAGAAGCTGAATTTGAAAAACAATGCGGAGCTGACGCGGTTCGCGATTCAGAACGGGATTGTGGAGTTGTAGTATCGCCCGCCCCGTATCACAAGAAAGATTCTGACGTCAGAATCAAAATCGGCCCGATATTTCGGTTCCCTCCTCTTCCGGCATCCTTTATCCTTGAACTATATAAATAGGCATGGTTCTGGAAAAACCACACCTCGTGGGGCGCAAGGTCGGCATCAAATCGTACGAGCACAAGGAGGGATCGCATGTCTACCCAAGTTCCTCTTCATGGCAAACGCGGCGTTGACCTGCTGCACGATCCGGTATTGAACAAGGGCACCGCCTTCTCCGACATAGAGCGAGATGGGTTGGGCCTGCGCGGCCTCCTGCCGGCACGCGTGTTCACGCAAGAGGGACAGGTGGCGCGTGTGCTGGAGAACATCCGCCGCAAGACCAGCGACATCGAGAAGTACATCTTCCTGGTCTCGCTGCAGGACCGCAACGAGACTCTTTTCTACCGTGTGGTCATGGAAAACGTCGAGGAGATGGTACCTCTTATCTACACGCCGACGGTAGGCCAGGGCTGTCAGGAATTCGGACACATTTTCCGCCGCCCGCGCGGTATGTTTATTACGCACAAAGATCGGGGTCGCGTCCGGCACCTTCTGCGGAATTGGCCGTACAGCGATATCCGAATGATCGTCGTCACCGACGGCGAACGGATCCTCGGCCTCGGCGACCTCGGCGCGAACGGCATGGGCATCCCGGGGGGAAAGCTCTCCTTGTACACCGCCTGCGCGGGCATCCATCCGACGCAATGTCTGCCGGTAACGCTGGATGTCGGCACGAACAACGAGACCCTGCTCAAGGATCCGCTCTACATCGGCCTGCCGGAGCGGCGCCTGCGCGGCCCGGCGTACGACGAACTGGTGGACGAGTTTGTCACCGGCGTGCAGGAGATTTTCCCGAAAGCCTGTATTCAGTTCGAAGATTTCGGCAACGCGAACGCCTTCCGGCTGTTGCATCACTACCGGGACCGCGCCTGCACGTTCAATGACGACATTCAGGGCACGGCAAGCGTCTCGATGGCGGGGGTATACTCGGCCCTGCGCATCATCGGCAACAAGCTGCCCGATCACAAATTCCTGTTCCTCGGCGCGGGCGAGGCCGGCATCGGCATCGGCGACCTGATCGTGATCGGTATGATGCGGGAGGGGATGACGGAGGCCGAAGCCAGGCGCAAGTGCTGGTATGTGGACTCGAAGGGCCTCGTCGTCAAGAGCCG
>DATHRM010000390.1:0-2275 GCA_035465295.1 Woeseiaceae bacterium | reverse complement strand
CCGGCTGGCCACGCAGTCGAGCCAGCTCTACGGCACCAACCTGCGGCACCTCCTCACGGACATGACGCCGGAGAAGGACGGCAATCTCGTCCTGGACCTCGACGACGAAGTCGTTCGCGGCGCCACGGTGTGTACGGGCGGCGAAACGCTGTGGCCGCCACCGCCGCCGAAGATATCCGCGGCTGCTCCGGCAAAAGCCGCGCCGGCGCCTGCACCGGAGCCGAAGGAAAAGAAAAAGCCGAGCGTCATGGGCCCGATCATCGGCATGATCGTCGCGGGCCTTGCGCTGCTCGGCCTCGGTGCCGTTGCGCCGCCGTCGTTCATGGCGCATTTCACGGTCTTCGTGCTGGCGTGTTTCGTCGGCTACATGGTGATCTGGAACGTCACGCCCGCGCTGCATACACCACTCATGAGCGTCACGAACGCGATCTCGAGCATCATCATCATCGGCGCGCTGTTACAGATCAGCTCCGCAGACAAGCTCATCATGTGGATCGCCGTGATAACGGTGATGGTCACCTCGGTGAACATCGCCGGCGGTTTCGCCGTAACCCGCCGCATGCTCGAAATGTTCAGGAAGTGAGGTCGTCATGATTAACGAAGGAATCGTAAACGTCTCGTATATCATCGCGACGGTCCTTTTCATATTGGCCTTGGGCGGACTCTCGAACCAGGAAACTGCAAGGCGGGGCAACTGGTACGGAATCATCGGTATGGCTATTGCGCTCATCGCCACGATTGGGGGTGAGGTCACGGACCAGTACGTCAAGCTGATCCTTGCGCTACTGATCGGTGGCAGCGTCGGCCTCGTGCTAGCGCGGCGCGTACAGATGACGCAGATGCCGGAACTTGTCGCCATCCTGCACAGCCTCGTCGGTATTGCGGCGGTTGCGGTCGGCTATGCGAACTTCATGGATCACACCGTGCACCTGGCAGGCGCCGAAAAGACGATCCATGACGTGGAGACCTACCTGGGAGTGCTCATCGGTGCCGTGACTTTCTCCGGCTCGGTAATCGCTTTCGGTAAACTCTCGGGGCGCATCGGCAGCAAGCCGATGATTCTGCCCGCACGTCACTGGCTCAATCTGCTGCTTTTGCTCGGTGCGATCTGGTACGGCTATCAGTTCGTCGCACAGTCGGCCGACGGCGGCGGGATGCTGCCGCTGATCGTCATGACGGTCATCGCGCTGCTGTTCGGCATCCACATGGTGATGGCGATTGGCGGGGCCGACATGCCGGTAGTGATATCGATGCTCAACAGCTACTCGGGCTGGGCGGCCTCGGCAACGGGGTTCATGCTGAGCAACGACCTGCTGATCGTGACGGGCGCACTGGTCGGCTCGAGCGGCGCTATCCTGAGTTACATCATGTGCCGCGCCATGAACCGCAAGTTCCTTAATGTCATTGCCGGCGGCTTCGGCACCGGTGGCGGCGCGGCCGCGGCGAGTGACGGCGAGGAAGGTGAGGTCCAGGCGATCGAAGCGGACGAGGCTGCCGAACTCCTGTCGAACGCCAAGGAAGTCATGATCGTACCCGGTTACGGCATGGCCGTTGCGCAGGCGCAGCATGTCGTGCACGAGTTGACGACCGCCCTGCGCGGAAAAGGCGTCAATGTGCGTTTCGGTATACACCCGGTAGCGGGCCGCATGCCGGGGCACATGAATGTCCTGCTCGCCGAGGCGAGGGTGCCTTACGACATCGTCTTCGAGATGGACGAGATAAACGACGACTTCCCGGACGTGGATGTGTCCGTGATCATCGGCGCAAACGATATCGTGAATCCATCCGCGCAGGAGGAACCGGACAGCCCCATCGCGGGTATGCCGGTACTCGAAGTGTGGAAGGGCAAGACGACTATCGTACTGAAACGCAGTATGGCGACCGGCTATGCAGGCGTGCAGAACCCGCTGTTCTTCAAAGAAAATACACGCATGTTGTTCGGCGACGCGAAGGAGAGCCTGGACGCCGTCTTCAAAGCGCTCTGAGCGGTTGTCATAAGGCAGGCACATTCGCCTCGAATAATCGTCAACAGACAGACGCTGTCTGTTGATTTTTGGGGCGCAATCGGCAAACTAGCATTACGCCGCCCGCGGTGTTGCCGCAGGCGGCGCAACCTGAGCACGACAAGGTGTGCCTATGCTGGCCGGAGTCGCATCCGATATCTCGCAACAGGTTCTCCGAACCGACGTTGCCGGAATGCCGCTCGAGTGGATTGACTACCGCGAAGCGGTGCGTCTCTACCACGCCGAGCAGGTAGCGTACGACTGCGGCACAC
>DATHRM010000389.1:0-2880 GCA_035465295.1 Woeseiaceae bacterium | reverse complement strand
ATACCAGACGCCGTCGAACACGTTCTCGACGTAGGCACGAACGTTCCAGTTGTCCATCCGGTAACCGATCATGAGGTCGGTATTGTTGATGGCCTTGATGCGCTGGTAGATGACGCTCGGGTCCGGCCAGTCGCCACGGTAGTCGTCCTCCCACGACCAGGAGAGCGACCCGAAGATCTCCCCTCTGCCGGCCGTGAAGTTCGCATTCAGGACGGCGAACGCCGTGTACTCCGGCGCCCAGGGGATCGACACGCCTTCACACGCGTTTATGTTACCGGTGACGAACTCCCCGCTCGAGCAGAAGGCCTGCACGTTCGTCGCCTCCGAATCGAACCACGAGCCGCCCACTCTGAAGTTGAAGTTATCGTTAAGAGCCGTATTAACGTCGAATTCGACCCCGACGCCGTCGACCTGGCCGACATTGTCCACGATGGTGCGCGGCCCTTCACCGAAGATGGCCTGCAGGTCCTCGTAGTCGTAAAGAAAAGCATTGGCTGCCAGCTGCATGCGGCCGCCGAGATACGTGTCCTTGTAGCCGAGCTCGTAGGAAATCACCGTCTCGGGCCCGAAATCACCGGGCTTGTCGACGTTGGGATCAGCCACGCACAACCCGAACGGCACGCCCGGGCAACCCGGCTCGATGTTGAAGCTGCCGAAGCCGCCCGGCTTGTAGCCGGTCGTGATACTGCCGTAAATCAGCGACGTCGCTGTCGGTCGCCAGTTCGCCACGGCGCGATAGGTCACCTCGTCCCAGTCCTGCTTGTCCCTGAGGGGACCGCCCGGCGTCGAGAATCCAGTCTGCACCTTGTAGGCCAGCAGCGAATTCTGCGGATCTGGCAGCACTTCCTGTGAGAAGTCCTTCTCGTCCCAGGTATAGCGAACGCCCAGGCTGACATCGAACGTCTCACTGAATGCGTAGCTCAGGTCGACATAGCCGGAGTAGCCCCGATACTTGCCGATGATCCGGTTGCGGTCGTTGACAAGGCCGTCGGGCGTCCCGGTCCACGTGCAGGTACCGAAGTAATACGTCAGGTAATTATCGCAGTAGTACGTTTGTTGGTAGTAGGTATCGAGGTAGTTGTAGTAGTAAAAGACTTCCTCGCAGGTCGTCGCACCGCTGTAGTACCAGTAGCCGGCGCAGTAGGCATCCTCGGCTTGCTGACCCAGGAAGATCGTATCGATGTTCTCCTCGTAGAACGATACGCCTGCGTACCAGCTCAGGGGGCCGTCAGAGTCGGACGTCAGTCGGAATTCCTGCTCGAAATAATCGCCGGTCTGGTCCTGACCATAATTGAACAGCACGATCGGTGACGCGTCGAAGTCCTCGACATACGTGTAATCATGGTCCTTGAAGCCGGTCAGCGACGTGAACGTGGCCCAGTCCATCCGGTAGTCTATCTGCAAGCCGACGTGGAAGATCTGTGCCTCGTCCGTGCTGGGCAGCGAGTTGTCGTTATTGACCGTGCGACCGTCGGAGCTGATCTGGTACGGCACGCCGCCATTCATGTTGGTGTGGTGGAAATCGAATGCGGTGCCGTCGAGCGGGGGCGGTTCCGGGCGGAAGAAGCCTCCCCAGCCGCGCTCCTCCGGCTGCGTGAAGCCGCCGCCCGTCACCCGATAAACCGTTCCGGTCTGGTCCCGGTCTTCGTACTCGACAAACATATCCGCAGTCAGTCGATCATGGTCGTAACGGGCGGAAAGCCGCACAGCCTGCTTTTCGTGCGCAATCAGGTCGGGACCGCCTGCCAGGTTCTCCACATAGCCGTCTTCCTCCGAGTGATACCCGGCGATACGGACGCCGAATGTGTCGCTCGCCGGCAGGTTCAGTGCACCCTCGAAGACGAAAACGCCCCGCTCACCCACGTCGACTTCGGCATAGCCGCCGGTGCCGTCGAGATCCGGCTTGGCGGTGATGACATTGAAGGCACCGCTGACGGAGTTACGGCCGAACAGGAAGCCCTGTGGTCCGCGCAGGACCTCGGCGCGCTCGATGTCGTACATGCTCGAGACGGCGGAGCCGGTCCTGCCCTGGTAGAGGCCGTTCTTGTAAAGGCTGACGGAAGGATCGCCGCCATTGCCGAAGTCGATCGTGCGAATTCCGCGAACGCTGACAAAGTCGAGAAAACTGTCCTTGCTGTTACCGGAGATACCGGGCGTAAACTGGATCAGGTCCTTGATATCGTTGAGATTAACGTCGCGAATAAAGTCGCCCGACATGGCGGTTATTGCCAGCGGCACGTCCATCAGCGATTCCTCGCGCTTGGTCGCCGTCACGATGACCTCCTCGAGCGCACCACCGCTTTGCGCCAGGAGCGGTCCCGGCGCCAGGCTCGCGATGATGGCGACGGACACGGCTTGTGCCACCGCGCTCTTTTCGGGGCGGAAACAACCCCCTTCGTCTATTGGTTCTTCGGCCCTTGTATTCCGTACGGCACTTGCGGTTTTGGCGACCATTTATGCTTCCCCCTACGTAATCAAACGACTTGATACAACGCCAACACTGGTAGTTTCAGATTACGCTGCGCCCTGCGCAATGCAATCCGTCCCTATAGGCGCAAAATTTAGCGCATTTCCGCCCGTTCAGTAACTGCCTATCGGTACACCGGCACCTTCCAGCGCACGGCGCATCGGTTCGAGCCGCCCTTCGTAGCGGTGCCAGCGGCCCACGGATTTCGTATGCGCCGGCTGGCGAACCTGCACCGCGCTCGCGGTGGCCACGGCGGCTCTCTGCTTGTGAAATTCAAGGCAGGCGTCTTCCCAGGGCAATTCCAGGAATTCGATCAACGACCGGGCATTGGGCTCCACGTCAGCGGCGGTTTCCTCGTAGGAAATGTCGAAAAACCGGCCGGGGAAGCGCTCTCGCCACAACGCCATCAGGTG
>DATHRM010000388.1:0-13384 GCA_035465295.1 Woeseiaceae bacterium | reverse complement strand
TCGATCAGCATCGACCCGCTGCGCGATACGCCTTCCGCGATGAAGGAGTTCGCCCAGAAGCACGATGCGGACAACGGCGGCTGGCTGTGGCTCACCGGTCAGCCGGACGACGTCAATTACGTCACCAAGCGCCTCGGTTCTTATACCGACGATCCGGAAGCCCATACCACGACCCTGCTGGCGGCCAACGTGCCCAACGCGCACTGGACGAAGATACCGCCCAACGTGCCGCCGAACGGGGTCGTCGCACGACTGCGGCTGC
Organism: Woeseiaceae bacterium; assembly: GCA_035465295.1. GTDB lineage: Bacteria > Pseudomonadota > Gammaproteobacteria > Steroidobacterales > Woeseiaceae > UBA1847. The sequence goes on along the minus strand of DATHRM010000388.1, from coordinate 13,122 downwards.
TTGTCGAGGAAAATGCGGCGCCGTGACCTCCGCAACGGAGCCGTAGCCGCTACAACAATGACTCGGCAGGCAGCCGCGGCACCTTTGGCGAGCTTGCTTGCGCTGGCGGCTATCGTGTCGTCCTGGCCTGCTTCGCCGACACTCGCCGCCGACCTCACCGAAGCCGAGGAGCGCGGCAAGTACATCTACGAGACTGGCCGCTCGCGCAGCCGCCGCGTCATCAACGTCGACTTGGGTAACAGCGAAGCGCCGACCCCCGGCCACATCCTGCCCTGCATCAACTGCCACGGCGCCGACGGCCGCGGCGCGGAAGACTACGTCGGCGTCGCGCCGCTGAACATCAACTGGTACGCGCTCGCGGCGTCGGGCCCGCACGTGCACGCCGTGCGCATGCACGGACCGTTCGACGACATAACGCTCGCGCGTGCCATCGTCTTCGGTACCGACCCCGACGGCAACAAGATGGAAAAAGCCATGCCGCGCTATGACATGGCGAAGGAAGACGTTGAGGACCTGATTGCCTACCTCAAGGTCATGGACTCGCAGTCAGACCCCGCGATTTCCGGCTCGGCCATCCGGATCGGAACCGTTATTCCGGGCGACGGTCGACATGCGGGGCTGGGCCTCGCGATACGCGAGACCATAGAGGCCGTGTTCGCGGAAGTGAATGCGAGCGGCGGCGTCAACGACCGCGAACTGCAGCTCGCTGTGGGCAGCTGGAGCGACAACAACAACCCGCAAATCTGGGCGGCCAGGGATCTCGTCAACAAGGACCCCGTGGCCGCGCTGGTGAGCCCGTACGTCCCCAACTACGACGCGGAGCTCGAAGCGCTGGCAACCGAGACGCGAACACCCGTCGTCGGGCCCTACACGGTCCTTCAGCCCGACGGCGACGACGAGGACGACAATCGTTTCACCTTTTATCTCCTGGCCGGGCTCGAGCTACAAGCGAGGGCGCTCGTGGATGCGGCTACGGCACGGATCACCCCCGCTGACACCTCGCTTGCGATCGTCTACCCGAGAGTGAGGTTCTTCGACGAGCTGGCTGCTGCCGCCGCGGACCAGGCCCGGACGCTCGGCTTTGCGTCTGTCTCGGAGGAAGTCTTCGAACTGAACGAATTCAAAGCCGAATCCACGATTGTAAGTCTGCACGAAGACACTACCGGTGCCGTGCTGTTCCTCGGCAGTGCCGCCGAACTCGCTCAGTTCGCGCGAAGGGCCGACCAGGCCGGCTGGCAGCCGCTATTGCTGTCGCCCGGGTTGCTCGCGGAACGCAATATCTTCGAACTGCCGGAGAGCTTCAACCGCAACGTCCTGCTCGCCTACCCGTCTCTGCCGACCGACTACAGCCCGGAAGGCGCAGAGGACTTCGAGCGGCTGCACGAGAAATACGGCTTCGATTACAGCTACAGCATCGCCCAGGTGAATGCCTATATCGCGGCAAAAGTACTCGTCGAAGCGCTCGAACGCGCCGGCCGCGACCTGACGCGCGACGAAATCGTGAAGGCGCTCGAAAGCCTGGACGAATTCCATCCGGGCCTCGCGCCGGTCTTGAGCTATAACGAAGACCGGCGCACGGGTTCCGTCGGTGTGCACATCGTGCCGGTGGACCTCGCGGAAGATCGATTTACCGAACCGGTGCGCTGGATCGTACCCCGGGAAACCGACTAGCGCGGATCGCGCCGGTGTTTTCAAGCTGTAGGAGCGGGCCTCGGCCCGCGATCGATCTCGACCTCGAACCTTTCGCGCTTCAACAAGCGCTCCCACGGCAACGTCGGGGATACCCGTAAGAACCTATTCGAACCGCGATCGCGCGCCGAGGCGTGCTCCTACTGCACGTCGAACCAACCCTCGCCGACCGGCTTGTAGGTCTGGTTCTCGAGATCGACGGTTACGATGTGGGCGCCGCGTGCGCCGATGCGGCGATTGGGGCCGTAGCTGAGCCGCGGTGTGACGCCTGTTTCGAACGCATAAAGCGACTCGAGACCCTCCACGAGCCGTACCCGGCTCAAATCGCGGCCCGCCTTGCGCAGCCCCTCGACGAACAATTTTCCCGCAGCCAGCGCGGCGAGCCGCGCCTGAATATGATCATTCGGCCATGAATAAGTCGTCGCAAGGCTTTGATATTCCTCCCGACCTTTCGAACTTACGTCGTTGCTCAGCGTCGGGTACGCGAGAAAGACCCGCCGGTCGAAGACCGCCGGCAGATTCGCGAGCGGCCGCGAAATAAGCGACGACAGCAAATAGATACGCGGTACCGGTGCCCGGTTCTTTAGCTCGGCAATCAACGCGTCCAGTTCCGGCTGCGCACCGAGAAAAATCACGGCTTCGAAGTCGCCCTCGGCGACCGTTTTCGATATCCCCGCGGCATCGAAACCGCCCGGGGCGTACGTCTCGACCGTCGGCGGTTTGTCGCGGTCCTTCTTGCGCACCTGGTCTTTGGCCGCGCTCACGATGCCTTCCGCGCGGCCGCCTTCCGGACCGACGATCAACACCTTGTCGGTGCTGGCACCATCCGCGACGCTGCGGTCGGCGAGCACGCGCGCCTGCTCGTCGAGTCCCGCGAACAGGTAGAAGGCGGTCGAATCAACAAAAGCGTCGCCCGGGTCGAGCGTGAACGGCCCGACCAGCGGCACGTTGTCCGAACGCAGGAATGTCAACAGGTCCTCGTCGAGACCGACGGTGTAGGCGCCGACGAGCGCCAGCACGCCTTCGCTGTCGAATGCCTCGCGGAGTGTGTCAAGGCTGGCTTCGCGCGTTTCCGCCGCCGGTATGGTCAGCAGTTCGATTTTCCGGCCGAAAACCCCGCCTTCCTCGTTGATGTTGGTGAAGTAGCTTTCCAGCACCTGCCGCATGGCCTGCCCCGTCTCGCCCGCCCTGCCGGCCAGCGGCAAGAGCGTCGCGACCTGGACCCTGTCATCACTGACCCCGGGGTCGAGGTCATACTCGAGCACTTTCATGTAAGCGACCAGGTCCGCCATGTCCTCGGCCGACATCTGGTACATCGGCATCGAACGGTCCATTGGGTTTTCTGCCGGGTCTATGCCCGCGATCATCGAGCGGATGAAACTGTCGTCGTCGAACGCGGGGTGACGGCGCCCGTCGTGGTGGACGTGGCCGTAGGTCTTGACGAGTTCGCTCCAGCGAATGTCGAGCGGTGTTACCCCACCCTCCGGCCGCCCGAGCCCGTCCGAACCGTGGCAGCTCGAGCACGGCATGGTACTGCCGGGCAGGCGAGCGGCCTCGTCGCCGACGACGGCCGTGATCTCGGTGCCGCGCGGGCTCGTGCCTTCGAAATAGATCTGCTTGCCGCGCTGCTGTGCCTCGCTGAGTTCCGCTGCGAACGAGGCCTGGCCGATACCGCCAAGCCCGAGGGCAACGGCCAGCACCGACCAACTGTTTTGACTGTTCACGCGCTAGCCGCCGGCTTCACGCTGCTCGCGAAATTCGTTGACGATCTCGACGATGCGCTCCGGGTTCGGGAAACCGAACAGGCGCTTCCACTCGCCGGTGCGGGGGTCGCCGATCAGCACCATGGACGGGTGATCCTCGAAACTCGGCGTGTAGGCACCGAGACCCGTCAGGATGTCCTCGACGTCGTCCTTGGCTCCGGTCAGCCACAGCCAGCCGTCACCGGCCCGGTGTTTCGCGGAATAGGCCTTCAGGCGCTGCGGCGTGTCGCGGACCGGGTCGACGCTCATCGACACCAGCCGGATCTCGTCGCCGACGTCATCGCCGAGCTTGCTCTGTACCTGGGTGAACAGCGCCGACAGCACGGGGCAGATCGTCGTGCAGGTTGTGTACACGAAGTCCATGACCACGATGTTGTCGCCGATGACGTCGCTGACGAACTTCAGGTCGCGCCCGTCCTGGTCCACCACCCATTGATCGCGAAGGTCGACTCGTGTCGACTTCGCCGTCGGCTCGGACTTCTGATTCATCATCGCGCGATGCCTGGCGTGCGGATCCTCGTCGGCCGTCGTGACGGCCGGTAGTATCAGCACGGCGCTCAGAAAACTGCAGATCAGTGTGCGGCTAAAAATCGTCATGTCGGCTCCTTGTCAGTTACTCGCGGCGAGGGGAATCAACACCTGCACATCCGCGGCGGCACGCAGTTCGTCGATCTTCGCCTCCACGGCCGCCTCCATCTTCTGTTCCCGAATATAGTCGCGCAATTGCTCGCGGACCTCGTCCAGCGGCAGGAGGCGCGACTCCTTGCGGTCTTCCAGTTTGAGGATATGTACGCCGAACACGGTGCTCACCGGCTCCGAAATTTCGCCGGGCTCCAGCGAGAATGCGACGTCCTCGAATGCCGGCACCATGGTTCCCCTGTGGAAGAAACCCGTGTCACCGCCATTACCCTTGGTCGCCGAATCCTCCGAGAACTCGCGGGCGAGCGCAGCGAAATCTTCACCCTCACGCGCCCGCTCCAGGATGGGCTCCATCTGCTTGGCTATCGCCGCCCGATCGTCCTGGGTGCCCATAGGCTTCCATGTCAGCAGGATGTGCCGTACGCGCACCTGCTCGGGCAGCGTCAGGCGTCCCTCGTTTTCCTCGTAGAACTTCTCCACTTCCGCGTCCCTGACGTCCGCGGCATCGGCCCGGATTCGATCGAGATAGACCTTGGCCGCAGCCATGCGCTCGACGTGGCGGCGGTACGTGTCCTCCGTAAACCCGTCGCCCTCGAGTTTCATGCGGAACTGCTCGTCGCTGTCGAACACCGCGCGCAGTTCCTCGATATGGTTATCCACGTCGGCCGGATCGCCCTCGATGCCTTCCTTTTCGGCGGCCTGCTTGACGAGTTCCTGCTCGATCATCAGGTCCATTGCCTCGACACGCAGCTGCTTGAGCAGTTCGAGCTGGTCGCCGCGCGCGCCGACCTGCACGCCCTTCGAATTGCGATACTCGACATAAAAGCCCTGGAAGCGCTGGTAGCTGATGGTTTCGTCGTTCACGCGCGCCGCATCGCCGGGGTAGATCCCCTGTGCGCCGGCAAACGAAGCCAGGGCGAGCAGCATTAACGGAACGTAGCGCAGACCCGCCATCAGTTCTCCGCCTCCTCCTTCGGCTTCGGCGGCGCCGCCAGCGCAATCAGGCTCAGGAAGGGCTGGTCGTTATAGGTCAGGCCCCGGGAGGGCGCGGCCACGTACAGGTAGTAGGTCGCCGGCATGCTCACTTCGACGGTGGCCTCGTACACGCCCTCGCCGATCGCCCTCGCCGCCCTCACGGTCCGGTCACGGCCGTCGGAACGGTAGTAGAGGACCGCCACGTCGTCGATACCGGCGATCGGTTCGCCGGACGCCGCGTCCTCGAGCCGGAAGCGGATCGTCCTGGGCTCGCCCACCGGGATGCGCCGGTCTTCGATGTCGTAAGCGACGGCCAGCTTGCCGGCGCCGGCGTCCTTGTCCGCCTCGTTGGGCGCAACCGCGGCACTGAAGCAATGCAGGAACTGCGGCGTATCCATCATGAAGGCGATGTCGTAATTTCCCTCGACCGGGATCTTCACGCGACCACGGTACACGCCCGGCGACACCTCGGTGACACTGCGGTCCACGATCTCGATGGCGCGCGCCTCATGCCCGTAGTTGCGGAAACTGCCCATCGGGGCGCCCATGCCTTCCATGTAATAGCTGACGGTGCCCTCCGCCTGGTTGACGATGTACGCGGCGGCGCCTTCCTTGACGGCCGGCACGATGCTGTCGGCGATGCTGATTTCAGCCGCAACGCCGGGCGGGCGCTGGCCGGCCGGGATGTACGTGACCGGCGGCGTATCCTGGCCGTCGAGTTCGGAGACCGGGATCAGGCCGACGTCCTGGGTACCGAGCGAGCGGACATACGCGAGACTGTTGGTGAAGCTGACCTGGTACGGCTGCTTGCCCACCGAGATCGCGTGCGCCAGCCGGTCGCTGGACGAATCGATCACAAATACCGTGTCGGTAGTGGCGTTGACGGTCATTCCCCAACGGCCGTCCTTGCTGAAGCGCAGCGGTCCGAGGCCCGGCTCCGCTTCGATCCGCGCCCTGATCTCGCGTGCATCCGGGTCGATGACCGTGATGGTGCCGGCGTCGGCATCCGTCACGTAAATCGCGCTGCCGAGCGACGAGTAGGCGACCGCCATCGGCCGCGGCCCGGTCTCGATGTCTGCGATCTTCTGCAGCTTCTGCACGTCGATGACAGAGACGGTGCCGCCATTTCGGTTGCTGACGAAGGCGTAGCGATCGCCGTCCGTGAACGCGATCTCGTGGTGGCCCGGGCCCGTCGGGATGAACGCCAGCGGCTCGAGGTCCTGCGCGTCGATCACGGTCACGCCGCTCTTTTCGAGGTCCGGCGAATCGTTGCCGACCCAGAGATAGCGCTGGTCGCGCTGCAGTTCGACGCGCATCGGCGTATCGCCAGCCTCGATCTCGTGGCTGACCTTGAACGACTCGGTATCGACGAGGGCGACCTTGCCCGACGACGGCATGGTGACGAACAGCCGCTTGTTGTCCTCGTTCAGTACCCAGTCGGCGCCCGGCCGGCTCAGGTTGATCTGTGCAAACAGGTTGGTGATGCCCGTGATGCCGACGACCGGGTCGATCACCGAGATCGAGTTGTCGCGGTTCATCACCAGCAGGAAATGGCTGTTCAGGTCGATCATCGGCCGGACGCCGACGATGCCCTGCAGGTAAGTCGCCACCCGGTCGCGGCACGACATCGGGCCGTCGCCCATGGCCTCCCAGGCGGATCCGATGTCCATCCAGGCGGCGGGGTAACGCCCCTTGATCGGATCGCCGGTTTCGGCGTCCGTGACCTTGAACGTCACATCCGCCCAGTTGCCGGACGTCAGTTGGCCGACGCCGCCGACGGGCAGCAAGGAGAATTCGACGTTGACGCCCTCGCGGCTAATGATATCGGGATTGTCCTCGGCCTCGGGCTCCGCATCGCGGCTGCATCCGGTGGCGAGAAAGAATGTGGTGAGCACGACCAGCGTCGCGCGTCGGATCAGAGAATGGGCGGCCACCATTATCTCTCCTGTATTTGTATGTGTGCTCGCCGATTCGTTTCGGCGACCCTGATTTCAGAAGAAAGGTGGAGCGGCCCTTGCGGGCCGCTCCACGCTCTTTGTTACCGGACGTCCGTGTCCACTGTGTTTCCCGTTACGGCAGTGTCTTACTCGACCCTGAGGATACCAAACATGCCGTTGCGGTTGCCGTTCGGCGCGTAGTCGCGGAACAGGTAATCACCCGTGACTCCGTTGGTGCCGCCGGCATCGAAGAGGATCGGCCAGTGTCCGAAGACGTGGCCCATGCCTTCCTCGCCGCCCATGTACTTGGCCATCGGGTTGATGCCCAGCGCGTTCGACGGTACGCGCGCCCATGGATCGCAGCGACCCTCGAGCAGTACTTCGTCGTCCTGATCGCTGCCGGACCCGCTGTTGGGCGTGCCCGTGCAGACGTGCGGATCACGCTGCCAGACGTGGCCGTGCAGGATGTAGGTGCTGTCGCGGTCCGCGGAGGCGCCGTTGAGCACGTACATGCGCGTGTCGAGCACCGGGTTGGCCGGGTCGGCCGTGGTGCGGAACACCGGCGTCTGCGGATCGCCCGCCGCGCTCACGCCCGCGATGGCCGGGATGGCGTTGGGCTCGCCCGCGACCAGCGCGTTGCTGTACATCGCCTGCGGGTTCGGGATACTGCCGTAGCTGTTGGATGAGCCGGCGGCGCCGAATGGCACGTCGGGCGGCAGCTTGAAGCGGAACCAGGACGGTTCCATACCGTAGTTGTAACCGGCATGGCCCGAATCCTCCGCACCTTCGACACCGAACTCGGGCTGGTTTACCAGCTTGATGGCGTTACCGCTAGCCCAGCGCAGATTGGTCAGCTTGTGCGTGATAGCAACCGTCTCGCGATAGGTGCCACCGCTTGCGGCGTCGCCAGAAGGCGCCGTGACGCTAACCTGGGCGCGTGTGAGGCGAGTCGCATTGCCCGAGCCCTGCCCGTCCGGTACCTGCGTGTCAACCGTGACATTTGCACCCGGCGGTTCGATCACCAGCGCACCGAACAGACCCTTCTGCGGCTGCTTGATGCGGTCCGCCGACAGCAGGTTGCTGCCGCCGAACTCGACCGGGGTCGGCACCAGCGCGAAGCGCTGCCGCTGGCCCTGGAAGCCGCGGAACTCCTGGCGCAGGTCGCCCGCGTACCAGCGGTAGGTCGTCGGCGCGCCCGGCGTCGCCAGCGCGTCGCCCGCGGGATTGTTGCCGACCACGAGGCCGTCATGGCGACTGGCGTCGTACTCGACGAGCTGCGGGTGCAGCCCGACTTTCCCGGACGGCGCGATCAGGTTATTGCCGAAGAACGACATCTGCGGCGGGCGAACCGGGTTGAACAGGTCGCGATTGACCACCCAGAAGGTATCCTGCCAGCCGGCCAGGTCCGGGACGCGGTCGAACGTGATGTCGGCCATCGTGAGCGGCGTGCCGTCACTGTCTTTCAGGCCTTCACCGTTGTCCATCGCCTTCTGCGCACGGATCTCGTCGAAGATCGCCTTGTCGGTGGTACCCGTGTAGACGGGCAGTCCGCTCGACGTCGCCTTCGCCTGGTGCACCAGCTTGTTATGCAAGGTCACCTCGATGCAGTCGCCGGCTTCGGCGCGCAGCACCAGTGGCTCGACCGGCACACCATCCCTGAGCTTGACCGGGCAACCGGCCTCCCAGATGTTCTCGTTGGGCTCGCCGTTATTCTTGAACCTCTCGCAGCGGTCGTCGACACCGTTGGCCGGATACGGATTGGTGTGGGAATCGTCAACACCTTCCGTCCCGTCCGGCGATTCGCCGGGAACCCAACGCGGCTCGAGGTCTTCTGCGAGCACGTACATCAGCGCCGTCGGATCGTTGAGCGGGCCTGCGCCACCGGGGATTGTCGCGCCACCCTCGACGACCACACTCGGCACAACGGTGCCGCGTCGATTGTAGACCAGCGTGCCACCGGCGGGGTTGAGCGGGCCGCCGACGTTGTCGCCGAAGCCGTCGCCGTCGGAGTCGCCGCCCGTATTCGGGTTGATGGTCACGCCGAGGTTGTTCGGCAGGACGTCGTTGGCGCGCACGGCAACCACGCTGAACTCCTTGGGCACGAGCGGGATGTTCCTGTCCTTACCCGGCGGATCCACGGCATTGCCGTCCTGATCGAGCACGACCTTCGGGCATACGCCGTTGAAGTCGTTCTGATTGTCGATCCGGCGGTCACCCATCGGCGTATCGGGCAACTCGAACAGGTCGCCTCGCCCGGATCCGTAGCTGCGGATGATGCCCCAGGTGCCGCTCCAGATGCCGTCGCGGGTCGCGTCCGTAGCGTACAGGTAGTCCGTCGTGTTGCCGCGGGCGTTCGGGTCCGGATTGATCGGCACCTGCAGCGAGAACTGCTCGGAGATGCCGTGCGACTGGAAGTTGCGCCAGCCGGAATTGCCGGAGTGGCCGAAGCCGGAGCCGTTGGACAGCCACTTGAAGCCGTGGATCGTGGTCTGGTGCTGCTCTTCCGTCGCACCGACCTGGATCTTGACCTTGATGTGGTCGTTCTCGTAGGCGCGCATGATCGGCGTGAACGGATCGCCGGAATTGCGATCGCAGTTGATCAGGTCGCCCGTTCCCTGGCAGTACGGCGCCGATGGGTACGGCGTGTTGCCGAGCGGAGAGTTCAGGTCCGAAATGGCACGGTCGTTGCGGCTCTGGAACGCCAGGGCGAGGTCGCCCGCGTCACCGGCCGCCTGCGTACCGCTGCGTCCGTCGGGACCCGTTGCGCTCGGATCGAACACGCGCAGGCCGATCGGCTCGTTGCGGTAGTTCACGACCCACATCGAGCTGTGGCCGATGTTGATGGCTTCCGGACAGGGCCGCGGCAGTGCCGCGTCGTTCTGGCCGTTACGGGTGGGACAGCCGCCATGCGCATTGACGGTATCCGGGAAGGTACCGACCGGGAGACCGCTGTTGGCCGTCAGCTTCAGCGTCGGGTTGATCGCACGGAGCCAGTTGTCCTCCAGACCGGGGGCATACGCCACCGTTGCGTTGAACGGATCCGGCTGGTTGATTTCGGCCAGTAGCGGCACGCCGTTCTCATTCGCACCGACATAGGTGCCCGCCTCGTACGCGTGCTGGAAGTCGCTCATCTCGAAGTAGAACTCGCGATGATCGGGAACCATGTGCGACTGCGTGGTGTTACCGGCCACTTCGGTATTCGGCGTAAGGATCGCCGCCTGCCACGTGGTCGGACCGCCGTCGGCACGCACGTTCAGCAGCTCGCCGGTCTCGTTGTGTACCCAGGTCGAGCCTGCGGGCTCGGCCAGGATGGTCGAGTACAGGCCGATCTGCTGGAACGAGGACGGACCGTAGTGGTCGTGCGAGAACGTCAGGCCGAGGCCACGATCGACGCCCGCCACATTAACGACCGGATCCACCAGGATGCGCTGAATGACCGTGCGTGCGCCGGTGTAGTGCTGTCCGGCGATGCCGGTTCCAAAGAACGGGTGCGGCTGTGCGACAAGGTGCGTCGTGCCAGGCAACGTCGAGGTGCCCGGGTCGCCGGTGTCGATGGTCGGTACCGGATCGAGGTCTGTGAGGTCGATCGGCGCGAGCTGCCCGGGTATCGGGCAGGCCACCGTATCGCCGGCAAGCGCCGCCGCCAGCGTACACGCCGGACCGACGACCGTGCCGGCCAGCTCGTTGAAGCGGTTGATGGCGTGGATGCGTTCTTCGACGATACCCGGCGCCAGCGCGCCGTCTTCGTAGTTCCAGCCGTTGGCCGCGCCGTCGTTCGTCGTCAGGTCCCACTTCGGCAGATGGATGTGCTGGCCGATAATGTCGGTCGGCGTACGCACCTGGAAGTCGTCCAGCTCGAACTCGTGCGGCACCAGGTTCGCGTGCAGCAGCTTGCCGCAGTCGAACGTGTTGAAGCGCATCACGAGCGGCTCGGGCGGACGATCCTTGAAGATGGTCGGTGCCACGTCTTCCCACAGGATGATGATGCGCTCCTGCGAATAGTGGAAGCCAACCTTGTTGAACACCGCGTCGATCTGCAGGTTCGCGATCTTGTAGGTCCGCGGGTTCTCGGCGTCGAACGGGGACTTGCCTCGTGTGGTCAACTCGCCCCACCGGTCGAGGTCGTCACCGTCGTACCACTCGCCGTTATGTCCGTTTCTCAGCAGTGCGCCGCGGTCGTCGACGCACGGATCGTTGTACGGACCGCCCGGTACCGGCGGCGAGCCGTTCAGGACGAAGTCACCCGCAGCGGTGCCGCCGAACGTGTTGGCAACCGACGGACGGTGCCGCACGGACTGGTAGCTCATGCTGACCCGTTCCATGTCGGTGCCCGTTTCGGGGAAGTAGACCGGCTGCGCCATCTCGATGATCTTGCGGAAGTCGAGACGGTTCTGCGTATCCAGCGACAGGCCGCCGGCCGTGTAGCCGAGCAGCGCGTGGCGCGGCAGTCCGCCGTCCCAGCCGCCGCCGAGGTTGCTCCAGTCGACCTTGGTCGAATCCGGGTTGCCGGCGTTAGCCGACGCGCCCGCGTCGGTGAGCATGTCGAGCGGCGGCGTCGCCATACGGTTGCCGACGATGCCCTGCGGGCATGCGTTCGTTGCCGTCGGCACACCGCATTCGTTGCCGGCGAGCCAGAACGGGTAGCCGGGGCTCAGGTCGTCGGCCGTGCCAAGTACTGTGTCGGCGCCCGCGACGCTCACGCGGTCGACGACCGCCTGGGCGGAATCGGGGATACCGTCGGGACCGGTGCGGCCGCCGAGCAGGCTGAACGCGCCGCGGTCGACGGCCATGACCGAGACGTCGGCCGGCATCTGCGGCATGGGCTTGCCGGGCAGCGGCACGATCGCCGGGATCGGCGAGCCGTCCGGCAATTCGCCGTCGGGCAGCGCGCGGGCGCCGGCCATCGGCTTGCCGCTGCGCAGTGCGAAAGGCGACGAGTGGATGCCCGGAGCGGCCAGCGTGCCGCCGGAAACGTCCAGCACCGTGCCCGCCTCGAAGACGTCATGGTTGCGCTGGTGGTACCACATGCCCTGCGCAAAGTGCGGGTAGAAGTGGCAGTGGAAAATTGCATCGCCCACGGTATGGTTGCGGTTGCCCGCGCCGCCGTTGACGAGCTCGTAGGTGTGGCCGGAGCCCGGCATGATTTCCTGGGCGTCCAGGTAGTTCGCATTGTCGTCGTTCGGGTTGAACAGCCACTGGTGGTTGTGGAAATGGAAGATGTGCTGTTCGAACGCGCCGGCATGCGTGTTGCGGTATTTCACGAAGTCGCCCGTGTAGGCGTGGTGAATGTTCGCGGGGTCTTCCTGGTACAGCGCGAAGTTGCCGGGAATCGGGCCGTTGGCCAGATTCGGGTCACGCCAGCAGGCGTTCGGGTCGGCCGGGCCGGCCGCGATATTCTCGGGGCTGCAGGCTTCGATGCCCGTGTTCGCCGGGAAGTTCACCAGCATTCCCGGGTCGCCGACCGTCTGCGAGGCGAGGAAGAATTCCTCGTAGGCGCAGTCCGTGCAGTCGTGCATGGGGCCGGTGCGCAGGCGGTTCGCGATGATCTCGGAACCGATGCCGCCCGAGGCATAGTTGATCATGAACTGGTCCTTCACGCCGTGCAGGACGTGCCGCATTGTCGGGTTGTTGTACCAGTTCGGGAATACCTGCGAGTTGGTCTGTTCGTCGTGGAACTGCGATGTAAACTCGCGATACGCCTCGAGGCGCTGCGGCAGCTGCGGATTCTTCTTGCCGACGCTCTCGAGCGGATAGGGGCAGTCGGCGCCCGGGCACTTGGAATACCAGGTGCCGTCGGCGTCCGGTCCGGCGATGATGGCGTTGATGTCGCTGTGAACGAGTTCACCGCTGCCGCCGTTGGTCCCGGTCACCATCCTGAGGATGGGCAGACCGGCCTTGCCCTCGGAGATCCAGGGCTCAACGTTCGGGTAGGTTGCATCGTAGTCGATTTCCGGCTGGCCACCGGGGTTGCAGTCGACGCCGGAAATTTCACCCATTGCGCCGGTGCAGCTGGAGGAAACCGTACCGGTGGTTGCCAGGCGCAATTCTTCTTCCGTCACCTGGCTGCGATAGAGGCGCGCGCCCTTCGGCTGCACGTTCAGCGCGCCGAACATGCCGAT
>DATHRM010000387.1:0-1645 GCA_035465295.1 Woeseiaceae bacterium | reverse complement strand
GAAATGCGCATCTGCACGCTGGGCGAGTGGATTTCGCCCGCGACCAGCATCTCCTCGACGACTCCGCCCATCGCCGCGAACTTGCGCAGGAACGACGCGCTGGTCTCGGTCCCCGACGTCCAGTCGAGGTCGCGCAGGGCGGCCCTTATCGCGTCGCGGCTGTCACGTTCCCGCGGAAACGTGAACACCGCGTTGCCCTCGCCGCCGAAGCCTTCGTTCAGCTTGACGACCGCCGCTCGCGCATTCGGGCGCTCTGCGCCGAGATCGAGCAGCGCATCGATGATGTCGTCCTCGCTGTAAAGATCTTCCCTCCCCGCTGGGTAACTCACGCCGCTTTCGGCAAATACGCGGCGGTTGCCCGACTTGGTCCCGTACGGGAGCAGCTCAGGATCCAGGCCGTTCAACGGCAGGCCCAGCTCGACGGCAAGGCGCCGCTCGAGCGACGTCGAGTTGTAACAGGTCAGGTAGGCGTTCTCCGGCTTGTCGACGAGGTCGCGCAGCCGCCTGAGGAATCGCGGGCGTTCGAGCACTTTCTCCGTCAAGGGTCGCGCGCTGCCGTCGAGCACCGACAGGACGCGCAGGCGCTCGCGCGCGTGCCTGGCCGGGACGCCGTCGAGCAGGTCGAGATAATAGTCGATGATGTCCGGGTGCACCGGCTGGCTGGTTACGTAAATCACGCGCGCATTGGGATTGCGCAACCGTATCAGTGCGAACAGCAGGCGTTCCTCGTAGAACGCGGCGCCGGTGACTTTGGCCAGCTCTTCCTGGTTGACGCTGAGCGATGGCACGATCACCGACGTGTGCTCGAAAGCGGGGTCGCTCGACAAAGCGGACCAGATGGCGGGCAATCGGCTCTTCAGCGCCCGGAATTTTTCGTTCTCGCCGTTCATGCAGGCTATCGAGCGTGCACCCTGACCGTCTCGCCGATCTCGTTCATGATGCTCTTCAGTTCGTCGTAATTCGGGTGACGTACCCGCATCCATGCGTTGGCCATGTATCCGGCCTCGACCGGCTGCGTCGGCGTGCCGGGGTCGGGGAGATGCGCCGCAACGATACAGTCTCCGTAGCGCCCGCCGATCTCGTCCAGCCCGGAGTAACCCGTGATGCGCCCGTCACGCTCGGGCCGCAGCGCGATCATCCCGGCCGCATAACGCCGCGACGGCGGCGTATGCGTCTGCCCGCGGACCAGCGCATTGGCCCATTCGAAATAAAGATCGAATTCGTTCGCGGCACAATAAACGTCCCATTGACCGACGCCCGGCGGGCGGCAGCCAATCTCGGAGAACTTCAGCCCTTTCGGGCCGTAAAACCATTCCATGTGTGTCGCCGACGTCCCGATATCGAGGACCTCGATGACCCGGCGCGTCATTTCGCGCACCTCGCGATACCCCGGCGCGTCGATGCGGTTGGTGGTTATCATCTGCGGCGAGATCCAGCGTTCCCGCATTGCCTCGAGCACGTTGGGGTAGTAATGCGTTATGAACTCGTGGCCGACCTCGCCATCGATCGTGACCGTGTCGATGTAGCCTTCGTGGCCCTCGATGAACTCCTCGACCGCGACCGCCTCGCCGTCCGCCAGGCCCGATTCGACGATCACGGTTTCCAGCGCGTTGTCATCGCGCACCTTGAAGGTCCCTGCCGCGCC
>DATHRM010000386.1:0-2438 GCA_035465295.1 Woeseiaceae bacterium | reverse complement strand
GGCGCTCGATCTGTCGAAACACAAGCCGAAATGCTGCATCGTTTTTCAGCGCCCGCAGCACGAGGCCGACCTGTCAGGCGAGGGGTACGTCGACTGGAACGACGCGATGGCGAGCGCGTCGCCGCAGTACTGTGTGCCCGTCGAAGACACCGATCCGCTGTACCTGCTGTACACGTCGGGCACGACCGGGCAACCCAAGGGCATCGTGCGCGACAACGGCGGCCACGCGGTCGCGCTGCACTGGACCATGAAGAACATCTATGGCGTCGACCCCGGCGAAGTGTACTGGGCCGCGTCGGATATCGGCTGGGTCGTCGGCCATTCCTACATCATTTACGGGCCGTTACTGCACGGCAATACGACGATCCTGTTCGAAGGCAAGCCGGTCGGTACACCGGACGCCGGGGCCTTCTGGCGCGTGGCATCCGAGCACAAGGTAGCGACGCTGTTCACGGCGCCGACCGCCTTCCGGGCGATCCGCCAGCAGGACCCGAACGGCGAGTTCATCCCCAAATACGACCTCTCGGCGCTGCGAGCACTGTTCCTGGCCGGCGAACGCTGCGACCCGGATACACTGCACTGGGCCGAGGAAAAGCTCGGCATCCCGGTCATCGACCACTGGTGGCAGACCGAAACGGGCTGGTCGATCGCCGCAAACTGCCTGGGCATCGAACTGGCACCCGTAAAGGCCGGCTCGGTCGGCCGTGCCGCACCCGGCTGGGAAGTGCGCGCGCTCGACGAAGGCGGCCGTGACGTGGCCCCGGGCGACGTCGGCGCGATCGCCTGCAAGCTGCCGCTTCCGCCGGGAACCCTGCCCGGTCTGTGGAATGCCGAAGGCCGATTCCGCAAGTCTTACCTTGAGACATTCCCGGGCTACTACGAGACCGGGGACGCCGGGTTCATCGACAAGGATGGGTATATCTTCGTAATGTCACGGACCGACGACGTCATCAACGTCGCGGGCCACCGCCTGTCGACAGGCGCGATCGAGGAGGTTCTCGCCGCGCACGACGACGTCGCCGAGTGCGCCGTGATCGGTGCTGCAGACCCGATGAAAGGACAACTGCCCGTGGGCTTCCTGGTCCTCAAGGCAGGCGCCGAGCGCAGTCCCGAAGAGGTCGTCGCCGACGTCGTGCAAATGGTTCGCGACCAGGTCGGGCCGGTGGCCGTATTCAAGAAGGCCGTGGTCGTCAATCGATTGCCGAAGACCCGCTCCGGCAAGGTGTTGCGCGCCACGATGCGCGCGATTGCCGACAGCGAGGACTTCAAGGTCCCGGCGACGATCGAGGATCCGCAGGTGCTGAACGAGGTTGAATCCGCGTTGCAGACCCTCGGTTACGCGGGTTCCGGCAAGTAACACACCGGGATTGCTTGACACGGCGCGCGCCGCTTCCTATCGTGGCACGCTCATCAGGTAAACCCGAATCGCATAGATCGGGTGACGGGAAGCCGGTGTAATGTCCGGCGCTGCCCCCGCAACGGTGATCGAGTAAAAGCCCCAGCCCCGTGGTGTAGCACGGAGCCACTGCGACACGTAATCGAGTGCTCGTGGGAAGGCGCTGCGGCAGGATATATTCCGCTCGTAAGCCCGGAGACCGGCCTGGTGAACACGCGAACGGCGCGGCGGGCGCACGTTCGGGCCATCGAATTCCGTTGACCCGACCTCCCCCGGCCGTTCTGGCCAATACAAAACAGGGCGCGTGCGGCGGGCACGCACAGGGGAGACACATGACATTGTTCCGGTTTATCGCGACGACGGCTTTGCTGCTGTCGGCAGCGACGCAAGCCTACGCATCCGACATTTCGCCGAGCGATACGATTATCGTTACCGCAACGCGCACCGAAATTCCGCTGGAGCAGGCGACGGTGCCGGTGCGCGTGATTACACGCGACGACATCGAGTTGTCGCTCGCCACCGATCTCGCCGAATTGCTGCGCTTCGAGGCCGGCATCGATATCGGCCGTAACGGCGGGCCCGGCCAGGCGACGTCTATGTTCATGCGCGGCACCGAAAGTAATCACACCCTCGTTCTCATCGACGGCGTCCGCATCAACCCGGGTACCATCGGCGGCGCCCCGATACAGCATATTTCCCCGGAAGTCATCGAGCGGGTCGAAATCGTGAAGGGGGCTCGCTCGGCGCTGTTCGGCACGGACGCAATCGGCGGCGTCATCAACATCATCACGCGCCGCGCTGACGAAACGCACATCGAGGGCGGCGCTGGCGCCGGCAGCTTCGACTCGCGCTCCGCTTTCCTCTCGGGCGGCGTACGCAATGAAAAGAACCAGCTCGGCATCACTCTCGACTGGCAGGACACGGAAGGCTACCCGCCCCGTGTCGGCTCCGACATCGACCGCGGCTACGACAATTTTTCACTGAACATTCATGCCGCGCGGGATATTGGCCACGGCGAAATCAGTTTGCGGCACTGGCACGC
>DATHRM010000385.1:0-3093 GCA_035465295.1 Woeseiaceae bacterium | reverse complement strand
CGTCCGGGCAGCCCAGAAATATCGCCACGACGTCATTCGTGGCCGGGCCGCCGCCCGGGAAGTTCGTCGTGGTGAGGTCATTTAGCCACGACATGCCTGGCTGAATCGACGGGTGTTTGTCGATGACAAGGTGAATTTCTGCACCGTAACCGTTGCCCTCGTACAAGCCGTCCGGGTCACCGAACAGCAGGAACTGACCGCTCGCCACGGGATGCGCCGGGATGACGAAATCCATATTGATCACGCCGCCGCCCGCCGGCTTGCCGTTCTGCTTCAACTGGCCGTCCGGTGCGGAGATCGCCCCGGTGCCGTTGAAGACCGAGGCACCGACTTCCGCGTTGGGCAGGTCATCCTCGCCGCAGCCGTCAACGCAAGCGTCCGGGTTGTTGAAGACGACAATCCAGAGCGTGTACGGATCGCCTGCGGTGGACACCTTGCTCATGATGCGCCCGCGGATGCCGTCTTCGGTCCGCATCAGCCAGGACGCGCCCACGTAGCCGTTGCCGGCGCCGCTGATATCCAGCGCGTTGCTGGTCTGGTAGCGGCCGTGCTCGGCAGATGCCGTTGCCGCCAACAATAAGGTGCCTATCGTTGTAATTAGAGCAGTTCCTGTCATTTTCATGGTGTATTGCTCCCTGAAAGCCGGTTTGGGACCGGGAAGTGATCGGAAACGGTAGGCCGGGGCCGCGCCGAAGTAACGAAAGAACGATGAAATTTGTGTTGCACGTTTATGAACCCCCCGAAAAAACAACCGATATGCAGGGGCGTTATGTCAACCGGAGAGAATGAACATCGGGTGTTCCGTTTCGGCGAATTCTCGCTGGACCTCGACCGTGAGGCGCTGTACAGGGGGAAACGTGCACTGCACCTGCGGCCGAAGGCGTTCCGGGTACTCGTCATTCTTCTGGAAAACGCCAGCCGGCTGGTTTCGAAGTCGGAGCTGCACGAAGCCGTCTGGAAACACACCGTCGTCACCGACGATTCGCTGGCCCACTGCATTGCCGATATCCGCCGCACCCTGGGAGACAGCGGTTTCGAGATGATCAGGACCGTGCCGCGCCGCGGCTACGTTTTCGATCATGCCGTGACCCGCGACATTGACGCTGCGTACGAGCCGCGTCTCCGGCGCGATCGGTTCGCGTACCAGACGGGCGCCGTTGCGGCCGGACTCCTGGCGGCCATCCTTCTGCTGCTCGGTATCGGGCACCGCGGCGCGACCGGGGACGTCGGCGAAGACGCGGACGAGATTCTCGCGGCCACCACCGTCCGGGTCGATCGGCCGAGTGCCGGCATCAACGCGCACAGCGACTACGAGAAGGGACGATTCTTCTTCCAGCGGCGCGGCGACGGCGACATCGAGCGCGCCGAAGCATCGTTCAAGGCGGCCCTGGAGCAGGCGCCGGAACTCGCTGACGCGTGGATCGGGCTCGCCGGCGTCTACAGAATCCGCCTGAACAACGGTGATCTCAGCCGCGAAACAGGCATACCGCTGCTCGGCGACGCGACCCGCCATGCCATACGGCTGGCGCCTGACAGCGCGGAAGCACACGTCAGGCGCGCCACTTACTACCATTACGCCGGGGAACAACTGCTCGCGCTGGAGCACATGGCGACGGCGATGGCGCTGGATCCTGACGACGTCCTTGTCCTTGGCCATGTCGCCGGCGACCGCGCGCGCCGCAGCCTGTTCGACGAGGCCATCGAACTCCAGCGGCGCGCTATCCGGGGCGACCCGACCTCCGCCCTGTTGCACCACAACCTCGTCTGGTTCCTGCTGGCCGCAGGCCGCTTCCCGGAAGCCGGTGTCGCGGCCGAGCAATACCGCGCACTCTATCCGCCGGGGGTCGGCGACGAAGGCGAGTTGTTCGTGGATGTCCAGATTCTGCAGGGCAATTACGAGCAGGCGCTGATCCGGGCCCGGGCGATGGCTGGAGGCCCGGCGCAAGACCGGAACCTGGCGATTATCCATCGCGCGCTCGGGCAGGGAGCGGAGGCCGACGCGGCGCTGCAACGCCTGCTGACTGACGGTGGCGAGGCGGCCGCGATTTACACCGCTGAAGTGTTTGCCCACCGCGGGAACATCGACGAAGCGATGCGCTGGCTTTCCGGTGCCCTCGACTCGCCGGAACGCGACGAGCCGGGCCGTGAGCAACGCTGCGAGGACGCCTGGTGGCTGCTCTCCCCTTATCTGATCCCGTTGCGCTCCGACGAACGCTGGAATGCGCTGTATGCCGAGGTGCTCGAAGTCCGGGACTATCCGGAACTTCTGGCTCGTGCGCATGATGCGCAGGCGATGCGCAAAGAATAGCTTGCACGGGCGGGGACGGGCCCGCGATTCCACCGCACATCGATCGCGCTTCGAGAACCGCTCCTACTGTAGAAGCGGGCCCCGTGGCCCGCGACCCACCGAGGGTTCAGAACGGCCCGTTCACCATCGTCGGGCTCAGCCAAAACGCCGACCAGACGTTCTCTTCCAGCACGTAGTAGATCGTATCGTCGTGCAGGAATGCCCGGTTGCGCTCCGCGAACCCGAACTCGCTGGTCACCGGCGGCGTGAGCTGCCCGGCGGGCACCAGCGACGCCAGCGGCGGCGTCACTTTGTCGTGGATCTCGAAGAGATGCAGCGAGGTCTCGAAGCTGAACTGGCCGTCGAGCTCGCTGTAGGTCGTTGCGGGGACCGTGAAGCGGTCCACGCCCGCGACATCGGCCTGGTAGGTGAACGCATGCCGGTTCCAGCGTGCCTCGCTGTAGCTGTTCTGGTCGCCGATGGTGACTGCCCCGCGCGACAGCGGCGCCGACAGGTCGCTGATGTCGAACAGCTCGAGCTTCACGCCGCCCGCCGCCGCCGCGCCCAGGCCCAGCAGCAGCTCGTCGCTGACGGGATGCAGGAAGTCCGAGAAGCCGGTCACCTCGAGGGTGCCGGCGATTCGCGGGTTCGCCGGGTCCGCGAGATCGAACACGTACAGCGGATCGATCTGCAAAAACGTCACCGCGTAGGCGCGATCGCCCAGGAAGCGCACGCCGTACAGCTGCTCGTTGGGCTTGCCGATCGGTTCCGGGTTGGCCGCGTTCGGCAGGCTCGACACGATATCG
>DATHRM010000384.1:0-1686 GCA_035465295.1 Woeseiaceae bacterium | reverse complement strand
ATCGCAGGTTTATATCGAGGGCAAACTGCGGACGCGCAAGTGGCAGGATCGCGACGGAAACGACCGCTGGACCACGGAGATCATCGCGGACGAGATGCAGATGCTCGGCGGCCGCGGTGGCGGCGGTTCCGCGCCGATGCCGTCGGATTCCGGGCCGTCCGGCGGCCCGCCACAGTCGCCTCCGGACGATTTCGAGGACGACATACCTTTCTAGCTCGGAGCTTTTGTCAAAAAGCCTATAACCGGGGCGCAGGCAGTGGTAGCCTGCGCCCCGCATTTTTGAAGGAACAAGAAAAATGGGTGCCTATAAAGAGCCGCACGGCGGCGAACTGAAGAATCTGTATCTGTCGACCGAGGAGGCCGAAGCCGAAAAACAGGCCGCGCGTGAATTCGCGTCCTGGGACATGACCGAGCGCCAGCTGTGCGACATCGAGTTGCTGCTGAACGGCGCGTTCTCGCCGCTGGAAGGCTTCCTCGGCAAGGACGATTACGAGTCCGTGGTCGAGTCCATGCGGCTCGGGTCCGGAGTGCTGTGGCCGATTCCGATCACGCTGGATGTCAGCGAGGAATTTGCCGAAAATATCCAGAGCGGCGACCGGATCGCGTTACGCGATCTCGAAGGCGTCGTCATTGCCACGCTCGAGGTCGGCGACATCTGGACGCCCGACAAGAAGGCGGAGGCCGAGGGAGTCTACGGCACGACCGACGAGACGCATCCCGCCGTCCATTACCTCAACAACATCGCCAACCCGGTATACGTCGGCGGCAAGCTGCGCGGAATCGAAGCTCCCACACACTACGATTTCAAGCACCTTCGCAATAACCCCGCGGAGCTGCGCGAGCAGTTCCGCAAGCTGGGCTGGCGCAAGGTCGTCGCTTTCCAGACGCGTAATCCGATGCACCGGGCTCACCAGGAACTGACCTTGCGGGCCGCGTTCGACGTGGAGGCCAACCTGCTGATCCACCCGGTGGTCGGCATGACCAAGCCCGGCGACGTCGACCACTTCACGCGGGTGCGCTGCTACGAGCACCTGCTCGGCCGTTACCCCGAGCAGACCACCATGCTGTCGCTGCTGCCGCTCGCGATGCGCATGGGCGGGCCTCGCGAGGCGCTCTGGCACGCGATCATTCGCAAGAACTACGGTTGCACGCACCTGATCGTCGGCCGCGACCACGCGGGTCCGGGCAAGGACTCGAAGGGCAACGATTTCTACGGCCCATACGATGCGCAGGAACTGCTGAAGGAGCACGAGGAAGAGCTCGACATTTCGATGGTGCCCTTCCGCATGATGGTCTACGCGGAGAATCGCGCCCAGTACATCCCGGTGGACGAAGCGAGTGACGGCGACAAGGTGCTGGACATATCCGGTACCGAACTTCGCCGGCGCCTGGCCGAGGGCCTCGACATCCCCGACTGGTTCTCGTTCCCCGACGTCGTGGCCGAACTGCGCCGCACGCACCCGCCGCGCCACAAGCAGGGGTTCACGGTGTTCTTCACGGGCCTGTCGGGTTCCGGCAAGTCCACGATCGCGAACGCGCTGATGATGAAGCTGATGGAAGCCGGGGGCCGGGCCATCAGCCTGCTCGATGGCGACATCGTGCGCAAGAACCTGTCGAGCGAGCTGGGATTCTCGAAGGAGCATCGCGACCTGAATATCCGCCGCATCGGCTACGTCGCGAGCGAGA
>DATHRM010000383.1:0-4897 GCA_035465295.1 Woeseiaceae bacterium | reverse complement strand
GCGGTTTCGAGCTCGAGGCGCGCCCGCTCGAGTTCCTCCTTGATGTGCGCCGTGCCCTGCATCGCGGCTTTTTCCGACTTCCAGACTTCCTCGAGGTCCGCGTACTCGCGCTCCAGGTCGCCCAGCTGGGCTTCCAGATCGTCGAGTCGCTTTTTCGAGGCGTCGTCGGATTCCTTCTTCAGGGCTTCGCGCTCGATCTTGAGCTGGATGATGCGCCGTTCCAGGCGATCCATCGATTCGGGCTTCGAATCGATCTCGATACGAATTCGCGATGCGGCCTCGTCCACGAGGTCGATCGCCTTGTCCGGCAGCTTGCGGCCGCTGATGTAGCGATGCGACAGCGTTGCCGCCGCCACGATCGCCGGATCGGTTATCTCCACGCCATGGTGAATCTCGTAGCGTTCCTTCAGGCCGCGCAGGATCGCGATCGTGTCCTCGACCGTCGGTTCCTCGACGAGCACCTGCTGGAAACGGCGCTCGAGCGCGGCGTCCTTCTCGACGTATTTGCGGTATTCGTCCAGCGTCGTCGCCCCGACGCAATGAAGTTCGCCGCGGGCCAGCGCCGGCTTCAGCATGTTGCCGGCATCCATCGAGCCCTCGGCTTTGCCGGCACCCACCATGGTGTGCAACTCGTCGATGAACAGGATGATCTGGCCTTCCTGTTTCGCGAGGTCGTTGAGGACCGCCTTCTGGCGCTCCTCGAACTCGCCGCGAAACTTGGCGCCGGCGATCAGTGCGCCCATGTCGAGCGACAGGATGCGCTTGCCGCGCAGCCCTTCCGGCACCTCGTTGTTGACGATGCGCTGCGCAAGCCCCTCGACGATGGCTGTCTTGCCGACGCCGGGCTCGCCGATCAGTACCGGGTTGTTCTTGGTGCGGCGCTGCAGGATCTGGATCGTGCGCCGGATCTCCTCGTCACGGCCGATAATCGGGTCGAGCTTGCCCTGCTCGGCACGCTCGGTCAGGTCGATCGTGTAGCGATCGAGCGCCTGGCGAGTGTCCTCCGCGTTCGGGTCGTCCACGTGCTGGCCGCCGCGCAGGTCGTCGATCGCTTTTTCGACCGCGCCGCGTACCGCGCCGGCCTGTTCGAAAATGCTCTTCAACGGCGAGCTGTCGTCGAGCGCCGCCAGCACGAAAAGGTCGCTGGAGATGTACTGGTCGTCGCGCTTCTGGGCGAGCTTGTCCGTGATATTGAAAAGCTTGCCGAGGTCGTTGCTGAAATGCACGTCGCCGCCGGCGCCCTCGACCTTCGGCAGCCGGTCGATGGCCTCGCCGAGCTGCGAGCGCAGCAGGTTGACGTTTGCGCCCGCCTTGGTCAGCAGGCCACGGACGCTGCCGCCCTGCTGGTCCAGCAGCGCGACCATCACATGGGAAGGCTCGATGAACTGGTGGTCCTGGCCGACAGCCAGCGATTGCGCATCCGCCAGAGCCATTTGGAATTTGCTTGTCAGTTTGTCCAGACGCATATCTCGCCCCTGAATTCCGGGTTTCTTGAATGTGCCCCAGAAATTGAGCCTCGGCCGGCAAATTCAACGCCTGCCGCCCACAAATGTCCGCACGGCCGCCGATCCCGGTCGCGGGCCGGGGCCCGCTCCTGCGGGCCGAGCCGAGCTGTAGGAGCGCTTCTCGAAGCGCGATTGATGCCTGGATCGGTCGCGGGCCAGGGCCCGCTCCTACGGGGAATATCTACGGTCCAGGTGGATGAACGTCGCCATGCGACCGCACTGGCCATCACGCCGGTGGGAGAAAAACCGCTCGCGGTCGCCGACCGTGCACAGGTCGCCCCCGTGGACGGCGCCGACGCCCGCGGCCTCCAGTTGTCGCCGGCCGAGCGCATAGAGATCGGCCTGCCAGCGACCGCGCTCGTTGGGCAGGAAGCAGGCATCCGCGCCGGCATCGCCGGCAATGAACGCCGCGCGCACCTCGTCGCCTACCTCGAACGCGGATTGCGAGATTGCCGGGCCGAACCACGCGAGGAGACGCCTGGGCGGCGTGTGCATGCTGGCCAGGGTCGCGCCGACGATGCCCGCGGCAAGCCCCCGCCAACCGGCGTGAATTGCGGCGATTTCGTCGCCGCCGTCCGCACACAGCAGAATCGGCAGGCAGTCGGCGGTCAACACCGCGACGACCGCACCGGGCCCGCGGGCAATGGCCGCATCCGCCTCCAGCGGCGCAGTTTCCCCCGCCTGGCGAACCCCGGTGCCGTGCACCTGCTTAAGCCAGTCGGGCTCCGTATGCAGTTCGCAGCCGGCAACGAAGCGCCGCCGATTCTCGCTAACGCACTCGGGATCGTCGTCGACATGAGCGCCGAGATTCATCGACCGGTACTTGCCCTTGCTGACGCCGCCATGGCGGGTCGTGGTGCCGGCGATGACGCCGGCCGGTGCAGGCCATTCGGCCCTGATCCATTGCATGCTCATGCGATGTCCTCGCGCAGTGTTCGCAGCAATTCCTGGAAATCGGCAGGCGGCGGAACCTCGAATTGCAGCGCATCGCCGGTCACGGGATGCTCGAGTTCGAGGCGCGCCGCATGCAGGGCCTGGCGCCGGAACCCGCGCAGGGCGTCCCGAAGCGCCTCGGTCGCGCCCGCGGGCAGCGCGAGCCGCCCGCCGTAAACGGGATCGCCGACGAGCGGATGCCGACGATGCGCGAAGTGCACGCGGATCTGGTGGGTCCGGCCGGTTTCCAGCACGACGTTCACAAAGGTGTGCGCGCGGAATCGCTCGATGACCGTGTAGTGGGTCACGGCAGGCCTGCCGGTATCGCGCACGGCCATCCGCGTGCGGTCGACCGGGTGGCGGCCGATGGCAGCGTCGATCCTGCCGCCGCCGGTCAGAACGCCGTTGCAGACTGCCAGGTACTGGCGCGATACCGCGCGCTCGGACAGTGCCCGGACCAGTGCGGTATGAGCCGGCAGCGACTTCGCCACGAGCAACAGGCCGCTGGTGTCCTTGTCGAGGCGGTGCACGATACCGGCACGCGGCAACGATTCCAGTTGCGGCGCATGCGCCAGCAGGCCGTTCATCAGCGTGCCACGCGCGTTGCCCGCACCGGGATGTACCACCAGCCCCGCGGGTTTGTTGATCACCAGGAGGTCGGCGTCTTCGAATACGACGTCGAGCTTCATGGGTTCCGGTTCGGCACGTACGGCCGCCTCGGCGCTGACGGTCACGACAACGGTCTCGCCGCCCTCGACCCGATCTCGCGGGCGCCACGGCGCGCCGTCGACGAGCACGGAACCGTCGAGCAGCCATGCCTTGAGGCGGCTGCGCGAATAATCGGGAAACATCCTGGCAAGGGCCTGGTCCAATCTCTGGCCGGCCAGTTCGTCGGGTATGCGCCCCGTGTGCTGGGTGGCTTGTTCACTCATCGTCGTTTTGGGAGTTTACGGTATACTCGCCGATTTGGTCCGGCCCGCGAAGACATGATCGATTTCCTCACAACGTTGCGAATTCCACAGCGCCTGCAGCAGCAGGCCCGCCGGGCCATACTGCTCGCGGTGTCTGCCGTGCTCTTTGCCTGCGCCGGCAACGAAGAGACCTTCGACGCGGTGCAGGACCTGCAGGAAGCCTACGCGCAGGCGCAATCGTCGATCCAGGCCGGCAATTACCGCCGCGGCATCCAGATACTCGAGGCGATCCAGGCCCGCTATCCGTTCAGCGACGTCGCGCGCCAGATCCAACTGGACCTTATGTACGCCTATTACAAGAGCGGCGCACCTGAACTCGCGGTCGAAGCGGCCGACACCTTCATGCGCGAAAACCCGATTCACCCGCGCGTGGACTACGCCCTGTACATCAAGGGCCTCGCTTATTTCGACGACGAACCGGGCATTCTCGAGCGCTGGTTCCGCAAGAACACCGACAAGCGCCCGCCGAAGGACGTCGAGCAGGCCTACCAGGCGTTCCGCCGCCTCGTCGAGCGCTACCCGGCAAGCGAATACGCGCCCGATGCCCAGCAGCGCATCGTGTTCCTGAAAAACCGCCTGGCGGCGTACGAGAACCAGGTCGCGGACTACTACCTGCGCCGCGGCGCTTACGTCGCCGCCGTGAACCGGGCCAGGAATGCGCTCGAAGCCTACAATGGCGCAGACAGCAACGACGAGTCGCTGCGCATCATGATCGCGGCCTACGAGGAACTCGGCATGAACGATCTGGCCGCCGACGCGCGACGCGTACTCGAGCTCAACTTCCCGGATTCCTAGCCGGGGAACCGGTACCAGGACGTTATCGGATAGCGCCAGTCCCGGCCGAAAGCCCGGCTGCTGATGCGAATGCCGGGCGGCGCCTGGCGCCGCTTGTACTCGTTGTGCTTCACCATCTGCAGCACGCGCACGACGGTCGCACGGTCGAATCCGAGCGCCGTGATTTCGTCCACCGACATGTCCTTCTCGATGAACGCTTCGAGAATCGGATCCAGGATCGCGTAATCCGGCAGCGAATCGCTGTCTTTCTGCCCGGGCCGGAGTTCCGCCGACGGTTCGCGCGTAATCGCACGTTCCGGAATGGCCTCGCCCAGCGTGTTGCGATAACGCGCGAGGCGGTAAACCAGTGTCTTGCTGCAATCCTTTATCGGCGCGAAACCGCCCGCCATGTCGCCGTATAGCGTCGCGTAACCGACCGCCAACTCGCTCTTGTTGCCGGTCGTGAGCAGCATGCGGCCGGTCTTGTTGGATATCGCCATCAGGATCATGCCGCGGCAGCGCGCCTGGATATTCTCTTCCGTGACGTCGGGCTCGCGGCCGGCAAAGATGGATTCCAGCTGCCTGACGGTCGCATCGAAAATTGGCGCGATAGGCACGACGTCATAATTGAACCCCATCGTCTCGGCCTGTTGCGCCGCGTCTTCCTGGCTGATGGTGCTCGTATAACGGAACGGCATCATGACGGTACGGACC
>DATHRM010000382.1:0-6069 GCA_035465295.1 Woeseiaceae bacterium | reverse complement strand
ATCTCCCGGCTGCGCCACAGACAGGCCCACACCGGCGCCAAGTATTTTGGAGCCGCTGGCCAGCGGCGCGGACGTGGGGTTGAGTATATCGGTACCGTCGGCTAATACAGGCGCGCTGCTTATCATTGCTAGAGCAATGGTCATGCAGAGACATGCGGCAGTCGCCGTAAGGATACTGACTATGTGATTGGGTTGAATTCTATTTTTTGTAAACACGGGCTCTACTCCTGAGAGCTCGCAGTAGGTCGGCATGACGTGCCAGGTGCGGATTTAAAGTGGGAATGACAGGTACCGTCCTTCCGCTGAGCATTGACTTTTAGTTTTTGTTTGCAGCCTCAGAATACGACGGTTTCGAGAACTACGCAATGTAACATAAGTCCCAGATGCCTGTATTCTGCCAAACTGAATTTCCAGGGCGGGTCAGGGCTTTGCGGTGCCCCAGTAATTGTAGGAAAGGATCTTCGGACCCGGTATGTACATGCGCTCATCGGTGGTGATTCGGAAGCCTCCGCTCTCGATGAGCCCGGGTATGTCGCGGTTCATGTTGCAGCCGCCCGAGATGCGCTTCCACGCCGGATTCAGCCGGTGTTGCCAGCGACGGACGCCGGGGTCAGGCGCAGCACCGTGTTCGCAGTAAAGAAGTTTCCCGCCGGGTTTTAGCACGCGGTGCATTCCCTCCAGCGCGGTTTCGGCTTCCTCGATGGAGCACAGCGTGAACGTAATGAGCACGGTGTCGACGCTCTGCGCTTCCAGCGGAATCTCTTCGCCGGGCAGGTCGATGAATTCGACGTCGAAGCCGGACGCGTCGACTTTGGCTTTTGCTTTTCGCCGCATGCCCTGCGATGGCTCCAGGCCGATGATCTTACGCACCCTGGCGCGGTCGTAGTAGGGCAGATTGAGGCCACTGCCGAAGCCGATTTCGAGTACGTCGCCTTCTGCCAGGTGGACGATCTTTTCGCGCTGCTTGCGCGCAGGTTTGGTGGAGCAGGCAAGGTCGATCAGGTGCGGCAGCACGTGATCTTCATAAAAAGTCATTACGCCCCCTTGGCGCTGTCGATTCAGCGCTTTCTCATCTGTGCCCGTTCTTCGCGCGTCAACTCCTTGGGATGTTTCGCTGCAATGAGACCATCGACCTTGTGCGCGATAGCAAGGTAGGGATGCCGGAACAGCATTCGCGGCCCGGCGTACCGCATTATCATCCTTGCGCGAGCTCGTTGCCCGGGCTTGTAGCAGTGGATCGGGCAGTTGGCGCAGGTGGGCTTCCGGGCGCCGTACGGGCATTTTTCGAGCCGTACATCGGCGTAGTCGAGGAATTCCCGGCAGCCTGCGCACAAGGCGGCGTCAGGGTGCTCGTGGCGAGCATGGCAGTAGATTTCGACCATTTTCGCCATCGTGTGCCGTTCCCGGCCGAGGCGATCGTTCAATGGGCTCATTGCCGGACATACCCCCCTTGAGGATCCACCGTTCATCCAGATGAAATTGAACTACAGCGGATACACGGCGGTATATACGTAAATATCGCGGCCTGGCAAGATTGTGTCGTGCCCCTCGCTTGTAAGTCTGCGATTTTCTGAGGAGAATCAGGCGTCAGTAGTCCGAATTGGGGGTGCCATGGGATTCCGGAGGCGACCTGTCCTGTTGCTGTTCGTGCTCGCGGCGGCGGGTTGCGCGTCGCCACAGTCGAAGCAGGACCCGGCCCACGACGAGCTGCGGGTCCTTCCCGGGCGCTTTGCCGACGAGCCGGTCACGAAGCCGCTCGTGGCCGTCGAAGCCTATATCGGCAGCGAGGAGTTTTTCGTTGCCTACGAGGATGAGGACGGCCTTGTCTATTCCGGCGGAAACTGGTCGAACCGGGTCGACCTCACCACCCTGAGGCAGGGGCCCGACGGCGATTACGCGGGACCCTTCATCCTGCCGCTCGAATATTTCCGTGCGAAACGCTGGGAAAAGCTGCCCGAGAACCCGATCGTCCCGCGCTTGCTGAGCAGCAAGTACTGGAATCGCTTTATCGACGAGGTGTTCGCGACCGTGCTGCCGAAGGCGGAAATGACCGGCATCGTCATGCACTTCGGCGAGGAGGACTATTTTCTCTTCAACAATGACATCAACAACTTCGAAGCCCGGCTGATTATCGACAAGCCCGACAATTATGTCGTGGCCGAGACCATCGACTTCATGGAGTTCATCGAACGCTCGCAGCCCGTGCTCGACCGTTTTCTGGAAGAAGAGGGTATCGAGGACCGCCGTATCGTGTTCAGCACGGGCGACACCGGCACATACTCGCTGCCGTTCATATTCATCGACCGCGACATCCCGATCGGCATATTCGTACGTTACGCCCCGGCGCCGCCGGAGGGCCCGGCGGCCAGCAAGGCCGCGCACTTTGCCCAGTCGACGGGGCACGTGGCGCAAAGCCATCTCGGCGGACTCCTGTCGAGGCCGGTCTCATCCGTTTACCGCCTGTTGTTCGTCGCCAGGGATGCGGCGGTCGAAACGGTGACGCCGAGCTGGATGGTCACCCTCGAAGCGGAACCGATCCCGTCGGTCAGGGATGGCCCGGGCATGGATCTTGACGCCTGGGAGGAGGAGCTGACGCGCATTACCGGCCACGAGGCGACTCGCGGCACCATCGATTACCTGGTCGACGGCGAAGCGTTCTTCGTGCGCTACATCGATGCCATCTCGACGGCGACGCAGTCTGTTGATATTCGCACGTACATTTTCGACAACGACGACTTCGCCGCGAAGATAAGGGACCTGCTGCGGCGCCGCTCGGACGAGGGACTGGAGATACGCATACTCCTGGACGGGCTCGGGACCATCGTCGCGACCGGCGCGGACGACGAGTCGATGCCCGCCGACTACGAGGCGCCGCAATCGGTCCGTGAATCCCTCGAGTCCGGGTCGGATATTCGCGTGCGACAGTCGAAGAACCCGTGGCTCGTCGCCGGCGATCACGTCAAGACGACGATTATCGACAACCGGATCGCGTTCGCCGGCGGCATGAACATCGGCCGTGAGTACCGCTACGTCTGGCACGACCTGATGATGGAACTGCACGGCCCGGTCGTCGACGTGCTGAAGGAAGAGTTCGAGCGCGCCTGGGCGCACGCCGGGCCGTTCGGCGATGCCGGTCTCGTGCTGTCGACGTTGAAGCCGCTGGAGGGCAACAGCGAAGACATCGGCTACCCGATGCGAGTACTGCACACGCGCCCGGGCGACGCGGAGATCTTCCAGGCGCAACGTGCGGCAATCCGCAACGCGAAGAAATACATCTACATCCAGAATGCGTATTTCACCGATGACGCCATGCTCTACGAACTGGCGAAAGCGCGGCGCAGGGGCGTGGACGTGCGCGTCATCCTGCCGCTGGTCGGCAATCACGGACCGATCAACCAGAGCAACGTGCTTGCCGCGAACGCGATGCTCGAACACGGCATCCGGGTGTTCGTGTACCCCGGCATGTCGCACATGAAGGCAGCCGTGTACGACGGTTGGGCCTGCATGGGGTCGGCGAACTGGGACAAACTGAGTTTCAGAACCAACAAGGAGCTCAACATCGCGACGTCGCACGCACCGTATGTCGATGCTTTGCTGGAACAGGTCTTTGTGCCGGATTTCGCCAGGTCCCCCGAACTCACCGAACCGTTCCCGGTGCGCTGGTCGGACCACCTGATGGAGGTCGTCGCCGACTACCTGCTGTCGGAGCTTCTCGAACCGCGAATGATCGCGGGCCGCGGCCCGCTCCTGCCGTTTAGCGGACGCCGCCGCCGCTGCCGCCTTCGAACAGTTTCGTCGAGCGGCTGGCGATGCCTCTCAGGGCCGCCATAAAGAGCCAGAGAAAAAGGAGCGGCAACAGGATCGTCTGCAGCACGAAGATCGCGATCAGGCTCACGATATGCTCGGCGGCATTGGAGGCGCTTTCCTTCAGTTCCTTCATACGTTCGCCGACGCGCATCGACTGCAGTGATTCGTCGATCATCTCGCCGAGGCGGTCCATGAAGGACTGCTCGCCGGGCGTAACCGGCTGCGCTTGCTCGTTGATGCGCTCGATGTCCTCGGTCGTGTCCCGAAGTATCGCGGTCGCTTCCGCCTGTTCCGGTGCGAGGAACGCGTCGGAAATCAGCGTCGTGCCGACGATGAGCACCGGTACCGCGAAACGCACGAACAGCAGGAACAGCAGGATTCGAAGTGCAGGCCCCGCATACTGTGCCGCGGTGGAGCGGGGCGCCCAGATCACCACCAGGAAGCCTGCTGCCGCCGCGAACAGGAACCCGCTCACACCCCACCAGCTCGTGATGTTCAGAAGCAGCATCTGCAACCCGAGCGAACTCGCCGCGATCAGCATCACGGCCGAGAACCGTTCGATCAGGTCGTTGATCGGGTCGAGGATCTCGCCGACCGACAACACCACGCCGACGCCGCCGGGCTCGAGCGCGACCTCGGTGCCCTGCGCGGCGGAGATCACGCCGTTCAGCGTGCGCGCGACGGCAAACGTCACCAGCGCATTCTTCAATGCAGCCTCCGCCTGTTCTTCGGAGGCCTTGTCGATATGACCCGTGAGGGCGCCGGCGACGGCGAGCGCGATGACGGCGGTCCACAAAAGGCGCTTTCTCAGCATGCGGTGGTGTCCGGGTTGGCTGCAACAGGCACATTATAGGGTTATCGCGGATGCGGAGTGCGTCACATCTGAAACGTCGACCAGTTAACAAATCCGGCATTTTTCCTCCGCATCGCTGGTTTTCTGTCGTTGCGGCTGTCACAACGTGGCCATGGACACGAACAGCAACGACAACGTCGACTACCGGCTGCTGAACCGGCTCAACAAGCTGGTGATCTGCAGTCGTTGCCTGCGGGCCGGGCGGGTCACGCCGATCCCGCAGGTGTTCTCGTCGTACCACCGACCGCGAAACGTCTGTGACAAGTGCCGCGAAGATGCCGGCGTCGACCTGGGCAACGGCCGTTGCGGACACCGACGCACCCTCGCCACGGTTCTCAAGCTCAGGCCCTGACCTTACGCCGGATGCAAGCCCCGGCATCCGGTGCCACAATACCGGGACTCAGCGGGCAACGAGTTCCAGATGGCAAAACTGTATTTCTACTATTCGTCGATGAACGCCGGAAAATCGACGTCACTCCTGCAATCCAGTTACAACTACCGCGAGCGCGGCATGAGCACCCTCGTGCTCGCGCCCGCGCTCGATGACCGCTACGGCGTCGGCAAAGTCGCGTCGCGTATCGGCCTCGAGTCGGAAGCCACGACGTTCAGTCCGGAAGACAATCTCTTCGATCTCGTCGAGTCCATGGTGACCGATGCGCCGCTGCACTGCGTGCTCATCGACGAAGCGCAGTTTCTCACCAAAGAGCAGGTATTCCAGCTGAGCGAAGTGACCGACAGCCTGAACATCCCGGTGCTCGCCTACGGGCTGCGCACGGACTTCCAGGGCGAGCCCTTCGAGGGCAGCAAGTACCTGCTCGCCTGGTCCGACAATCTCAAGGAACTGAAAGCCATCTGCCATTGCGGCACGAAGGCGACGATGGTGCTGCGCATGGACGAAGAGGGCAATGCCGTTCGCGAAGGGTCACAGGTCGAGATCGGCGGCAACGACCGCTACGTATCGATGTGCCGGAAGCACTTCAAGAAGAAGTTCTATGGCTGAGCAGCGCTACTTGTTGCCGTAGGTCGGCAGGTTTTCCGACGGGATCGGCAGCATCGCCGTATTCTCGTGCGCGAGCAGGTCGCGCATGTCGTCAAGCGTCTTCATGATTGCCGTGTCGGTGAACTCGTTGCCGGTTATCGCACCGCGGCTCGTTGCGTGCGGATCGCAGAACTTGATGCGATGATTGCCCACGGTAATGATGTCGTTGTCCATCAGGACGTGGTTCGATACGCGTCTCGAGTTGACGAATGTCCCGTTGCTGCTGTTCAGGTCCATCATGAACGTGGTATTGCCGTGGCGGACCAGCAGCAGGTGGTGGCGGCTGACGAAGCGGCTCGGGATCGCGATGTCGTTGTGCTCCGAGCGGCCGATCAGCAAACGCGGCTGGTCGAAGGTGAGCTCCTTGATC
>DATHRM010000381.1:0-13977 GCA_035465295.1 Woeseiaceae bacterium | reverse complement strand
GCCGTGCGCTGCTGGCTCTGCAGCGCGTATTCGTCCTGCGCATCGCGGCTGACCTCGTAACGCCGCGCCACCACCTCGGCCGTGTCGATCATCGGCATATAGATGTGTTCGTGCATTTCGAGGAGACGCGGATCCTTGGCGCGAAACAGGTTCATGTGCTCGTTCTGCACCAGGCTGATGGATTCCAGCCCACCGCCCACCATGATGTCGACGTTGTCGACCATGATCGTCTTCGCCGCGACGGCGATGGCCATCATCCCCGACGAGCACTGGCGGTCGACGGTCATTCCGGCCGTGGTTACGGGCAGGCCCCCGGCGAGCGCGGTCTGGCGCGCGATGTTGCTGCCCTGTGTGCCTTGCGGGAGGGCGCATCCCATGATGACGTCCTCGACCTCCGCCGGGTCGAGCCCGGCGCGTTCCACGGCATGCCGGACGGCGTGACCGCCGAGCGTCGCGGCCTCTGTATTGTTGAATGCGCCACGGTAGGCTTTGCCGATGGGCGTGCGTGCGGTGGAGACGATTACAGCTTCGCGCATGTCGGAATCCTCGTTGAGAGTCAGAAGATATACATCGCCAGCATCTCGGCAACGAGGGCCGGCTTGTCTTCGTTTTCGATGTCGATCGTGATCTCGGTCTTTACGAGCCAGTGACCGGGCTTCTTTTCGGTAACGTCGACGATCTTTTGCCGCGCCCGTATGCGTTTGCCGACGCGCACCGGCGCCAGGAATCGCACCTTGTCCGAGCCGTAGTTGAGCGCCATTTTCAGGCCGGCCGGCCGCAGGGCGTTCTGCTGGGCCAGGTAGCTTACCAGCGACAGCACCAGGAAGCCGTGCGCGATCGTGCCACGGAATGGCGTGAACTTTGCGCGCAACGGCTTTACGTGGATGAACTGGTGATCATTGGTGGCGTCGGCAAACTGGTTTACGCGCGCCTGCGTTATTTGCAGCCAGTCCGAAGGTTCGAGTTCCCTTCCCGCCAGGGACGGCAGGTCCCGTGCCTTGATCGGCGTGTCCACTCAGGCGTTCCGGGGCTTGAGGTACGGGCGCAGTTCGTTGCGCGCGACGACCATGCGATGCACCTCGTCGGGGCCGTCGGCAAGCCGCAGCGTGCGGGCGTTCGCGTACATGAAGGCGAGCGGGAAGTCCTGCGACACGCCCGCGGCGCCGTGCATCTGGATGGCGTCGTCGATGATGTCGATGGCGATCTTCGGCACGGCCGCCTTGATCTTCGAGATCCACACCTGGGCTTCGGGCACGCCTGCCGTGTCGATGGCATGCGCCGCGCGCAGCGTGAGCAGCCGTCCCATGTCGATGTTCATTCTTGCTTCGGCAATGCGGTCGTAATTGCCGCCGAGCTTCGCCAGCGGTTTGCCGAACGCCGTTCTCGACACCGAACGCTCGCACATGAGTTCGAGCGCTCTCTCGGCCATGCCGATAGCGCGCATGCAGTGGTGGATCCTGCCCGGTCCCAGCCGCCCCTGCGCGATCTCGAAACCGCGGCCCGGGCCGAGGATGACGTTGGCTTCCGGTACGCGCACGTCGGTGAAGCGCAGGTGCATGTGGCCGTGCGGCGCATGGTCGTCGCCGAAGACGTCCATCGGCCGCACGACTTCCACACCCGGCGCGTCCATCGGTACCAGGATCTGCGAATGCTGCTGGTGTCGGTTGGCTTCCGGGTTCGTCAGCGCCATGACGATCAGTATCTTGCAGCGATGGTCGCCGGCGCCGGATATATAGGTCTTTTCGCCGTTGATGACCCAGCGGCCGTCGTCGAGCACGGCGGTCGTCGAGATGTTGGTGGCGTCCGACGACGCGATACCCGGTTCCGTCATTGCATAGGCGGAGCGAATCTTCCCCTCGAGCAGGGGCTCGAGCCATTCGCGCTTCTGTTCCTCCGAGCCGAATCGTTCGAGCACTTCCATGTTGCCGGTATCGGGGGCGCTGCAGTTGAAGGCCTCGGCAGCCAGGTGGGACCGACCTGTCTCTTCGGCGATGTAGGCGTATTCGACCGTGGTCAGGCCATGGCCGCGATCGCTGTCGGTCAGCCAGAAGTTCCACAGACCCTGTTCGCGCGCCTCGGTCTTCAGGCTCTCGAGGATGTCCTGCTGCCGATCGTTCAGCGCCCAGCGATCGCCATTACCGACTTCGGCCAGGAACTCCTCTTCGACGGGCTCGACTCTTTCACGGATAAAGGTCCTGACGGCCTCGAGAACGGGGGCAAGGCGGTCTGAAATCCCAAGGTTCATCGTTGTCGTCCTTTTTTTGGGCCGATGGCCGGGGCTGGCGCACCATTGTGGGCGCTGACCCTCCGAGATGGAAGGCCTGTCAGCCGCGCGCCGGCGCCTGCGACGCGAGCTGCCAGAGTACGGCCGAGCGCGTGGCGCTGCGGCAGTAACCGAGCACCGGGCCGCCTGCGTTACTCATCACGTCGAGGAACTGCTGCACCGTGTCCGGGCCGACCGCGCTGCCCTGGATGGGGATCATGTGAAAGTCGACGCCATGCCGTTCACAGGCCTCGCGGATAGAGGCGCTGGTGGGCTGCCCCGGCTCCTCGCCGTCGGGCCGGTTGCAGACGATGGCCGCGAATCCCTCGCGAGCGAAGTATTCGACGTCGGACGGGTCGATCTGCGTGGCAACGGAATAGTTGTCGGCGAGTTTCGCGAATCTCATTGCGGGTATGTCCTCACGGTGCAAAGCCCAGTGCGCCGGGCAACGATCGGGCAAGAATATAGATTCCCATGACGATCAGAAAGTAGCCGAACCAGCGCTTCAGCCTGTCCTGGTGGACACGCCGCGCGAGGCGGCTGCCCACGAAGCTGCCGCCGATGCCGAGTGCGGTGACGACCGCGAGCACCGGCCAGTCCAGGCCGAGATCCTGCGTGTCGAGCACGTCCAGGTACTTGTAGAAGCCGCTGTAGGATTTCAGCGCAATGATCACGAGGCTCGACGCGACGGCCTGGTGCATCGTCAGGCCGCCCAGCAGCACGAGGGCAGGGACGATCAGGAAGCCGCCGCCGACGCCGACGAGCCCGGTGATGATGCCGACGACCAGGCCGTCGCCCGCGATCTTCCACAGCGCACGCGGGGCGCGCCCGCCATCCTCGAGATCGAGCGGCCGCAGCATCAGGTAGGAGGCGAGCAGCATGACGACGGCAAACAAAGCGAGCTGCATCAGGCCGGTAACGTAAGCCGCGATTGCCGCGCCTGCATAGGTTCCGGCCATGCCGGGCAATCCGAAGCTCGCAACGCTGCGCCAGTTGATGAGGCCGCCACGCAGGTATTGCAGGCTGCCGGCCAGCGCGATGCTGCCGACGATGAACAGCGATCCCGCGATCGCGACTTTTTCGTCCTGGCCGACCAGGTACACGAGCACCGGTACGGTCAGGATCGAGCCCCCCGAGCCGAGCAGGCCCAGGCTTATGCCGATCGCGATGGCCCCGGGCCATGCCATGACGGATGCGAACATAAAACGTTACCCGCAGCAGGGCGGCCGCAGGTTACAGGGCGTCCAGGGGTATTTTCAGGTAGCGCACGCCGTTTGCTTCCGGTTCGGGGAGCCGTCCCGCGCGTACGTTGACCTGGATCGACGGCAGTATCAGCCTGGGCATGTCGAGTTCGCTGTCGCGTCCTTCCCGCATGGCCACGAACTCATCGCGCGATACGCCCTGGTTGACGTGGACGTTCGCCTCGCGCTGCTCCGCGACCGTGGTTTCCCAGGCGAATTCGTCGCGTCCGGGCGCCTTGTAGTCGTGGCACAGGAACAGGCGGGTGTCCGCGGGCAGCGAGAGGATCCGCTGTATCGAGTCGTACAGCATTCCCGCGTCGCCGCCCGGAAAGTCGGTGCGCGCGGTGCCGAAATCCGGCATGAAAAGGGTGTCGCCGACGAAGGCAGCATCGCCGACGACGTAGGTAATGCAGGCGGGGGTATGGCCGGGGGTGCCAACAATGAAACCTGCGATGCTGCCTACCTCGAATTCGTCTCCGTCCCCGAAGAGGTGATCGAACTGGCCGCCATCCGTCGCCAGGTCCTCGAGATTGAATACGCCCTTGAAGGCCTCCTGTACGGCGGCGACGTTGCTGCCGATGGCGGTCCTGCCGCCGAGCGTCTCCTTTAGATAAGGCGCGGCGCTGAGATGGTCCGCGTGTACGTGGGTCTCGAGGATCCAGTCGACCTCGAGGCCGTTGTCGCGGACGAAACCGGCGACCTTGTCCGCGGATGCCGTGGACGTGCGCCCGGACGCCGGGTCGTAATCCAGGACCGGGTCGATGACCGCGGCACGTGCCGCGTCCGGGTCGGCGACGACGTAGGTTACCGTGAACGTGGCTTCGTCGAAGAACGCTGTGACGGAAGGCGTCCTCATAGCGCAGCGAGGACGCGCTCCAGTTTTTCCTTTACCTGCTCTGCGAGCGGCACGACGTCGGGGTTGTCCACGAGGCCGAGTACGCTGCCCGGGTCCATGAAGCTGACGTGCACTTTGCCCTCGTCGTCTTCGCGCACGAGTACGTTGCACGGCAACAGCAGGCCGATCTCCGGAACCGCGCTGACCGCCTGGTGGGCCAGCGGGGGGTTGCATGCGCCGAGAATCCGGTAGGGCGGCATGTCCTCGCCGAGTTTCTTCTTCAGCGTGGCCTGGACGTCGATTTCCGTCAGTATGCCGAACCCTTCCTTGTCGAGTTCCTCGGTGACCGTCTCGATCGCTTCCTCGAAGCCGAGATCCACGGGTTTGCCGAATCCGAATTTGGTATCCATTAGTGTGCTTCCCTCTTTGTGGCGGGATCACCCGTCCCGCAGTAAATATCGTGGAGTACATTTATGACGCGGTTGGCGGGGCCGTCGCACAGCGAGTAGTGAATGACCTGCGACTCGCGGCGGGTTTTCACCAGGCCGTCCCGGCGCAGTCGTGCGAGCTGCTGCGACAACGCGGACTGGCTCAACGGTATGATCTCGTTGAGCTCGCCGACCGAGCGTTCGCCTTCCGCGAGCGTGCACAGGATCATCAGCCGGCTCTCGTTGCCGAAAGCCCGCATCAGGCTGGCCGCATCTGCTGCGTATGCATGCATCTGGCCGGCCTCCGAAGTTGCCAATGTCGGCTTTTCAGCCGGATCGTTGTCGCGTTTCACCTGTTTTCCCCGCGCAGGGCGTTAACCAGCGACAACTATAGCGAATAATAAATTAGAATTCTATAAATTAGATCAGACTAATTTATAAATCAATAATATATTGAGGGGCATTCCGGACACGACAGCAGCGAGGACCCATCATGGCGAAGCTAGTGATCATGGGTGCCGGTATTGGCGGCATCACGCAGGCATGCGAGTTGGGTAAAAAACTCGGCAAGACACACGACGTCATCGAGTCGATGGTCACGGCCACCACGCACAATATCTGCAGGGAACTGGCCGGCAAGGAACCCGATCGGCGCCCGACCTGGAACGCCGTGTGTCTCGCGGATTTCGGCGATACCGGCGTCGCATTCGTGGCGCTGCCCCAGCTACCGCCACGCAACACGAACTGGTCCTCGGCGGGCAAGTGGGTGCACCTCGCCAAGGTGGCGTACGAGAAGTACTTCCTGCACAAGGTCCGTGCGGCGAAGACGGAGCCGTATTACGAAAAGCTCGTGCTGCAGATGGTCGGCGCCAGGCGGCTCAAGGGCGAGTGACGCTCGCGCCGGCTTGACTTGGGCCGGCAATATTGGTCAGGTTTCGGCTCTGCCAAGCATTGCTATGGAAGGGCCATGACCGAAGCAACGACGAATTTTTCGCAATGGATCGCCGCCGGCCTGGCGCTGGCCGCGCTCGCGGTGCTGTCGCCCGGTTTGTCCGCCGCCGACTCCGGTGCCGACGGCGCCTGGGAAATGAGCGACCTCAAGCTGAAGCTCAGGGCGAAAAATGCGACATCGGCTTACAGCACGCCCGTCACGAAAGAGATGGAGACGTTGCTACTGCACACGGTTGACCCCGACCGGCCCGGCATCGCGTTTCGCTGCGAGAAAGGCAGGATGTACGTCGTCCTGGCGGTGCGCCCGGTGGACCTCGCGAAGGCACTGAGGAAAGGAGTTCGCCGCCCGCGAGACTGGGAACTCACCTACCGCATCGACGATGGTGCCCCGGTGACCGAGGACTGGGTTTCCATGTCGAACAGCCGCCTGTTCATGGCGCGCAGGTTTGCGAGCACTGCGGCCATATTCCATGTTGCGCGCGACGGGGGAACCCTGGAGGTTACGGTCAAGGGGTGGGATCCGGTGACCGTCGAGATACCGGAGAGCGACGACGAGTTGTTCGATTATTACGTCGAAAGTTGCGACCTCGATCCGGACTACGATCCCGATGCCGGCTCCTGAGGCCGCTCGACGGCTGTTTTTTGCCGGGACGCTGTTGGCGGCGGCAGCCGTAGCGGAGCCTGACGGCGAATCGCTGACAATCGTGCAGGACGCCGGGCCCGCGCCGCTTCCGGAAGCCGTGACCAACAACGCCGTGGCCTCGGTGAAGGCGGGCCGCCGGGAGTATATCGTCAGTTTCAACGGCCTCGGCGCGGGCAAGACGCACGCCGACACGCTGGCCTCCACCTACGTATACGACTCCCGCTCGCGGAGCTGGTCCGAAGCCGATCCGGTGCCCGGCGATGCAGGCCGGCTCGCGTCCGCAGCCGCGCCCGCCGACAGGCTCGTATTCGTCTTCGGCGGCTACACGGTTGCCGACGACGGAACGGAGACTTCGACATCGTGGACGCATGCTTTCGATCCCCGCAAGCGGACATTCGAAGAACGCGCGCCGATGCCGGTGCCCGTCGACGACGCCGTGGCCGTGACGTACGACGATCGTTACATATACCTCGTGAGCGGCTGGCACGACGTCGGCAACGTCAATCTCGTGCAGCGTTACGACACGCGCAGTGACGCCTGGGTGCAGGCAACGCCCATCCCCGGGCCAGCGGTTTTCGGCCATGCGGGGGGTATCGTCGGGAATACGATCGTCTATTGCGACGGCGTCGCGGTTGCGGTGCATGACGATCGCCCGCGCGATTTCGTCACGGTGCCCGATTGCTACCTGGGAATCATCGACAACGAGGACGCGCGCCGAATCGACTGGCGCAGCGTCGACTACCATCCCGGACTGCCGCGCTACCGCATGGCGGCTGCCGGCGTCGCCGAAGAGAATGGTGTGCTGTTCGTCGGCGGGAGCGAGAATCCCTACAACTACAACGGCATGGGCTACGACGGGCAACCGTCGGAGCCGGCTGCGGGTGCGCTGTTATTCGATATCGACACGCAGACGTGGCAGGTGCTCGAATTCGAGGGCGAGCCCACGATGGATCATCGCGGGCTCGTGCCGTTCGCAGGCCAGTGGCTCACGGTAGGCGGCATGGCGGCGGACCAGCAAGTCACCCGCCGCGTAGCCGCGTACGAACTTGACTAGAAAAAGGCGGGCCATGAGGCCCGCCGAACGGCCGGTGTCGCCACCGGTACCAGGGGAATTCGGTGTGCGCCGCAGCCCGGTTCTCACGATGCCGCGGTTCATTGTGTATCGGCCCTCGACGTAATTTCAGCGACCCTGTCCGCGTAGCTGCCGGCGCGTATCTCGAGCTGGGAAATCATGACGTCGAGTTCGCGCGCCCGCCGATCGTCGAGCAGCGCCGGCAGTCCGCACTGCCGCCTTGCCGCATCTTCATGAAAGGCGTACATCAATGACCGGAGCGCGCCGGCCATGTCCGCCGCGATGTCCGCGTCCTGCATCAGGGTGCCCATCGCGATCGTCGATACGTCTGCATCGACGCGTGCGCGCTCGAACCGTGCGCGAATCGTCACCCACACGAGATCGAGCCGTTCGTTCGAATGCGCGAGCGCGTCGGTAAACAGCACGGGGGCCATGTTTGCTACGGCGCCGCGGAGTTCACCGGAAATGCCGGGCTCGTTCGCGAGCTGACGGAGCGAGTCATCGGTGCTGTCCTGATGGACGAGAAACATGCCGGTGCGCGCTTCCGAGTCGATCTCGCGGATGAGGTTCTGGTAGCAGTACTCGACCGGATCGTCGGCGGCGTGCGCCAGTTCGATCTTCGTCAGGTTCTCGAGGGTGACCTTGCGCTGTGTCCACCGATCGACGTTGGACAAGAGCCCGTCCTCGGAGCTGAATGCCTCGTACAGGTAGCGTGACACCGCGGCATGGACGGCCTCGAAGCGCGAGTAGCGCGTCGTGTCGTTCGGGACCAGGTTGAGCATGTGGTTCTCCAGCGAAATGTGGCGTCCACTGTAGGCCGGCGTGCTGCCCCGGTCTGGTCAATCCCGGTCAGCGACTGTGCAATTTACGTCAGGCTGTGAAACATCTTGAGCCCGCGCCGCCATTGGGGTTCACTGGGAATCGCCATGCTCTACGAACCCACGACACTCGCAAACGTTGCCCGGCTTGTCGGCGAGACGCTGCAAAAGGACTACGGTATCGATCCCGCGCCGATATTCGCGCAGGCGAAGATCGACACGGGCAAATTCCGGCGGCCGGGATCGCGCGTGCCGCTGTCGAAGATGACCCGCCTCTGGGATACCGCCGTCTTCATTACCGATGACCAGCAGTTCGGCCTGAAGGTGGGCGCCCGCGCCGAGCCGGGGGATTTCTACGTCCTCGGGCATGCCTGGCTCGCGAGCGCCACGCTGAAAGGCGCCCTGGAGCGGCTGTGCCGCTACGCCCATGTGCTTTCCACGGCAATCACGCGGGCAGAGGTCGTGGAAGAAAACGGCATGGTCGTGTTCGTCGAGTCCTTTCCCGACCCGGCCATCGTGGTCAACCGTACCGCCGCCGAAGCCGGGATCGTCGCGTTTTTCAGGCTCTGCGAAATCGTCAGGCGCGACCCCGTGCGGCCATTACGGGCGGAGCTGATCTTCCCGGTCGAGACG
Organism: Woeseiaceae bacterium; assembly: GCA_035465295.1. Classification (GTDB taxonomy): domain Bacteria; phylum Pseudomonadota; class Gammaproteobacteria; order Steroidobacterales; family Woeseiaceae; genus UBA1847. The sequence goes on along the minus strand of DATHRM010000381.1, from coordinate 5,093 downwards.
GCGCGCGGCTATCTCGATGAGTTCCTGCAGTGCCCGGTCACGTACGGAAACGAGCGAGAGAAGTTCTTTTTTTCGCGGGAGGTTTTCGAGGAGCCCCTGCCCGGCTACATACCCGACGTACTGGATTCCACGTCGCGGATCGCGGAGCAGTACCTGGAAACGCTGGACCAGAGCAAGGTGGCGACCGATGTCAGGCGGCTGCTCGTGCAGATGCTGCCGTCGGGAAAGGCCGACCAGGACACGGTCGCCCACCGCCTGTACCGGAGCACAAGTACGCTGCAGCGCCAGCTGACTGCGGAAGGCACGAGCTATCGCGACATTCTCGAGACGACGCGCCGCAGCCTCGCGGAAAAATACCTCAGGGACGGCGACTACTCGCAGGCGGAAATCGCCTACATGACCGGCTTCTCGGACCAGAGCAACTTCGCACGGGCATTCAAACGCTGGACCGGGATGAGCCCGGGGCAGTTCCGGAAGACGGCCTGAACCGGATCAGCCGGACAGCACCGACTCGCGAATTTCGTCGATCTGCGGCTTGATGGCGCGCGGCCGCTTGCCGAGGCAATGCTTGTCGCGCGGGCAGGTCGAACTGCGCGGGCAGATGATCGTGGCCTCCCGTTGCGCGCCGTCGGCAATCCAGCCGATATTGAGAATCCGGCCGACGCTGCCGAGCTGCCGGCGGGCCTCGGCCGGTATCGGTCCGGAGCCGCCGTTCGCGTTGCAGCTGGACTCGATCATGTCGATGGTGGCCGCAGGATCGAAGCCCTGGGATTCGAGCGCCGGCGACAGGTCGACGCCCGCGCACAGCACGTGGCGGTTGCCCGCGGCATCGCGGCTGCGAATCGACTGGCAGCAATACAAGCGCTTGTCATCGCCCGCGCGCAGCACCGAGATCTGTGACGCCGGTTTGTTCGAGCGGCTGTGCAGCATGCGGAACACGGCCCAGTGCTGGCAGGGGTCGGAGATCATCGACATGTTGCCCCAGGGCAGCGGAATCCCGTTGCCGCGATAGACCGCGCGAAAGCTGCCCGGCGGGTAGGCGTCGAAATAGTGCCAGTGCGGGTAGGGCGACACGCTCGGCATGCGTCGCATGACCAGCGTCGTGGTCAGGTCGACCTTGTCCCCCGAGTCGATGGCATACGAGTTGCGCGCGAGGAACTGCCGGAACGGCGTTTTGGGCGCCAGCAGCGCCGCGGCGAAATAACTGCATTCGAAATCGCGCCAGGCATACAGGATGTCGCGCGCGTCCACGTTCTGGGTGCCGTCGCCGACGGGCCGTGTCGAATTCCTGCCGCCGGAGATCTGCGGGACGCGTGCGCCGTCGCCGTCGTGCAGCACCTTGTGCGCGACCTGGTTGGCCAGGTCGAACTTCAGCCGCGCCGGCGCCTTCTCGAGCGCCCGGTTCAGGTACACCGTGTTCGGGGCATCGAAGAACGAGCGCAACAGTGACTTGATGGGCAGGTCTTCGCCGAGGTCGTTGGCCGGCGGCTTGTCGAACCAGCGTATTTCGAGGCCGAGACGCTTCGCGATATCGAACACGGTCTCGAGCGACACCGGGAACAGCTTGTTGCCGATGGTCTCCGCCGCGCGCTCGATATCCGGGAAGCGGTTCTGGTTGGTTTCCTGGTGCGCGCGAATCAACAGGTGCGCGAACTGCCGCCCCGTCGTGCCGGTCTGGCTCAGTAGTTCCGGGATGGCGAGTTGTAACAGGTTTTCCGAAAACAGGAAGCCCGGTTCCAGGGGCATGCCGCCGACCGGCGCCTCCGGTGCCGTATCGATCGCGGTTTCCTCCAGCGACTCGTCGAGAAACCAGTGAACGTCTTTCTGGAAAATCTCGGCGATGATGGCGAGCAGGCGCTCCGACGGCACGCGCTTGCCGTTTTCGATCATCGAAAGATAGGAGACCGACGGCCCGGCCTCGGGATCGATCTGCACGCATCGCACGGAGAGGTCTTCGAGCGTAAGATGGTTGCGTTTCCTGAGCATGCGCATCTTGGTGCCGAGGAAATGCGATTTGCGCCGTAGGCTATGCGGAGACGACATAAGGTATTTGTGAAATTGACACTGTGAAATTTTTGCTGTGAAATTTCATGATTCGCGTGCGTACTATAGCGCCTCCGGTGGGTGTTTTCACGCACAATGAATAATGAATACGGGACAAGGTGTTCGTCATGAATCGAAAAGAGCAGATCGAGAAGCTTGAAACCGAATGGGCCGAAAGCCCGAGGTGGAAGGGCGTCAAACGGGACTACAGCGCTGCAGACGTCGTAAAGCTCCGGGGATCGGTACATATCGAATATACGCTGGCGCGGCGCGGCGCCGAAAAGCTCTGGAATTATGTTCATGAGGACGAGCCACTCTGCGCGCTCGGCGCGCTCACCGGCAACCAGGCGATCCAGGAAGTGCAGGCCGGTCTCAAGGCGATTTACTGCTCGGGATGGCAGGTGGCCGGCGACGGCAACAGCGCCGGCGAGATGTACCCAGACCAGAGCCTGTACCCCGTCGACTCGGTGCCGAAAATGGTGGAGCGCATCAACAATGCGTTCATTCGCACGGACGAAATTCACGCGCTCAACGAGGACGACAGTATCGACTGGTTCGCCCCGATCGTCGCCGACGCCGAAGCCGGTTTCGGCGGTAACCTGAACGCGTTCGAACTCATGAAGCACATGATCCGCGCAGGCGCTGCCGGCGTTCACTTCGAGGACCAGCTGTCGTCGGCCAAGAAGTGCGGCCACATGGGCGGCAAGGTACTCGTGCCGACGCAGGAAGCGGAAGCCAAGCTGCTCGCCGCCCGGCTCGCAGCCGACGTCTATGACGTTCCCACCGTCCTCATCGCTCGCACCGACGCCGATGCAGCAAATCTCATTACGTCCGACTCGGACGAACGCGACAGGAAGTTCATCACCGGCGAACGCACGCCCGAAGGCTTCTTCCGCTGCAATGCCGGTCTCGACCAGGCGATCGCGCGCGGTCTCGCCTATGCACCCTACGCCGACATGATCTGGTGCGAGACGTCACGGCCGGACCTCAAGCAGGCGCAACGCTTCGCCGACGCAATCCATGCAGAGTTTCCGGACCAGCTGCTGGCTTACAACTGCTCGCCGTCATTCAACTGGCAGGCGAATCTCGATGACGACACGATGAAGGTCTTCCGCGAGGAACTGGCGAAGATGGGTTACAAGTTCCAGTTCATCACGCTGGCGGGCTGGCACGCACTGAACTCGAGCATGTTCCGCCTCAGCCGCGCCTACAAGGCCGAAGGCATGTACGCCTACTCGCTGTTGCAGCAGCGCGAATTCGCGGACGAGCAGCACGGGTTCCGTGCGGCCAAGCACCAGTCGTTCGTCGGCGCCGGCTACTTCGATGCCGTGCAGAATACGATCATGCACGGGTTGTCGTCGACGTCCGCCCTGGAAGGCAGTACCGAGGAAGAGCAGTTCGTCGCATAACAAGACAGGTGTCATGAGCAACAATGAAAAGGGCCGGCGGGACGTCGGTGGTCTGAAAGTCGACACGGCCTTTTTCGATTTTGTCGAAAAAGAGCTCCTGCCCGCGATCGATGTCGAGGCGGCCGGTTTCTGGGCCGGTTTCGAGGCATTGATCGATGAACTGACCCCGGTCAACCGCGAACTGCTGGCAACTCGTGACGTTCTCCAGCAGAAGATCGATGAATGGCATTTCGCCCATCCGGGCAGCGACTTCGACCACGCCAAGTACGTCGCCTTCCTCGAGTCCACAGGCTACCTGCTGGAGGCGGGCGACGATTTCACGATCGGAACCGCGAACGTCGACGCGGAGATCGCCGAGGTCGCGGGCCCCCAGCTGGTGGTCCCGGTGAGCAACGCACGGTTTGCCCTGAACGCGGCGAATGCCCGCTGGGGCAGCCTGTACGACGCGCTGTACGGCACCGACGTCATCAGCGAAGACGACGGCCGGGAACGCGACGGACCCTATAACCCGACCCGCGGCTGCGCAGTCATTCGCTATGCGCAGGGCTTTCTCGACCGGGCCGTCCCGCTCGACGGAGCGAGCCATGCGGACGTCTCCGATTACGGCATCGCCGGCGACGAGTTCGTGGCGGTGGCCGACGGCAAGACGGTCAGCCTCGCCGATCCCGCCGCTTTCCGGGGGCATGCGCGAGACGGCGATGCCGCGACCTACCTGTTCGTGCACAACGGGCTGCACATCGAGATACACACGAATCCACAACACCCGATCGGCCGCGAGGCCGCCGCCAACGTTGCCGACGTCGTGCTGGAGTCGGCGATCACGACGATCCAGGATTGCGAAGACTCGGTCGCCGCGGTGGACGCACAGGACAAGGTCGGCGTTTATCGCAACTGGCTCGGGCTCATGCAGGGGACGCTGGACGCGACGTTTGCCAAGGGCGGCGAATCGCTGACGCGGCGGCTGAACCCGGATCGCGAATACAAGGGCGTCGACGGTGAACCGGTCGTCCTGTCCGGCCGCAGCCTGATGCTGGTACGCAACGTCGGACACCTGATGACCAACAGCACGATCCTCGATAGAAACGGCGACGAGGTGTTCGAAGGCATCATGGATGCCGTCATTACGACGGCGTGCGCATTGGCGAACCGCAAGGCCGGGGACAGCCTGCCCAACAGCCGTTACGGCAGTGTCTACATCGTCAAGCCCAAGATGCACGGCCCGGACGAGGCGCGTTTTACCGACACGCTGTTCTCGCGCGTCGAGGACCTGTACGGGGTCGAGCGCAATACGCTCAAGGTCGGCGTCATGGACGAGGAACGGCGCACGACGGTCAACCTCATGGAGTGCATCCGCGCGGTGAAGGACCGGCTGGTCTTCATCAACACCGGGTTCCTCGACCGGACGGGCGACGAAATCCACACGAGCATGCGCGCCGGGGCGATGAAGCCCAAGGAGGCGATCAAGCAGGAACCCTGGATAAACGCCTACGAGGACTGGAACGTCGACATCGGTATCCGCTGCGGGCTGCCCGGCCGGGCCCAGATCGGCAAAGGCATGTGGCCGAAACCCGATGAAATGAAACAGATGATGGACACCAAGCAGGCGCACCCGGAAGCGGGCGCGAACTGCGCCTGGGTGCC
>DATHRM010000380.1:0-2762 GCA_035465295.1 Woeseiaceae bacterium | reverse complement strand
GCCCGCGCCCAGTACGAGGTCGCGGAGATTCCTTTTTTCAACACGCCGAAGGGCTCCGCTGCGCTCGGCGGCGGCCTGCGCCTGGGCCAGGACCTCTATATCGCGGCGGACAACGAGGACCAGCGGCAATTCGACCTGATTCCTCTTTACCTCTACAACGGCAATTACGTTTTCTTCCGCGGCACCGCGGGTGGCGTGCACCTGTTCAGCACCGACACCGTCGAGCTGAACGTGATGGGGCGCTATCGCTTTACCAAGCTCGACCCGGACCGTAACGCTTTCTTCGAGGGCCTCGAGGAACGCAAGCAGACCGTGGACGGCGGGCTCGAATTGCGCGTGCGCGGCGGCTGGGGAATGCTCAATGCAAACTACCTTACCGACACGCTCAATCGTCACACGGGCCAGAGCGCCGAGGTCTCCTACCGATACACGTTCGATCGTGGCCGCTTCTCGTTCTCGCCGTTCATCACCTGGGCCTGGAATGACGACAAGCTGACCAACTACTACTACGGCGTGGGCGAGAACGAGGCTCGCCCGGACCGGCCGGCATACAGCCCCGGTGAATCCCAGTGGCTGGGTTTCGGTATGAATACGACCTGGTGGGTATCCGAACGCATCCAGTTTTTTGCCAACCTCGGATTCAACGGCGTCGATACCGTCGTTAGCGACAGTCCACTGGTCGAAGAGGACACGCAGTCCGCTTTCTTTGCCGGCGGCACCTATATCTTCGGCAACGTGCGCAGACCGGAATCCTTCATTTCCTCGGAACGCGCCGGAGAATGGTCGTGGCGAGCCAACTACGGTTACCAGGCGGATGGCAACATCGTCGGCGAAATCGACCATGGCGACTTCAGCAAGAGCGGCTTCGCAGACACGAATATCGGCGGCGTTACCTTCGCGAAGCTTCTTACCGACGGCCCGCGCCTCGACTTCATCGGCAAGCTCGCGTTCTTCCGGCACTTCGAGGCGGACGAAGGGAACGGCAATTTCTGGAGCTACGCGCTGTACATGATGGCGCAAGGCAAAGGCTACTCGCCGTGGAGCAAGCAAGAGGTGTTCCGTTACGGCTTCGGTTTCGGCATGTCCTACGCAGACAAGGTGCCAATCGTCGAACAGCGCAAACAAGCATCGAAAGGCAACAATACGTCGCGGTTCCTGAATTACCTGGAACTCCAGCTGGACTTTCCGTTACGTCGACTGTTCAGGGCGAAAAGCATGCAGAACTGTTACGCGGGCGTGACGGTCGTACACCGTTCGGGAATTTTCGGCACGTCGGATCTCCTCGGCGACGTGGCAGGCGGTGCCGACTGGGTCACCGCGCATCTCGAATGCACCGTGGGAGGCGGATCGTGAAGGCCGGGCGACGACTCGCGGCCATGCTCGCCGTATTGATGGTGCTGGCAGTGAACCACGGCGCCGCCGGCGAGTGGCAGGCCGAAGCAGGCGATCGGCTGCAGGAGCGCGCTGCGAATGCCATCGACAGGGTCCGGGCCGAGGTCGAGCGCAGCCACCCGTATTTCGAAAATGCCTACGCGATTGCGGTATGGCCGGGCATCACGCGTGTCGCCGCCGGTTTCGGCGGCGCCTATGGCAAGGGCGTCGTCATCGAACAGGGCAAGGCGGCAGGCACCGTCAAGTACTGGCAATTCAGCTCGGGCATCCAGGCCGGCGCCAAGAACTTCGCGCTGGTCATCTTTTTCAGGGACAAGGAAGCGCTCGAGGGCCTGAAACAGAACAAGGCCCAGTTCACCGGGCAGGCGGGTATCGACGTGCTGACGTTCGGTGCGAGCGGGACGCCAGCCTACAACGAAGGCGTGGCGCTCGTCCCGTTGACCAACCTCGGGCTCATGGCCGAATTCTCGGCGGCCGGTGTTTGGTTCCGTTTCAAGCCGTATAGCGACTAGACTGCGGGACCTCAGTCGTTCCGCGGCCCGAGGCGATCCCCGATGGCGTCTCGCAAATCGTATCCCATCGGGTTTGCGGGATGCGCTTCGATCATACGGCGTGCGAGTTCCAGCGCTTCTTCGAGCCGGTTGCGCCGCGCGTAGAAATCGATGAGGGCGTACAGGTAGTCGACGCTGTCCGGTTCCAGCCGCAAAGCTGTCCGTAAGGCCGCTTCCGCGTCCACGTCCCTGCCCAACTGCGCGAGCAGCAGGCCGCGGTTGTAATGGATGCGCGGCCGCTCCGGCAATCCCCCGGCCGCCCGGTCGAGGTACTGCACCGCCTCCTCGCGCCGGCCGGAAGCGACGAGCACCAGCGCCAGCGAATACGCCGCGTGGTACTGCTCGGGATAGGCGTCGAGCACATCCCTCAACAGTGCCTCCGCCTCGCTATCTCGTCCCTGTCGGCTGAGCAGGACGGCCAGGTTCATCTTCGCCGGGAAGAACAGGTCGTCCACTTCGATCGCCTTGCGGTAGTACCGCTCGGCGGTATCCGGATCCCCCTGCATTTCGTAAAGATTGCCGAGATTAAGACCCGACGCCGCAAAGTCGAGCATCGAGCGCATCGCGGCGACATAGGCGTCGAGTTCGCGATCCAGCGCGGCCGATTGCTCGGCCGTCAGGACCTCGCGCGGGATGCCGGCCAGTCGCGATGCGGCCCGCAGGCGCACTGCGCGTACGGGGTCGAACAGGAGCGGCGCAAGCAGCTCCGCGAGTATTCCGGGCTCCTCGGTCGCGAGCGCTTCGATGCCGGCGTGCCGCAACAACGGCTCGCCGTCGGCAAGCGCGCGCCGAATTGCCGGCAGGTCCGGGCCTGGCGCG
>DATHRM010000379.1:0-20167 GCA_035465295.1 Woeseiaceae bacterium | reverse complement strand
GTGCGCTCCATGCCCACGCGCTTGGCCAGCTGCCCGACCTTGCCGTCGCAAAGCACCAGCTGTTGCTGCAGGTAGGCGCGTTCGAACTGTTCGCGCGCTTCGCGCAGCGGCAGGGCCAGCAGGTCCTGCTTGACGAGCGGTTCGTCTTCGGCAGCGGCAGCCGAGATCTCCGCTTCGACCTCCTCCAGTGAAATGTCGTCGTCGGAGTCCGACATGAGCAGGCGGCGAACCAGGTTCTTGAGCTCCCGCACGTTGTCAGGCCACGGGTAATTCCGCAGCCGGTTCTGCGCCGCGACGCTGAAGCGGCGAAACCCGAGGCCCTCCGAATCGACCAGCTTGTCCACGTAATAGTTGAGCAGCTCCGGCACGTCTTCCGAGTATTCCCGAAGCGGCGGTACCCGCAGCGTCAGCACGCCCAGCTTCGCGACGACGTCGCGGCGCAACTCCCCATCGCGCACCTTTTCTTCGTAGTCTGCCCGAACCGTTGCCACGACTCGCGCATCGAGCGGCACGGCGCTGCCGCCGCCCTTGCGCATATAGCTGCCATCCTCCAGCACGCTGAAGAGAATTCGCTGGCCGCCCGCACCGAGATCCGTCAGTTCATCGATGATCAGCGTGCCCTGGCTGGCTTTCTCGAAAACGCCCATGTGAACTTCGCCGTCCTCTTCGCTGCCGAGCAGGCTTTCCTCGACGTTCTCGGCGGTCAGCGAAGCCGCCGTGATACTGATCAGCGGCCCGTCCGCACGTCCGCTGAGCGCGTGAAGGTAACGGGCGAACGCGCCGCGGCCCGTGCCGGGCTCGCCGCTGATCAGTACCGCGGCATCGTGCCTCGCATATTGCTTGACCTTGTCGCGAAGCGCCTTCATCAGGGCACTGCGTCCGACGGGGGCGAGCAGCGGCGGCAGGCTGCCGCGAGCGGCCGTCGCCTGCCTGCCGGCGCTTTCCAGCGCGCCTTCCACGGTTCGCAGGAGCTTCGCGAGCGACAATGGTTTTTCGACGAAGTCGTGGGCGCCGAGCCGGGTCGCCTCTACCGCCGTGTCCACCGTGCCGTGTCCCGACATGATCACGACCGGGCATTTCAGGTCGCCGTTTTTGGACCACTCGCGCAATAGCGTTATGCCGTCGGTATCGGGCATCCAGATATCGAGAAGTATGAGGTCGAACTCGTTGTCGCGACGTGCCGACCTCGCCTCGTCGGCATTGGCTGCCACGGTCACGCCGTAACCTTCCTCCGACAAAATTTCCTGGATCAACGCACGAATATCAGCTTCGTCATCGACCACGAGCACCTGCGGATTGCTCATGCTCTTTCCCTCCTCTTCTCAGTACGGGTCGTTCCCTTCGCAATCATTGCCTCACGGGCCGCCTCGTTGATGGGCAGCCTGATACTGATGATCGCGCCTCCGTCTTTCCGGTTTTCGGCGAGGATCGTTCCCACGTGCTCCTCGACGAGTTTCTTGACAACGGCTAGTCCGAGCCCGGTTCCCTTGGGCTTGGTTGTCACGTACGGATCGAAAACCTGGCTGATGTCGCCGGTATCGAATCCCGGTCCGTTGTCTTCGACTTTCAGCTGTGCGAATTCGATGCCCCCGAACTCCGCCGCGCTCGCGTGCACGTCGATCCTCGGGTCGGGTGTCTGCTCGAGTGCCTCCATCGCGTTCCGCAACAGGTTGTGCAGGATCTGCCGGACCCGGCCTTCGTCGGCTTCGATCAGGGGCATCGCCGGGTCTGACGTAACGACGATCTTTACGTCGCTTTCCTGTGCCCGGTACAGGTCGACGACTTCGTGAACGAGCTTGTCGAGATCGAAGCGGTCGATGTCCATATCCGGGGCGCGCGCATAATCGCTGAACGCGTTGACCATTTCCTTCATGGCCTCGACCTGCTGCACGATCGTGTGCGTCGCACGGTCGAGCACCTGGGCTTCTTCGGCCGACATCTTGTCGAGGTATTTACGGCGCAGTCGCTCGGCGGACAGCTGGATGGGCGTCAGCGGGTTCTTGATCTCGTGCGCCAGGCGCCGCGCCACTTCGCCCCAGGCGGCGTCACGCTGCGCCTGCAGCAAGCCGGTGATCTCATCGAATACCACCACGTAACCGCCGGCCTGGTCGCCCTCGCCCGGCAAAGCCGTGCACGCGCAGGTCAGTACGCGCCGGCCCACTTCGCCGCGCAGCACGATTTGCTCGCGCCACTCCGTTTCGCCGGCGTCGAGGTGAACGCGCGCCACGTCGACGAACTGGTCGAGCAGCGGCTCGTGCCGCGCGATGTCCGGCAGGTATTCGCCGACGCGATTCTCGAGATCCACGTTGAGAATGGCGCCGGAGGCCCGGTTCGCGGTCCGGATGCGAAGGTCCGGGTCGATCGCCACGACCCCGGTCGACAGGCGCGCAAGTATGACCTCGAGGTTTGCCCGCTCCGCTTCGACGAGCGCCTGGCTGAGACGCGTCTCACGCCGGGCCGCCGCGAGGCGCTGGGTCATGTCGTTGAACGAGTTGATCAGGAAACCGATCTCGTCGCGGGACGGCGAGGGCAGCCGCGTGTCGAAGTCGCCTGCCGCGACCGCGCGCGTGCCGGCGACGAGGTCCTGGATCGGGGCCACGAGCCGCCGGGACAGCACCAGTGCGCCGTAGATCGCCGCCAGCAGCGACAGCATCAGGACGACGGTCAGCGTGAGGGTGAAGGTGACCTTCAACCCTTCGCGCAGGAACACGAGGCGTTCGTACCCCGTCTGCGCATCGCTCACGCTCGCAGCGAGACGGCTGACCCGTTCGGTCGTCGGGAAATGTGCCTGCAGCACGCCGAGGGGTTCCCTGCGCCCCCGCACCCTGAAAAGCACCGCCGTGCGTATCTCGTAGAGGCCGTCTTCGTTTTCGTCCAGGCTGACGTGATTCGGCCTGTCGACCGTCAGCATCTCCAGCACGTCGATCGGCGGCCTCGGCAGGCTCGCGGTCGAGCGGTCGGAGCTCGTCGCGAGAATCTGCGCGTTTTTGCCGAACAACGTCATCTCGCTCGCACCGGCTTCCCGGCGCAGCATGCTGAGTTCGAAAACGAAGCGCCGCTCGGGGACCGCCGCCAGCCGCTCTGCAATCTGCCGGGTGGCGGACAGGTTCTCGCGCATCTGGACTTCGAACACGGCCTGCACGACCTCGATCGCGCTGCCGAGCCCATCCTCTATCTCGACGTCGAACCAGGAGTCGATACCGCGATTGATGTACTGAACGGCAAAATAGAAAACGACGATCAGCGGCAGTACCGCGAGGCCGACAAACATGCCGACCATGCGCGCCTTGAGGCGTGCGCCGGGCACGTTTTCCCGGTATTCCCGCAGCAACCGGATCAGGTTGCCTATGAGCAGTACGAGCAGCAGGATCGCGCCCGCGATGTTGATGCTCACCAGTACGTTATGCAGGCGATCGAAGCTCTCGGAGTTCTGCGCGGTAACGCTGAGCATAAAGAGCGCAGTCAGCGACAGCACGACGCCGGCCGTCGCCAGCATGCCGATGAATGCGCGCTTTATCGTTCGAGCGTCCATTCGTACCAATCGCTCTTGAGTTGCCACTCGTCGCGCCAGAAGAAAAGTAACCGCAGCGGCGCGGAGTATTGCTCCGTGGCCAGCAGCGCCCGAAGCCTCACGCGGTAATCGCGGTCGGGGACCAGGAGCGACTCGTCGATAACGGGTAATCGCTGCACGCGGCCGAGACTGTTGAGCGCGGAATACAGCGTGGCGAACGAGTCCTGGTTGCCGGTGTTGAGATTGCGGACGATGTAGCGCTGGCTTATGGGCCGGTATTCGAGTTCGAAACGGAAGGCGAGCTCGGCGTCGAGGGCGTCGAAATAGAAACGCCGCGAGCGGATGACCTGCATCTGCAGTTCGATCGTAAGCGGCACCCCGCTGTTGAGCGCCTTGAGCGCGTCGCTGGAAAGCACGAGTTGCAGCCGCGCATCGAGCACGTAAACGCCGTCGACCAGTTCGGTGGAGGCCGAACGCACTTCGAAATAGCCGGCCCGTTCAACCGGCGCCTGCGCAAGGGCGACGCCGCCGAGCAGCGTGAGCAGAACGCCGATAATCGCGCTCTGTATCGTCCCGCCCAGCTCCTGGTCTCTTGATATCGACATCGATGCTCAGCCGGCCTTTTCGAGGCTGGCGTAGTAGAAACCGTCCATGTCCGCCGTGCCCGGCAGAACCTGGAAACCGCACCCCCTGCGCTGCATTAGATCGCGGATGTTGTTATTTTGCAACGCATCCTCCACGCGCGCGTCCGCCGTGGCCTCGATAAATGGCCGCAGCACCTCGTCATTCTCGGCGGCGAGCACCGAGCACGTCGCGTACAGCAGCCGTCCGCCAGGCGCGAGCAGCGGCCAGACGCTGTCGAGCAGGCTGCGTTGCAGGCCTGCGAGCGGCGCAATATCCGATGCCCGGCGCAGCAGCTTGATATCCGGGTGACGACGAATGACGCCGGTCGCCGAACACGGCGCATCCAGCAGGATGGCGTCGAAAGCCGAGCCGTCCCACCACGCCTGTGGCGTTGATGCATCGCCACACAGGAGTGTCGCGGATCGGCCCAGCCTGTCGAGGTTGTCCGCGACCGCCTGCAGCCGCTTCGCGTCCCTGTCGAGACAGGTCAGGTCGATTTCCCCGCCGCCGAGTTCCAGCAGGTGCCCGCTTTTGCCGCCCGGGGCAGCACAGGCATCGAGCACGCGCCGGCCCGCCCCGCCCAGAAGCCAGGGTGCCGCGAGCTGTGCCGCGGCATCCTGCACGGAAACCAGGCCTTCGGCGAAACCCGGCAGGTCGTCGACGGCGGCCGGTTCGGTGAGCTTCACGGCACTGTCGACCGGATCGAACGTCGCAGCCGCCAGCCCGGCTTCCTGCAGCCGCTGCACATACTCCGCGGCGGTCACCCGGGACGTGTCCACCCGCAGCCACATCGGCGCACGCGCGTTGTTTGCGCCGAGAATCGCATCCGCGTGCCCGGGCCAGTCGTCCTGTATCGCGTCGATCAGCCATTGCGGGTGATCGTGAACCGCCTCCGCCGTGTCCGGGACCGCTGACGCAATATCCTCGCGCAGGAAGCGGCGCATCACGGCATTCAGCAGGCTTGCGAGCTTGGGCCGCCGCAGCAACCGGGACGCCTCGACGGTTTGCGACACCACGGCGTGATCGGGAATGCGGGTCTCCGTCAGCTGGTAGAGTCCGACGGCGAGCAGCGCATTGATCACACTGTCCTTCGGTTTCAGCGGCCGGTCCAGAAGCCGCCCGATCCAGAACTGCAGGCGCCAGTAGCGCCGCAGGGTCCCGTAGCAAAGGAGGCGCAGCAAGGCGCGGTCCTGCTTGCCGACCCGGCCTTCGTGTTCCGGCAATGCCGTGTCGAGTGATTTGCCCGATGTGGCGACGGCATCGACGACGTGCGCCGCCGCGGCTCGCAGTCGTGCGCCCTGGCGGTCGCGGGACATGCCGCTCAGGTCAGCCGCCGGCCGGCCAGCGGCACGACGCGGGCGAATTCGCCGGCGGTAACCGGGCGTTTCCCGGGCCGCTGCAGGCTATCCAGCCGCAGGGCGTCGCTGCCACAGGCGACGACGATGCCGTCGCGGCCGGCGGATAAAACCTCGCCAGGCGCAGTCCCGGCGGCGCCGGCAGCGACGCCTGCGCGCCAGCACTTGATCGGCATGTCGTCGAGCAGGAAGAAGGCACCCGGAACCGGATTGTACGCGCGGACCTGCCGGTGCAGCTCGTCGGCCGGCCGTTGCCAGTTGAGCCGCGCATCCTGCTTGCTGATCTTCCCCGCACAGGTCGCCGCGGAATCGTCCTGGTCGACCGCCTCGAGCGCGCCGCTCACGATGGCATCGAAATGGCGCACGAGGAGTTCGCCGCCGAGGGCTGCAAGGCGATCGTGCAGCTCACCCGCGGTCTCCTCCGGGCCGATGGCAACCGCCTCCTCGACATACACGGGGCCGCAATCGAGCCCCGCGGTCATGGCCATGAGGCTCACGCCGGTCTCCGTGTCGCCGGCGAGTATCGCGGCCTGGATGGGTGCGGCGCCGCGCCAGCGCGGCAGCAGGGAAGCATGGACGTTGAGGCAGCCCTTCGCCGGAACGTCGAGAACGGCCTGCGGGAGGATCAGGCCGTAAGCCGCCACCACGAGCACGTCCGGGTCGAACGCCGCGAGCCGTTCAACGGCGCCGGGGTCCCTGAGCGTCGCGGGCTGCAACACGTCGATGCCCCGCTCGAGCGCGAACTGTTTGACCGGGCTCGCGGTAACGCGCTTGCCGCGACCGGCCGGACGATCCGGCTGCGTCAGGACCGCGACCGGCACGATGCCCGCGCCCGTCAGCGCCTGCAGCGACGCGAGCGCGAAATCCGGCGTACCGGCAAACAGCACTCTCGTATCGCTCATGACCCGGGTTCGGCTATCGGCGGGGGACGGTCAGGCGACCACGGCGGCACCCTGGTGGCGCCGCTCTTTTTCCAGTTTCTTGCGGATGCGGGACCGCTTTGCCTCGGAGAGGTAATCAACGAAGAGCTTGCCGTCGAGGTGATCGATCTCGTGCTGCACGCAGACAGCCAGCAGGCCTTCGAACTCGCCCTCGCATTCGCGCCCTTCGCGGTCGAGGTAACGCACTCGGATGTGTTCCGCGCGCTTCACTTCCTCGAAGTACCCGGGGACCGACAGGCAACCTTCCTCGGTGGTGGTCACGCCGTCTTTCTCGATGATCTCGGGATTGATGAATACGTGCGGGTCGTTTTTCTCCGCCGTCACGTCCGCTACCAGCAGGCGGCGGTGAACGTCGACCTGCGTCGCAGCGAGGCCGATGCCCGGTGCGGCGTACATGGTCTCGAACATGTCGTCGACCAGCGTCCGCAACGCGTCGTCGACCACGTCGACGGGGACCGCCTTCTTGCGCAAACGCGGGTCGGGAAATTCCAGAATCGTCAGTTTTGCCATAATTCGCCTGCAGCAATTTCCGGGCTCGTCGACTCACTATGACCCGTTGAGGACATAATTATTTCACCCGGATCTCGCGTAAAAATCTATATAAATTGCCTAAATGTTTGACTTAATTGAATAAGTTTCAGAAAATGCGGCCAATCACGGAGCGTCTCCGAGCGCTTTTTGGGCTGGAAATGTGACGTGATTGGCAGCCGTGGCAATGCCGGAACGACATATTATAGCAATGCCGCGACCGGCCCGGTTTGAATCCGCAAAAATGGAGCACCCGCGAACTATGGTCCCCCGCACACAAAGCCTGAACACCCTCATTCGGCTCACCGCTGTTGCGCTGGCCGCCTTGCTTGCCGGCTGCTCCCTGAACCCGTTTTGGGGCGACGATGACGACGCCGCGGTTCCGACACCGGCGCCCGCGCCCGCACCGCCGCCGAGCTATGACAATGCCCCGCAGTCGTCGGTTCCCGAATACAGCGCCCCGGTGGTCCAGCGCGTCAGCCAGCCGGTGCCGCTCGCCGACAATCACCCCGACGAGTACGTCGTGCAGGTCGGCGACACGCTGTGGGACATCGCCGCCACGTTCTTGAAGGACCCCTGGTTCTGGCCGGAGATCTGGCACATCAA
The DNA here is from genome assembly GCA_035465295.1 of Woeseiaceae bacterium. Classification (GTDB taxonomy): domain Bacteria; phylum Pseudomonadota; class Gammaproteobacteria; order Steroidobacterales; family Woeseiaceae; genus UBA1847. The sequence goes on along the minus strand of DATHRM010000379.1, from coordinate 12,602 downwards.
CACCCAGATCGAGAACCCGCACCTTATCTATCCCGGTGACGTTCTTGCACTGGTTTACATCGACGGCCAGCCGCGCGTAACGAATGTCCGCGCCTCGACGTACCGGCTTTCGCCGCAGGCCCGCATCTCGCCGATAACCCAGGCGGTTACCAGCATTCCCTACGAGGCGGTGTCGGCGTTCCTGTCGAGCGGCGCGGTACTGGAGAAACGCGAAACGGATCAGCTGCCGTATCTGCTCGAGACGCGTGGCGACCATCTCATCGCGGCGGCCGGCAACGTGGTTTACGCCCGCGGCCTGGACGACGCCCAGCTGGGATCGCGCTACAACGTCGTCGAAATCGGCGAGCCGCTGATCGACCCCGATGACAACAAGCTCATCGGTTACCAGGGCAAATTCATCGGCGAAGGCACGCTTCGCCGCACGGGCGACCCGGCAACGGTCGCACTGACGGACACCAACCAGGAAGCGGTCCCCGGCGACAAGCTCATCCCGGAGTCGGTGGACGTGCCGCTGAACTTCTATCCGCGTGCGCCGAGCAGCCCCATCGACGGCCGCATCATTTCCGTGGTGGGCGGCGTCACCCAGATCGGCCAGTACCACGTGGTCGTGCTGAACCGCGGTGCGCGCGACGGCCTGGCGGTCGGTGACGTACTGTCGGTATTCCGCACGGGCGAGACCATCGAGGACCGCTTCGGCGGCGGCAAGGTTCGCCTTCCCGACGAGGAAGCCGGCACGCTGATGGTGTTCAAGGTCTACGACCGCATCGGCTACGGGCTGGTCATGGAAGCCACGCAGGCGATTCACATTCACGACACCGTGCGCAACCCGACCTGAATCGGGTTACGCCACGAACCGGAAACGGCGCCTTCGGGCGCCGTTTTTTTTGCAAAGCGCCCGGAATAGCCGTGCCGCGTCGCGGCGCCGCCACGGTATGATGGCGGGTCCCTGGTGCAGGATCCGGAACCCGCGGTGGACGAGAACGAGTGGTTACAGCAGCAAAACCACCATCGGATCAGGCTCGGAGACGACGCCTACCCGGAACTGCTTGCGGGGATACCCGGCCCGCCCGAACGCCTCTATGTCGTCGGTGACCCGGAAATTCTGCACCTGCCGGCTCTCGCGATCGTCGGCAGTCGCAACCCCACGAGCGGCGGTGCTCAGAACGCCTTCGAGTTCGCCCGGCATCTCGGCCGCACGGGCTTCTGTATCGTCAGCGGACTCGCGCAGGGCATCGACGCGGCCGCGCACCGCGGAGCGCTGGCAGCGGAGGCTCCGACGGTCGCCTTCCTCGGCCACGGCATCGATCGCGTGTACCCGGCGACGAATCACGACCTGGCGCGGGACATCGCCCGGCACGGCGCGCTCGTCAGCGAGTTTCCGCTGGGCACGGCGCCGAACAGGGCGCTGTTTCCTCAACGCAACCGGCTGATCAGCGGCCTCAGCCTCGGCACGCTGGTCGTCGAGGCCGCGCGGCGCAGCGGATCGCTGATCACGGCGCGGCTGGCATCGGAACAGGGAAGAGAGGTCTTCGCGATTCCCGGCTCCATACATAATCCGCTGACCCGCGGCTGTCACCAGCTCATCCGCCAGGGCGCAAAACTGGTGGAAGCCGCAGACGATATCGTCGCGGAACTCGCGCCGCTCGCCGGGCATATGCTGCAAACGGTCGATACGGCCGTGTCGCCGCGCGACGCCGGCGCAGAGGCCGACGAGGAGTATGTAAAACTGCTCGAAGCAATCGGTCACGATCCTGTGAGCACGGACCAGATCGTCGAGCGCTCCGGATTGACGATCGACCAGGTTTCCTCCATGCTTCTGATCCTGGAGCTAGAAGGAAAGGTCGAGAAGCTGTCCGGCGGACGCTACTCAGTACTGAGCTAGATATTTGGTGAAACGCCAGCTACCAAGGGAGCCGCTCCAGGCATGAAAGAAAACGTACTCGACGTATTGATGTACCTGTTTGAAACATACGTCGACACCGATGAAGACCCCGAACCCGATCAGAACGAACTTCGCGGCGAACTGGCGAGCGCCGGCTTCGGCGATGCGGAGATCGAGCGCGCACTCGACTGGCTGGAATGTCTCTCCGAAGACCAGGAAGACCTGATCTTTAACGCCCAGACGGCACGCGGAACGCGCGTCTACAACAGCCTGGAACAGGAACGGCTCGACGTCTCCTGTCGCGGCTACATTTCGTACCTGGAACAGATCGGCATACTCTCGCCGGCGCAGCGCGAAATCCTCGTAGACAGGCTGCTGGCGCTGGATGCGCCGGATATCGACGTCGAACAGATCAAGTGGGTCGTGCTGATGGTTCTCTTCAGCCAGCCGGGACAGGAACTGGCTTATGCACGCATGGAAGACCTCGTTTTCGAGGAAAACACAGGTGCTCTCCACTGAGATGATCTGAACCGGTTTCGCGGCGTGCCGGAATGCCCATTTCTTGACACGCTGCGACGAAGTATGTAATTCAACCGCGGCATTGACCGCGGTTTTTCATTATATGTCCAAGAATCTTGTCATCGTCGAATCGCCAGCGAAGGCGAAAACCATCAGCAAATACCTCGGCAGGGATTTCGAGGTGATGGCGTCTTACGGGCACGTGCGCGACCTCATCCCCAAGGAGGGCGCCGTCGACCCGGACAACGAATTCGCAATGAAGTACCAGGTCATCGAGCGCAGCGAGAAACACGTCAACGCGATCGTGCGCGCGCTGAAAAAGGCCGAAGCGCTCTATCTCGCAACGGACCCCGACCGCGAAGGCGAAGCCATTTCCTGGCACCTGATTGAATTGCTGAAGGAAAAGAACGCATTGAACGGCAAGCCCGTGCATCGCGTTGTCTTCTACGAAATCACGAAGAACGCCGTCCAGGAAGCCATCGAGCATCCGCGGGATATTTCGGGCGACCTGGTCGGCGCACAACAGGCGCGCCGCGCCCTCGACTATCTCGTCGGCTTCAACCTGTCGCCGCTGCTGTGGAAAAAAGTCCAGCCCGGCCTGTCCGCCGGCCGTGTGCAGAGCCCCGCCCTGCGGATGATCGTCGAGCGCGAACTCGAGATCGAAGCGTTCAGGGCGCGCGAGTACTGGACCATCGAGGCCGACCTGAGCAAGGAGAAGCAGCCGTTCGCATCCCGCCTCGTTAGCTACAGGGGCGACAAGGTCGAGCAATTCAGCTTCGAGAACGAGGCAGCGGCGCGCGAGGTCGAGAAGACCGTGCTCGAGGCGGCCGACGGCAAGTTGCAGACGATCAGCGTCACCCGGAAACAGCGCCGCCGCAATCCGGCCGCGCCGTTCACGACGTCCACGCTGCAGCAGGAAGCCTCCCGCAAGCTCGGCTTCAACACCCAGCGCACCATGCGCACGGCGCAACGGCTCTATGAAGGCATCGAGCTGCCCGGCGAGGGCAACGTCGGACTCATTACCTATATGCGTACCGACTCGGTAACGCTCGCCGAGGTGGCCGTGAACGAGATACGCGATGTCATCGCCGAACGCTACGGCAGGCAAAACGTCCCGGACGAGCCACGCCAGTTCAAGACGAAGTCGAAGAACGCCCAGGAAGCGCACGAAGCCGTGCGCCCGACATCGGTTGCCCGCCACCCGGACGACCTCAAGGGCGTGCTCGAGGACGACCAGTTCAGGCTCTACTCGCTGATCTGGAAACGCACGATGGCCTCGCAGATGGTGCCCGCCGTATTCGATACCGTCGCGATCGATTTTGCCGCCGGACCGCGAGAGGACGGGCATGTGTTCCGCGCAAACGGTTCCGTGCTCGTCGAGCCCGGCTTCATCGCGGTGTACCAGGAAGGCAAGGACGACGCCAAGGACGACGAAGGCGACCGGTTGTTGCCCGACATCGAGGAAGGCGACGTCGTCGACCTCGACGAACTCCGCCCGGAGCAGCACTTCACGGAGCCGCCGCCGCGCTTCACGGAAGCCAGCCTCGTGAAGGCACTCGAGGAATACGGCATCGGGCGTCCGTCGACCTATGCGAGCATCATCGCGACGCTCAAGAACCGAGAATACGTCGAGATGGACGGCAAGCGATTTTTGCCGACGGACATCGGCCGCATTGTCAACGGCTTCCTGACGGATCATTTCACGCAGTACGTCGATTACGATTTCACGGCGCGACTCGAGGACGACCTCGACGCGGTGTCGCTCGGCGAAAAGGACTGGGTGCCGTTGCTGGACAACTTCTGGCGTCCGTTCCACAAGTTGTGCGAGGAGAAGGAGACGTCGGTCACGCGCGAGCAGGTTGCGCAGGCCCGGGAACTGGGCACCGACCCGAAGACGGGCAAGCCCGTCACGGTGCGCATGGGCCGCTACGGACCGTTCGTACAGATCGGCACCAAGGACGACGAAGAGAAGCCGAAGTTCGCGGGCCTCCGCCCCGGCCAGAAAATGAACGACATCACGTTCGAAGAGGCGATGGAGCTCTTCAAGCTGCCTCGCCAGCTCGGGGAGACGCCGGACGGCCAGCCGGTTTCGGCCAGCATCGGGCGCTTCGGGCCCTATGTTCGTTACGGCGACAAGTACGTCTCCATCCGCGGCGACGACGATCCTTACACGATCGAGTTGCCGCGCGCGCTCGAACTCATCGAACAGAAAAAGATCGAAGACGCGAACCGCATCATCCAGGACTTCGAGGCAGAGGGCATCCAGGTCCTGAACGGTCGTTACGGCCCCTACATTACGAACAAGAAGAAAAACGCGCGCGTGCCCAAGGATCGCGATCCGAAATCGCTGACGCTCGAGGAGTGCCGGGAACTGCTGGCCGCCGCTCCGGAGCGCGGCCGCCGCGGCAAGAAGAAGACTAAAAAGAAAACGGCAGGCGACGCGGCCCCGAAGAAAGCGGCCGCGAAGAAGAAAGCGGCAAAGAAAAAGACCAGGAAGAAGACCAGGAAAAAGGCCGCAAAAAAGAAGCCGGCAGACTAGAGGAACCGCAGCGTGACGATAGCGGCCAGGCGAGCTTCCGAAGTACTGCTGGGCGGCGGCGTCATTGCCTACCCGACCGAGGGCGTGTTCGGCCTCGGCTGCCTGCCCGACGACATCGACGCCGTCGAAAGAATCCTGGCCATCAAGCAACGCAGTCCGCTCAAAGGGCTCATACTGATCGCGGCGCGGGCCGGTCAATTCGATGACTGGATCGATCCCGCCGCTCGCAATGCCCTGCCGGAACCCGACCCGAAACGGCCCGTGACCTGGATTGTGGCGCCGGCGCCGCGGGTACCGGCGATCGTTACCGGCGACAATCCCGGCCTCGCCGTTCGTATCACCACCAACCCGGTCGCGGCGGCAATCTGTGACGCCGTGGATATGCCGATCGTCTCGACCAGCGCGAACGTCGCGGGCCGCCCGGTTGCTCGTAATGCGTTCATCCTGCAGAAGAGCTTCGGGCATCTTGTAGACTATGTCGTCCCCGGCGAGTGCGGCCCCGCAAGCGGACCGTCCGAAATCAGGGAACTCGAAACGGGAAGGGTATTGAGGCCGGGACGATCATGAGCGACATCAGCCAGGTCAAAGACTATCTGCAGTTCCTGCAGAACCGGATCGTCGCCGAGCTCGAGGAACTCGACGGCAAGGAGCGTTTTCATCGCGACGCGTGGGACCGCCCGGGCGGCGGCGGCGGCGAGAGCCGCGTGCTCAAGCGCGGCGGCGTATTCGAGCAGGCGGGCGTGAATTTCTCACACGTGTTCGGCACACAGCTGCCGGCGTCGGCGACGAAGTCGAGGCCCGACCTCGCCGGCCAGGGCTTCCAGGCCATGGGCGTATCGCTCGTGTTGCACCCGGAAAATCCTTACGTGCCGACGACGCATGCGAACCTGCGCTATTTCATCGCGGGAGAGGAAGACAGCGACCCGGTCTGGTGGTTCGGAGGGGGCTTCGACCTGACGCCGTATTACCCGTTTCACGAGGACGTCGTCGCCTGGCACGAAGCCGCAAAGGCTGCCTGCGACCCGTTCGGCGAGGAGCGCTACCCGAAGTACAAAGAATGGTGCGACGAATACTTTTTTCTCAGGCATCGCAATGAAACACGCGGCGTCGGCGGACTGTTTTTCGACGACCTGAACGACATGGGCTTCGACCGGAGCTTCGAATTCCTGCGCGCCGTTGGCGATACCTTCATGAAGGCCTACGCGCCCATCGTCAGGAAACGCCGCAAGCACCGGTTCGGCGACAGGCAGCGCGAATTCCAGCTGTACCGCCGCGGCCGCTACGTCGAGTTCAACCTGATCTACGATCGCGGCACCCTGTTCGGATTGCAGTCGGGCGGGCGCACGGAATCCATTCTCATGTCCCTGCCACCGCGGGTGCGTTACGAATACGACTGGCGCCCCGAGCCCGGATCGCCGGAGGAATTGCTGTACACCGACTACCTGCGGCCGCGCGACTGGCTGTAAAACCGCGATTTTCGACGAGACTCGCGAACCCGGCGCAACTATTTGCGTTCCCGGAGCATCTAACAGGGTAACCAGAACAAGCGGCCGGTGACGACCGGCCCCGCCCTTCTTTATTCGGGGAACACGCAATGAATCAGCTGCATCAAAACCGGCATCGGCCGATCGCCGCCGTGCTGGCCGGCCTGGTATCGACCTTCGTCATTGCGCCGGCACACGCGGCAAAGTTCGACGTGGACATGGACACCAGCGGCGTTTCCGCCGCAGCCATAGAGCAGCCGGCGCCCGAATTCCCGGACGGCAAGATGCGCGGCGGCCAGGAAGGCTGGGTGCGACTGCACTTCGTCATCTCTCCCGACGGGCGCGCTGTCGATCCGGTGATCGTCGACTCCGCCGGCGGCCCGCTGTTCGAGCAGGCGGCGATCGACGTCGTGTCCGGCTGGCAGTTCGAAGCGCCCGGCGCCGGCGCGGAAAGCGCCAACAACCGGGTAGATATACGGTTCGAGATCAGCGGCGACCGCGACCGGGCTACCCGCGGCTTCCTGCGGCGCTACCGCGATATCGTGAGCGACCTGTATTACGTCAAGCCGCAGAACGCACGCGACAAGGTCGATATGGCAAACGACTTCGGCGGCTGGAATCTGTACGAATCGACGATGCTCGCATTGCTGAACGCGCGGGTTGAGGCGGCGGAAGGCGATGCCGTCGAAGAGCTGGAATACTATCGCCGCGCGCTGGCCGTCAGCGGCCCGGCAGCTCTCGATGACAAGGAGCGCGTGGAAATTCTCGGCCGGATACTGAACCTGGAGATCGATTCCGGGCTCTATGGCGAAGCGCTGAAAACGCTCGGCGAGCTGCGCGGGAGACCGGGCAGCGATGCGGTACTCGAAGAACTCGCCGACAGCATTCGCGCGCTCGAACGTTCGATCGAGGACGACGCGGCGATGGTCGCCAGCGCTACGATCTACAACCCGTGCAACTGCGAGACCGGCACGCCGCTCTGGGCATACACGCCCGTGCATCGCGATTTTTCTTTTGCCGAAGTGAGTGGTAACGTCCAACGCTTCGAAGCGCGCTGCGACAACCATCGCCTGAGCGCGCAGGTAGAAACGGGTGCCCGATGGTCCCTGCCGGCCGAATGGGGCAGCTGCCGGGTTTTTGTGTTCGGTGACGACGCTGCAACCTTCGAGTTCGTGGAACACCGCGGGAACCCCGGTGACGGCGGTAACGCCGTGGCGAACAGCGATGTCCTGGATAAATGAAATCGAAGTCAGCGAAGCCGATGGCCGCCTGGCCGAGATATATAAAGAGCTAGTCGAAAAGCGCGGCAAGGTATCCAACATCCTCAAGGTCCACAGCCTCAATCCGGAGGCGATGTCCGGCCACCTGGACCTCTACATGACGCTGATGTTCGGCAAGTCCGGGCTCAGCCGCGCGGAACGAGAGGCGATCGGCGTCGTTGTCTCGGCGGAAAACGATTGCGCGTACTGCGTCAACCATCATGCCGTGGCGTTGCGGCACTTCATCGACGACGAGGAGATCCTGAGCACGCTGGCGACGGCGGACGGTCTCGAAACGCTGGAACCGCGCCTGTCCAACATCGTGCGCCATGCCCACAAACTGACATCCGCGCCGGAGGCCATGACCGAGTCGGACCTCGGTGAGCTCCGGGCCGTGGGCCTGAGCGACCGCGACATCCTGGACGTGACGCTCATCACGGCCTATTTCAATTTCGTCAATCGGCTGGTGCTCGGCCTCGGCGTCGAGTACACGGACGAGGAAGCCGCCGGCTACCTCAACGACTGAAACGGTTTTTTGCGGCTGGCGGCGCCGTTCCCGAATGTGGTAACTTCGTTAAAAATCGGCCACTTCGGAAACACTCCTTAAGTAGGACAAGAAAAAAGGCCCGGCCGCCGGAATCTCCGTGAAACCAACAACGCTTCTCACCGGTCTTTTGCTCGCGCTCTGCGCCGCCAGCGCCAGTGCGTCGACCGACTCGCCGCTGCGAGACGCCGGCATCGCGCGCGGGTTGCAGCTTGCGGGCGTCGGGGATCCGGATGCCCGCAAGGTATACATCGTGCAGCTGCGCGCGCCCTCGGCCGCGGAGTTTCACTCCACACTCTATAAAACCACGGCGGCGGCTCCGGCAGGGAAACCGTCCCAGCCGCGGTTCGACAAATCCAGTCCGGCGATCGCGACGTATGCCGAGAAACTGCATGCGGAGCAGGACCAGTTCCTGATGCGCGCTGCGCCCGCTGCACGGAAGATCTACAGCTATCGCTACGGCTTCAACGGCTTTGCGGCGGAGATGACTGCCACGCAGGCGCACAAGCTCGAGAACATGCCCGAGGTCCTGCACGTCTGGGAAGACGAGATCCGGCCGCTGGCGACCAAGTTCAGCCCCGGCTTCCTGGGGCTTTTCGACGCGGACGGCGGGTTGCGTGGCCCTGAAGGACTTGACGGCGACGGCATCGTCATCGGTTTCATCGACAGTGGCATCTACCCGGAGCACCCCGCTTTGTCGGATACGCAGGAAGCCGACCGGCCGAGCGCCTGCCGCAGCACCTGGGCGGACGTCTCTTTTCTCGGGCGCTGGCTGTGCCGCCGCTACGACAAGATGGAAGACAAGCTCGTCTTCGAGCCGCCGGAGGACTGGAACGGTAGCTGCGAAACGGGCGAGAGCTTCGATGAGACGCACTGCAACAACAAGCTGGTCGGCGCGCGCTGGTTCATCGACGGCGCCGAGAATTCCGGGCCGATCGACGCGGGCGAGATTCGCTCGGCGCGCGACGTGGACGGTCACGGTACGCACACCGCTACGACGGCTGCCGGCAACCGCGTGCAGGCGTCTATCTTCGGCACGCTGATCGGCGGTATCGAAGGCATCGCGCCGCGGGCGCGGGTTGCCGTGTACAAAGCCTGCTGGCTGCGGCCCGGCGACACGCGCGCGAGCTGCAACACCTCCGATCTTGCGAACGCCATCGACAGCGCCGTCGCCGACGGCGTCGACATCATCAACTACTCCGTCGGCAGTTCGATGCTGCAGATCACGGCGCCGGACGACATAGCGCTGATGAATGCCACCAAGGCCGGCATTCTCGCCGTCGTCGCGGCGGGTAACGAGGGGCCCAATTTAGGCACCATCGGCTCCCCGGCCGGCGGGCCCTGGGCCATAACGGTCGCCGCCTCCACGCGGGACGGGGAGACGTCCGTCGACGCGATGCAGGTCAACGAACCGCCGTCGATCGCGGGCAAATATGCCGTCGAGGAAGCCAATTTTACGCCGCCACTGCGTGACAGCGACCCGATCGAGGCAGCACTGGTGCTCGCCGATGACGACGACGATGCCGGCGGCACCGGCACCACGGCAGACGCCTGCGAACCGCTGGTCAACGACACGGACATCAACGGCAACATCGCCTTCATCGAGCGCGGCGGCTGCAACTTCGACATCAAGATCCAGAATGCGGGCGATGCGGGCGCCGTTGCCGCGGTTGTCTACAGCATCGCCGGCGATCCCATCGTCATGAACGGCAACGCCGCCCTGGTCGACATACCGGCGGTCATGATCGGCCAGGCGGACGGCAACCTGATCGTCGCCGAAATAGAGGCCGGCAACGCGGTCACCGCCGTGCTCGAAAAGAGCCTGCTGCTGACCGAGCCCGAGACCGGCAACGTGATGGCAACGTTCTCGGCGCGCGGCCCCGGGCCTGTCCGGGACATCGTAAAACCGGACGTCACGGCGCCGGGCGTCAACATCCTCGCGGGCTTCACGCCTGAAACGGCGAACTCGATGCCGGACGAGACCTTCGCCTACCTGAGCGGCACCTCCATGTCGACGCCGCATGTCGCCGGCGTCGCGGCGCTGCTCATGCAGGCCCGGCCCGACTGGGGTCCGTCGGTCGTCAAGTCCGCGCTGATGACCAGCGCGCGCCAGGACCTCGTGCAATCCGATGGCGAGAGCGCGGCCAATCCCTTCGACTACGGCGCCGGGCATATCGTGCCGAACGACGCGCTGAACCCCGGTCTCGTTTATGACGTGAGCGACGACGAGTTCGACGCATTCACCTGCGGCTTCGACTCGCCGGCGGTGCCGGCGGCGCGGTGTGACGAACTGGAGAACGCGGGCGTGTCGTTCGCGCCGGAAGACCTCAACCAGCCGTCCATCGGGCTGGCGCGGCTGGCGAACGAGCAGACAGTGAGCCGGCGAGTCACCAACGTCAGCGATGAATCGCAGACGTTCGTGGCGGCGGTTTCGGCGCCGCCCGGAATCCAGGTTACCGTGGTGCCGTCGAACCTCTCGCTCGGCCCGGGCCAGACCGCCACGTTCGACGTTACCTTCGTGTACCAGTCGGGGCCGCTCGACCTGTGGCGATTCGGCTCGCTCACCTGGACCAGCAACGATCACTCGGTGTACAGCACGATCGCCGTAAAACCGGTATCACTGACCGCGCCGGCCGAGGTGACGAGCGTCGGCGGCAGCGGCACGATCAGTTTCCCGGTCGAGTTCGGCTATACGGGCAGTTACACGCCGGGCGTTCACGGACTGCGTCTCCCGCTCGTCATTAACGGCTTCGTCAACAACGACCCGACGAAGACGTTCACATTCCGTTCGGGTAACGGCGTCACGGCCCATCTCGTTGACGTGCCGCCCGAGCAGCTGTACCTGCGGTTTTCGCTGTTCGACGCACTGACGGACGGCAACGACGACCTCGACCTGTACCTGTACTACCAGCCGGGCGCCTGCAACCCGCTGGATTTCCGCGGCACCCGGATCACGGAAAGCGGCGGACCGACGGCAGAAGAACAGGTGAACGTGTTCCGGCCGCCCGCAGGCTGTTACGGCGCGCTGGTACACGGCTTCCAGACCGATCAGGTCAGCGGCGGGCCCGGCGCGAATTACACCATGCTCGCCTGGGCCTTCGGCTTCGTGGACGACCAGGGCAACATGACGGCGTCCGCGCCGCCGCTTGTCAATTCGGGCTCGACGGAGACCGTCACCGTGAACTGGGCGAACCTGTTGTCCGATACGATCTACCTCGGCGGCATTTCTCACAACACGCCGCAGGGGCTGGTCGGGCTTACCCTGGTCACGATCGGCAACTAGGTGGCAAGCGCCGTTATCGGCGGGCCTTTTTGGCGAGCTTTGCGCAGGGCCGGTAACGAAAACAGCCGGTGACGTGATCGTTTACGAGGCCCGTCGCCTGCATGTGCGCGTACATGATCGTGCTGCCGACGAAGCGGAAGCCGCGTTTCTTGAGGTCCTTGCTCAGCGCGTCCGACTCCGGCGACGTTGCCGGCACGTCGCTGTCTTTCCTGAACCTGTTCTGGATGGGCTCGCCGTCGACAAAGCCCCAGATGTATTTGCTGAAGCTGCCGAACTCCTCCTGCACCTCGATAAACGCCCGGGCATTGGTGACGGCGGACTCCACCTTGAGGCGGTTCCTGACGATGGCCGGATTGCCGAGCAGGGTTTCGATGCGCTTCTTCGTGAAGCGCGCGACCTTGCCGACGTCGAAGTCGGCGAAGGCCTTGCGATAACCGTCGCGCTTGTTGAGGATCGTCGACCAGCTCAGCCCCGCCTGCGCGCCTTCGAGCAACAGGAATTCGAACTGCACCTTGTCGTCCCAGGCGGGCACACCCCATTCCCTGTCGTGGTACTCGATGTACTCGAGGCTGACGCCTTCCGCCCATTTACAGCGCGTGATCTTCTTCGTCATTTCTGAAATCTAGCAGGGCTGCTGCCGCCACGCAGCCGTATTTTCTCGGCCAGGCGTTTACTAACGCGCGGTCGCGGTTCGAGAACCGCTCCTACAAACCAGCACCAACTTCAGGCGTGCTCCTGGCAACGAAAAAGGCCCGCGCTGATGCGCGGGCCCTTCATCGTGCACTGGCTACGCGTAAGTGCCGCGGGCGATCTTAGTCGTCCTTCTTGTCGCTACCGCAGGAGCCTTCGCCACACTTGCCTTCGGAGTCTTCCTTGTCGCCGCCGCACGAGCCTTCGCCTTTCTTGTCGCCGCCGCACGAGCCTTCGCCTTCCTTGTCGCCACCGCACGAGCCTTCGCCTTCCTTGTCGCCGCCGCAGGCACCTTCCTTGTCCTTGCCTTCCTTGTCACCGCCGCAGGAACCTTCACCGGCTCCCAGCATGTAGCCCGCGCTCAGTGCCGACATCGCAAACGGGTTGTCCACGGTGTCTGCG
>DATHRM010000378.1:0-2487 GCA_035465295.1 Woeseiaceae bacterium | reverse complement strand
GGTGAGGCCGTTCTCCAGCCGGAACATCTCGTAGGGGATATTGACATGGGTCGCGATTTCGTCGTCAGCCGCTTGCGCGGCCGCAGACAGCGTAAGCACGACCAGCCACAGCGTCAGAAATTTTCGTGTCAGCTCCACCTGGGACTCCTGTCAATCAGCATAATCTGCGCTATTTGCGTCATCTTCGGCGCAAATAGGGGCAGATTCATAGATTTTCCTGCACAATCGCAGGGTGGCGCAGGCCTTTTCGAACTTGCGGCCGGCCAGTGGTCAGACACTATACAGGGCGCCGGGTTTCATGATGAAGCGTATTTCGACCACCACAGCCGCGCTGCTCGCGGTCGCGGGCGGCAGCCTCGCCGGCGAATTGCCGCCGGGGCGACTCGACCTCGACGAGGCGCTCGCACGGCAGTCGGCGAGCGACCTGGTATCGGGTGCGGCGAGCGCGTACGACTGCAACATCGCGCTGTACTCGTTTCGCCGGCTGGGCGAGGCGGACAGCCCGCTGTACATGGTCGAGGTGCAGATGTCGGGGCCGGAATGCGACGACGCGCTGCTGCTCCTCGCGCGTCACGGCTCCAACCGGAACTTCGTATTCCGCCGCTGGGAACCCGCGCCGGACATTCACGAACTCGACCCGCGCGAACGGGGCGACTAGGCGGCCGCCTGTTGCCTGCCGACCTCCTCGAGCGCGTCGCGAAGCTGCTGCCAGCGCTGTTCCACCGTGCCGGTGTAGCCGACTGACAGGCGCACGAGGCCCGGGCTGATACCAGCGGCTTGCTTGTCCGTGTCGCTCAGCTCGCTCGAGGTGCTGGAACCCGAGCAGGACATCAGCGTGTCGAAATAGCCGAGGCTCACGGCCATGAAGCCGAAGCCGTACTTGTTCTGCAGCGTCGACATCAGGGCGTTGGCGGCCGCTTCCGTGCCCATGTCGACGGCCAGGACGCCGCCGTAACCGTAGTCCGGGCAGCGAAGCTCGTCGAGCAGGCCGTGGTCCGGGTGCGCGCCGAGCCCCGGGTAACAGACCTTTGCGCCGTAGTCTTCGAGGCGCCGGGCGAGCGCCAGCGCGCGCTCGCCGTGTGCCGCCATGCGGAGCGGCAGGTGCGGAATGCGCAGGCTGATGTTCGCGGCAACCTTCGGGTCCATGGTCGGGCCGAGCAGCATGAGTGGACCTGCGTGCAGGTCCATCAGCGACTCGATGAATTCCTTCGTGCCGCACACGGCGCCGGCGATCACGTCGGACGTGCCGCTGATGAACTTCGTAATACTGTGGACCACGATATCCGCGCCGTGATCGACCGGGCTCAGGATCAGCGGGCTGAAGGTGTTGTCGACGACCAGCGGGACCCCGGCTTCCTGCGCGATCGCCGCGAGCTTCGGTATGTGTGCGACGCGCAGCGTCGGGTTGGACAGGCTCTCGGTGTAGACCGCGCGGGTCTTGTCGGTAATGGCGTTCCGCACGGCCTCGAGATCGGTGATGTCGACGAAGGTCGTCGTGATGCCTGACTTCAGCGGCAGGAAATCGTGCATCAGGGCATAAGTGCCGCCGTAGACGGCGTTCGACGCAACGATGTGATCGCCCGCGTTGCACAGCGCGAGCAGCGTCGCGGAAATCGCGCCCATGCCGCTCGCGGTGCAATACGCAGCTTCCGTTCCCTCGATTGCCGCGAGCTGCAGCCCGAGGTGATACACGGTGGGGTTGAAATGCCGCCCGTACAGGTAACAGCCGGCGTCGTGCCCCTTGAGGCCCTGGAACAGGGCCGGCATCGTGCCCGGCTCCATCACCGTGAACGTCGAGCTGGCCTCGATGGACATGTTGACACCGCCGTGCTCGCCGAATTCGTGGCGCAGGCGGGCCAGCGCTTCGATGGGATTGCGACCAGACATCGTGTTGCTCCCGGTTGCTGAAAGACGCAGTCTGCCATGATCTTTCTAGCCGATTTCGGCTGCGGGTTTAATGCGTAGAACTACGCAGGGATTATGTCGAGCGCTTACTGCGCGCTGGCTTGCTGCTCGCGAAATTCGTGCAGGCGCGCCATCAGCCAGTCGCCGCTCGGCACCGCATCGCTGCCGGGACACTCGATCTTGTAGGGTCTGCCGGTGAACGAGCTCTTGCTCGCCAGGCGCTCGATGAACAATTCCGCCGTCGTCGCGTACCGTTTGCCGCGCCGGGATTTCAGGCGCATGTGTGACGCGGCGTCCTCTGCGTCGTGGCGAGAGCCGTTGCGTATGAACGTGCAGCCGCTCTCGCCGACCGTCGTGATCAGGTGCTCGATCTCGACTTCAGCGTCGCCGGCGATAGCGACCGCGGGCATCAGCAGCCCCAGCGCCATCACGAGGGAGAGCCATCTCATCGCGCTGCCCTCACGTGCAATGGTTCTTCCGCCAGCCGCAGCCGCACGGTCATCGGGTTGTGGTCCGAGGCGTCGGATTGAAGCGTGGTCGCGTATTCGGAGTAAAGGCCGCGCACGTAGATATGGTCGAGCG
>DATHRM010000377.1:0-3290 GCA_035465295.1 Woeseiaceae bacterium | reverse complement strand
TCGGCACCGGCGTCATCTGGACCGCGATCGGCATGCGCAGCGCGCTGATATTCGCATTGGGTGACAGGGACGTCGCCCTCCAGGACGGCGCGTTCGCGATGCTCGAGCGCATGATCGACGGCGGTATCCTGCTCGCACTGTCGACGACCATCTTCGGCGGCATCGGCGGTTACCTCATGCGCGTCTACAAGACCGTCACGCTCGGCTCCCGCCTGCAGCAGCGTTACGACCGGGCGGCGCGCGCCGATACCTCGGAAATGCGCGAGAGCCTGCAGCGCATCGAGCGGCACCTGGGCAATCGCGGTTCGGCCGCAACCGCTGCGGAGGCCGCCGAGTGACTCGTTCTCCCCTTTTCTATCCCATGCACCGGGGCGACACTGACGCCGGCGGTGCTGCCGACCTGCAGACCGACATCATGCGGTTCATGGCAATCCTGGCGCTGTGCCTGGTTGCCATATTCGCGCTCGTGCAAAGCATCCCGCTGGCCCCTGAAGCGCCATCGCAGTCGCCTGCACCGGCAGCACCGCCACCCATGGCGGACGCCGTCGAGCCCGCACCGGAGCCGCCGCCCGACGTTCAGGAGCCGCTGCCGGCGCCGGCCACGCCCGAAAAGCCGGTGCAGCTCGTGCGCGCGACATGGACGCCGGACGCCGTTCCCGAGCAGGGCCCGCCGCCTTCCGCAAAGCCCCCCGAAAACGAGGGTTTCACGCTTCGATTCGAATCCGACCTGGCCCTGACACGGCTCGTCGCCGCCGGCAAAGTGGGGCTGTACGCGATCACCGACGGGCGTGCCCGGCGCATGACGGTCAGCGACAGCCGTATCAGTTTCTGGGACGCGTCCGCACCGAACAGCTACCACGAGATGGAAGCCGGCACCGTGCCGCGACCCGTGATCGATGCGCTGGGCCGTTCCGGCGTGAACACAGCCGGCGTCGACTGGGGCGTCACGCTGCCGGGAAGACTGCGGGAGCAGCTCGACGACATCCTGCGTGGCAACTCGGGCGGCGCTCTGGTCATCGGCGGTGACGGTGAATTGCGCCTGGAGGCGTCATGATACGCGCTGCCCTCTTCGTCCTTTGCCTTGCACTGCTGGCCGTTCGGGCGGAGGCCGCCGAACGCAACCTCGATCGCTGGTTCGATCGCGAACTCGTACCCTACGTCACCTCGCAACTCGTCGAGCATCCGCGCTTCAAGGGCGAATCCGTGATGTTCGTCGTGTTCGAAGACAATGTCCCGGCATCCGTCAGCAACGCGCTGGCCGTCTCGCTTCGCGACCGGCTGCTGGACGCGGCGCTGAATACCCCTGGCGTCACCGTGGGCCGGCGCCAGGGCGGCACGGCAGCAACGTCCGCTGCCCAGCGGGTGGACTGCACCACGGACGAGGTTCATTACTACGTCGGCATTTCCCTTTCACGACGTATCGACGGCCTTTTCGGCGTGAACGTGCGCGCACTCGACCTCGAGGACCGCAACTGGGTCTCGGGATTCGGCAAGGCCTGGCAGGGAACGCTCAGCACCGTCCAGCAACGGGCATTCCGGCAGACACAGGCCGACGCGACGTTTCGCGGTGCACGCGACGTGCCGTTCACGGCCGACGAATCCGACTTGCTTGCCGCACACCTCGCCCATGAACTGTCCTGTGCATTGCTGCGCGAGACGACCGGACGATACGTCGTCGCGGCCGACCAGGAACCCGCCGCCGGCGACAGCCTTGCGGCGATGGTACAGCTCGTCAGCAACAATCTCGCCGGCCACGACGCCCTGGAACTGACGGCCGACGAACAGGGCGCCAATGCGACGCTGAGCGGCAAGGCACACCTCATCGACGGCACCCTCTACCAGTACTGGCTCACCGTGACGCCGACCGGACCCGGCACGGAACTCTCGACGCTGAGCGCCAGTGCGTATGTGCTGCTGCCCGGCTACCGGCTTGCCGGGGAAGCGCCGGCGCAGGATGCCGCGGCGCCGCCAACCGCCAGCCTGCACGCCACCATCGACATCCCCCACGGCGGCGGGGACGCGCTGCTCGGACCGTTGCGCATCCTCAAGTCGCAGGATCGCCGCATCTGCGCGCGCTCCGCAGGCGCGTCGATACAAACGACGACGTATGGCGAGTCGGCGCCGCATTGCTCGATCCTGATCGCCGACGCGCGCGCCGACGCGATCGTGTTCGTCCTCGAACACCAGGCCAATTACGGCCTCGTCCGGCTGGGCGATGCCGCCTGCCGCGCGCGTACGGCGCCTCACGTCGTTACGCGCGGCACGCCCATGCGCTACCCGGTGCCGTTCACGGCGATCGGCAGCAGCGAGATGCGCGAAACCGCCGAGTGGCGGATTGCGCCCGGCATCGACACCTACTATGCATTCGCGGTCGGTAACGCGCGCGCCGCGCGCGAATTCGCCAACCACATTGACGCACTGCCCCTGCGCTGTGGTCCGTCACTGCGGCGGGGCCTCGAAAATAACGCGCTGCACCGCTGGCTCGAGGCGTTCGCCCTGCTCGCCGAGCGTCATGCGCCGCACGTCGGCTGGCGCGCGATACAAATAAAGGACGTGCTGTGAGGAAAGAACGATGATGCGTTTCCTCGGAGTGCTGGTGGGGTCCGCGTTCGCCGTCGCCGCGCTCGTCGTGTTCGTGGGTATTCCGGAATTCACGGCCGAACCGAATGTCACGGAACCCACGGTCATCACGTTGCCCATGAGGGCCGCCGGGCCGGCAACAGCGGCGGCAACCGACACGCCGCCGGAACCCGTCCCTGACGAAGCTCCGGCCGAACCGCTACCCGACATACCGGCTGACGCGCCGCCGGACGCGCCGCCGCAACCGCCGGACCCGGAGCCCGCCGCCACGCCGCAATGGTATGCGTTCTGGAGCCCGTTCCGCAGCGAGGTGGCCGCCAACGGATTCGTCGATCAACTGCAACGGGTGACCGGTCTCGACTACCGTGTCGTCAAGGTCAAACCCGGCGTTTACGAGGTCGCGTTCGCCTACGAAGACGACCAGGACATCATCGCCAACCTGTCACAGATCTCCGCGGCGACCGGCCTGCAGCTTCCGGAGAGCTGAGATGCCGGCGAGACGTTTGAAAAACTTCCTCGTTCTCCTGCCATGCCTGCTCGGTTTCGCCGCGGCCCCGGCGCACGCCATGGAAGCCGACCTGGACGGCGCGTGGCGGGACTACGCGAACACGCAGTCCCATCGCGAGCCCGCCTACCGCTTTCCGTACGCGAGCAGTTTCGGCACCGCGGCGCTGCAATACGACCTGCCCGAGACGCTGTTGCTCGCGGTC
>DATHRM010000376.1:0-4474 GCA_035465295.1 Woeseiaceae bacterium | reverse complement strand
TTCAGTCACTACCCACGAATATATCCAGCGGCAATATGGCGGTGACACCGACGTTCGGCACGTCAACCAGCTGGCCGATACGCATGTCCACGGCGATGCTCGCGATCATGTAGGCCTGCGGTCGGTCATAACCGTATTCCGACATGATGTAGTCAATCATGGCCGCGAGCGCATTTCGCGCCGCGAGATTGATATCGCTCGACAGGTTGCCCAGGCCCGCAATCTTGGGTGAGTCCAGGTAGGCGAGGTCCGCCGGCACGCTGCCTGTTTCCTTGAGCGGAAAGCCGGTCACCGCATAGAAGCGCTTCGACGGTATCCCGAGCACCGATGCCGGACCTTCGTAGTGGGGACCGCGGGACAGGTCGGGCGGGTCCTCGACAATGCGTGCGGTGACGGTCATCCTGCCGCCCATCTCGATCGCCGTGCCTGCCACCTCACCATCGCCCTGTGCGTAATGAAAGTCGCCCACTGCAAGCCCGCAACCGTCGATGTAACACGGCAGGTAGACCGTGGTGCCGGTCGTGATGTATCGGATGTCCATGTTGCCGCCATGCTCGCGCGGCGGGATCGTGCGCAGGCACTCCGCCGGTTTTGTCCCTTCCGCTCCGCATACCGCGGCCGGCTCTGCCTCGGTCGGATCGGGGCCCAGTACGGCGCCGCCCGCTTCGAGCAGTTGAGTTTCCCGCGCAAGCACCCTGGCGAGCAGCCCCGGCCCGGGCAGCGTCGTCACGACGCCGGGAAAGCTCGCATTCGGGATGCGCACGCCGGGAAGCGCGTCGCTGACGGCGTATTCGTCGTTGATGCGCCAGACGATGAAACGCTCGTCGGTGCCGAACTGGTCGCCGGCAAAGCCGAAAGGCCCCGCCATGGTCCAGCCGACGTCGGCAGGCTCGAATGCCTCGATGGTCACGGCCAGCACGTCACCGGCTTCGGCGCCGTTGATAGAAACGGGCCCGGTCAGCGCGTGGACGATGCCGAGCCCTTCCCGGGGGATCGCCTCGGCGCTCGAGAATTCGTCCGGGTCGAGCGTCAGGTCGAAGGCGTCGCGGCCGACGAACACGATGCGTTCGCCGGGATCGGCCGTGGCAACCGCCGGGATGTCGGGATGCAGTCGATTGATACACGCCGGGTCATCGGCGCAGCTAACGCGGATGTCGCCAACGACGATCTCGGCGGCAGCGTCCGTACATACAGCCAGGATCGACAGTAGTCCAATGGAGAAACACGTGGAAAAGCCGGATTTCATGTGCACACCTCGCGAAAATGACAACAAATATCGACAAAAAACCGCTTCATTCATACGACCGCCACTCCGGCTCATACGACAGGCCCAGGTTGACGATACGGGCAATCAGCTTGTCGTAGCTGATCCCGACCGACGCGGCCGATTCGGCAAAATCCTCGCCGTACGTGAGATCCGGATTGGCATTTGCCTCGAGCAGAAAAACCTTGCCGTCGTCGCGCATGCGCAGGTCCAGGCGAGCGAAGCCACACAGGTGCAGTGCCCTGTAGATGCGTTTCGCGAGACGGGACAGTTTTTCCACCTCTGCTTTCGACAGCCCTTTGGCCGGGCCTGTCGTGATGCCGTGCTTTTCCTGGTAGTCACGGTCCCATTTAACTTTGCGAGTGGCGATGCCGGCGCTCACGTCGGCCAGCGTGCCGAAGTTCAGCTCCCAGACCGGCAATGTCGTCAATCGATTATTGCCCAGCACGCCGATGTACAGCTCGCGTCCGTCGATGTATTCCTCGACCAGTGCATCGCTCTGCACGTTGTCGTGAATAAATTCCACGCGCTCGCGAAGCTTGCCCATGTCCTCGACGATCGAAGCCTGCGCAATGCCGAGCGACGCATCTTCCGTCGCCGATTTCACGAACAGCGGAAACTCGAGCTTGCCCTTTTTTGGCTCCTTGAAGCGCTTGCCGTAAGGAAAAAGGTGAAAGGATGGCGTCGCAACGCGGTGCCAGGCCAGTATCTGTTTTGTCAGTACTTTGTCCTGCGTGAGCATCAGTCCGCGCGGGTTGGCCCCGGTGTAGCGCTGGCGAGTCATCTCGAGATAAGCGACGACGTACGGCTCGTAAGCCGCGATACCCGAAAACTCCTGCAACAGGTTGAAGACGACGTGCGGCTGCCACTCCTTCACGACTTCGCGCAGTTCGGTCAGTCGATCCAGGACGCCGAGAACGCGGACGTCATGGCCCAGGTTGCGCAGGGTCGAATAGACGTTGTATTCGCAGCGGAACACGTCGATTTCTCTCTCGCTGAGTCCGTCGATGTCTTCGGGCGGGATCAGCTCCGGATGGACCATGAGCAAAATGCGGCGTCGTCTCACAGGGCGTAGTTCTCCCGGTTGCGCTTGAGGATATCCATAACGATTCGCTCGTGCAGGCGCACGACCGGCCGCTTGGCGTCGCGGCGGGGCGTGCGCAGCACGAGGTCGAGCTGGCGCGAGCGTTTCTTGACGATAGTGATCGCGTGATCAACGTAATAGGGGTGCAGCCTTGCGCGCCGTTGCAAGAGCCGCCGCAGTTGCGGCTCGATCTCGCGCACGAATCGGCTTGCCCTCGTCGCGCGCGGGCGCCTGGCGCGCGCAACGAAGACACGCGCTATCCAGCGATCATAGCGGCGTTCCAGGCCACCGTAGCGCTCCTGCTTCAGGCGGTAGTGCTCCCCCAGCGTCTGGTCGACCTGCCGCAGCGGCTCGACCACCTTCGGGCTGCGGCGCCTGGGCTTGCGGGTCGCGATCTCGTCCATCAGTTCATCGACGTAGTCGAGTTTCTTCAGCGCGGGCCAGCCGGCATAGTCGCGGCGCCAGCGTGCCTTCGGCTGCATCCAGACGGCGAAAGTTTCCGCAAAGTCCTCGGTCGGATGGCTTTGCGCATACCAGTGCCCGAGATGCAGTACGTAGCGCCGGCTGCTCGGACGCGGCGAATAGGTATCGGGGTAGGGTGCAGACGCAGGGCCGAAGACGCGGCGCCAGCCGGCCCGGCGCCTGAGCCCGTAGGCATTGTCAATCGCATGCCCGGCCTCGTGGCGCATGATTCGGTGACGCCACTTCCGGTTGCCGCCTTCCACCTCGCCCATCATTCTCCGCTCCAGCCGATGCAGGCGCGGGTGAGCGAGATAGAAAGGCATGGCAAAGCCGGGGATGCCATCCGGTGAAAACCATTCGGTCGACAGCCACACGTGCGGCCTGAATCGCAGCCCACGGCGTTCGAACTCGTCGTGCAGCCGCTCGACGTCGGACCAAAGCGGACTGCCCCTGAGCGTCAGCCCGAGGCTGCTGAACCGAAGCCCGAGGAGCGCCTCATCGTCGTAGTGCGCCCACCGATAGTCGGGTTGACTGGCCAGCTGCGGTTGTCGGGTGGAAACCATTCGCCCGAGGATACCCGGCGTGGCTATCGCGTGCGACCACGGTGGGGTATTGCGGCTTCAACCGAGCGCTGCACCGAGTGCCTCATCGAAGCGTGCAAGATCGTCGTCGTCGGTATACACGTGCGGGGCGACGCGCAGGTGCTGGCCGCGCACACTCGCGTAGACGCCGCGTTCGACGAGGCGTGCCGCCAGCGTCCTTGCATCGGTTTGCGGCAGGCGCGCCCCCTGGAAATGCGGTGCCCGCTGCGCGGGTGGCGACGTCTCGAAGCCATGCGTCGAGAGGATCGCAGCGATGTGCATGTTGGTCTCCGCCAGCGCCTCGCAGACGGCAGGCACTCCCCACTCGCCGAGCATTTGCAAAGCCGCCGATGCGCCGGCGACATTGGAAAAACTCGACTTCTCGCTGACGTCGAAGCGGCGCGCACCGGGCTGGTAGCGGTCCGTAAACTCGGCCAGCCGCGAGAAATCCTCGGCGCCCTCGCGCGACATCCATGGCTCTTCGATCGGCACGCCGTCGAAGTAGCGTTCATCGACATACCGGAACGCAATGCCGTACGGACAGAACTGCCACTTGTAACCGGCGGCGACCATGAAATCCGGGGCCAAACGGCCGATGTCGACCGGACAGGCGCCGATGGTCTGCGTCAGGTCGAGCACGGACCGTGCGCCGACATCGCGAAGCGCCGGTATCACGGCCTCGAGGTCGACGACCTCCGCGGACGACCAGTGGTGACCTTCGAGCGTCGCAATCGCGATGCACTCGCCGAGGCTTTCGATAGCCGCGAGCAGCGCATCGGCCCAGGATTGCCCGTCTTTTCTGCGAGCGATGTGAAACTCCGCGCCGGACGCCCTTGCCGTGCGACACCAGGCGTAGTAGTTCGACGGGAACTGGTCGTGCAGCCCCAGGATGACGTCGCCCCGTGCGAGCGGAAGGTTGAGTGCCGCACAGGACACGCCGTATCCGGCCGACGGCACGATCGCGATATTGTCGGGCTCGCAGGCGACGAGACGTGCGAACGCAGCCCGCAATACCTCGACCTCCGCGAAGAAATCAGGCGGCGTGATGCGCCACGGCTGCGCACGATACCGGGCGCCACGAAC
>DATHRM010000375.1:0-8410 GCA_035465295.1 Woeseiaceae bacterium | reverse complement strand
GCGGCCCATGACGGGCTGCTTCACGCGGTTTTCGTTGCGCGTCAGGTCGCCGCTGATCGGTTCCCAGCTGTCGCCGTAGTCGGTGCTCTTCCAGACGCGCTGGGTGCCGACGTACAGGGTCGCCGAGTCGTGCGGACTGATGAGTATCGGCGCGTCCCAGTTGTAGCGGTCGGGCGCCTCGCCTTCGCGGGCCTGCGGCCTTATATAGACGTTTTCGCCGGTCTTGCGGTCGTAGCGGGCCAGATTGCCCTGCTGCCATTGCGCGTAGACGATGTCCGGGTTGTTCGGGTCCACGGCCGACTGGTGGCCGTCGCCGAACAGCGTTACGAACCAGTCCGAATGGCGGATGCCGATGTTGTTGTCGGTGCGCGACGGACCGCCGTGGCTGTTGTTGTCCTGCGTGCCACCGTAGACGTTATAGAAAGGCTCGTCGTAGTCGACGGCCACCTTGTAATACTGCGTGATCGGCATGTTGTTGATGAAACGCCAGGTCTTGCCGAGGTCGTAGCTCTCGTACAGCCCGCCGTCGTTCCCGACGAGGAGGTAGTTCTCGTCGTCCGGATCGAACGCCATGGCGTGGTGGTCGACGTGCTTGGTGTCGTGCGCGAGCTTCTGCATCGTCTTGCCGCCGTCTTCGGTTACGTGCAGGTTGACGTCGGCGTGGTACACGCGGTCGAACTGGTGTGGGCTAGGCCACAGCTCGTTGTAGTAGTGCGGACCGGTGCCGCCCGCCGCGTAATCCGCGCCCTTTTCCCAGCTCTCGCCGCCGTCCTCGGAGCGGTACATGGCGCCGGTGCGGTTGGCCAGCTCGATGGTCGCGTAGATGACGTCCGGGTTCTGCGGCGAGATCGCAAGACCGGTTTTGGCCATGTTCTCCTCCGGCAGGCCTTCCGTCAGTTCGCGCCAGGTCTCGCCGCCGTCCTCGGACTTGTGGATGCCGGTCGCCGGTCCCCCGTCCAGCAGCACGGCGACATTGCGGAAGCGCTGCCAGGTGACCGCGTACATCACGTCCGGGTCGCGCGGGTCCATGTGGATCTCGGAAACACCGGTGTAGCGGTCGTCGAGTTCGGTGTTGCCGTGACCGTCGCCGAGGACCTTGCGCCAGGTCTCGCCGCCGTCCGTCGACTTGTACAGGCCGCGGTCGCCGCCGCCCGACCACAGCGGGCCCTGCGCCGCGACGAAGACGACGTTCGAGTCCCGCGGGTCCACCCGGATCATGCCGATGTGCTCGGAGTTCGGGAGCCCCATGTTCTCCCAGTTCTTGCCGCCGTCGAGGCTCAGGTAGACGCCGGCGCCATAGCCCACGTGGCGACCGCTTATGTTCTCGCCGGTGC
Organism: Woeseiaceae bacterium; assembly: GCA_035465295.1. Classification (GTDB taxonomy): domain Bacteria; phylum Pseudomonadota; class Gammaproteobacteria; order Steroidobacterales; family Woeseiaceae; genus UBA1847. The sequence goes on along the minus strand of DATHRM010000375.1, from coordinate 7,076 downwards.
CGACCCAGATCGTGTTCGAGTTGTTGGGGTCGATGGTGACGCAGCCGATTGAATAGGCATCCTCGTTTTCGAAGATGGCCTCCCAGGTCGTACCCTCGTTGACGGTCTTCCACACGCCGCCGCTGCCGACGCCGACGTACCAGGTGCTCTGGTCGTTCGGGTCGATCGCGATATCGGAGATACGTCCGGACATGAAGGCCGGACCGATGCTGCGCATCTCCAGTCCCTCGAAGGTCTGTTCGTTGAACCCGGGATCGACTTTGTCTTCGTCGGCGGCGAACGCCGGAGCCGAAACGAACGTGAATAAGGCAGCAATGAGCGTGAATCGCTTCATGGTTTCCCCTGTTGGAATACGTTGATCGTGGTGCGGAGGGTTTCGCTTTGTTCGAGGGTGCATTCTAAACGCTTACGGGATACAAGTTCGAATAACCTGCGGGCGCCTCGATGACACGATTCACGGGCGTTCAAGCCCATGATTCGAATAGGAATTGTCGTCGCGTCGTGTGTCAGGGCAGCGGTATGCGCCAGCCCTCGTCGGGTATCCTGTAACCGCGCTGGAAAGCGGGCCGGTCGGCGAGGGCCAGGTACCAGCGCATCACTTCCGGGAAGTCGTGCAGGTCGATCTGCTGGAACTCGAATCGTGATACCCACGGCCACGTCGCGATGTCGACGATGGAAAACCCGTCCGCGATGAAATCGCGTCCCTCGAGCCGGGAGTTCAGTACCCGGTAGAGCCTCAGGGCTTCCTGGTGGTAACGCTTCTCGGCGTATTCCGACTTGCCCGGGTTGAACTTGAGGTAGTGGTGCGCCTGCCCCAGCATCGGGCCGAAATGCGCCACCTGCCACAGCAGCCACTGCAGCATCCGGAAATACGCCGGGCTGTCCGCGGGCGGCGCGAGCTTGCCGGTCTTATGGGCGAGATAGAGGAGGATCGCGCCGGACTCGAACAGGGACACCTCGCCGTCCACGATGGCCGGGATCTTGTTGTTCGGGCTGATCGCGAGAAACTCCGGGGAGAACTGCTCGTCCTTGCCGATGTCGATCGGGGTCACCTCGTAGTCGAGGCCGAGTTCCTCGAGAGCGATCGATATCTTGACGCCATTGGGCGTGCTCCAGGTGTAAAGCCGGATCATGTCAGTCCCGGTAATGACTGGCTACGCAGCCATGATACTCATCGAGTTCGAGCACGATATCCGCGCTGCTACGTATCACGTCCAGGTTATTGCGCGTGATGCGCTCGAAGTACTGGATGAACTCCGCCACCTGGTCCGGGTTCATGACGCCGCCGGTATTCGAGCCCGCCGCGGCAGCGAGTTTCCGCTCCTGTTCGACGCGCCAGCGAAGGATGGCGTCGAAATCCGGCGCCTGCAGGAAGACGAGCACGTCGAGATCTGCGAACACGGCCGCGTAATCGGTGCGCAGGCGCTGGTTGACGTAGCGGCGCCAGCAGCCGTCCGCATCCCTGTCCGCCTCGAGTTCGTTGAGCGGTTCTTCGAGGCCGGCATCGGGCTCGGCGACGCTGCCGACGCACCAGCCTTCCAGGATGACGAGGTCAACCGGCCCCGTGACCGTAGGCCACGACGACACCCCGGCGCGGTCGTCCGCCGCCTTGTCGAACCGGGGCAACCGGCAGGGCTCGCCGGGCGCCAGGTTACGGAGCTTCGACAGGCAGTCGCCGAGCATGGGGATATCGTGGGTCCCCGGAACGCCCCGTGTCGCCAGCAGCGGATGCACGGTCTTCGACAGCTTCTGGCGTTCCGGCTTTGTCAGGTAGAAGTCGTCGATCGAGAGAATGGCGACATTGCAATGGCCGGACTCGCCCAGGGTGAGGTCAAGGTAGGCCGCCAGCGTGGATTTGCCCGTGCCCTGGGCCCCGTTTATGCCGAGCAGTAACGGTGTGCGGTGAGCGAGTCGCGGGCGAAGCCATGCGGCCAACGGCTCATAGCACTTCGTCGCGGTATCGCGAAAGGAGTCGGGCAGGCGGTGCTCGGCAATGAACCGGTCGAGGTGGTCCGGGCTTACCACTTGTCCGGCAGGTCGCCGACGCGTTCGAACGACTCGCCAATCACGACGCCGAGTTCGCGCGACTCCCCGGCTTGCAGGTGAATATCCGGGCGGCCGTGCGCGAAGCGGAAATTGCAGACGATGGCAATGTCACCGACGCTCCACGGAATCGGAATGCCGAAACGATCGTAGATATCCACGAAGAGCTGCTTCTCGTCGCGCGTCATTTCCGTGTCGTCGCCGAAGGTGAGCTTCAGGGGCCGCTCGTCGTACGGCAGGTGCATGACCTTCGGCCAGCTGTCGAACCACATGCCGTCGTCCGCCACGCTGCTGTACAGCAGGTTGCGGTCGAGCTGCGGAAAATACTCGAAGGCCGACACGTAAAAACGGGTCTTCAGCAGCCGGTCCGTTCCCCACTCGGCCTCGAGCCCACGCGACCGCGCTGTCGCGATCGCCTCGTCCGGATCGTCGGTCAGCATCGACTTCTGCCAGTGATTGTAGACGCCGACCTGGTCCGTGCCCCGGAACGCTTCCCGGTCGGTGAGGTTGCGGTGGTAGCAGATGCCGAGTTCTTTCAGCTTCCGGCCGAAGTCGGTCTGGAGGATTGCGTCGGTGGCGCGCAGGTTGTCGGACACGAAGGTGTAGCCGCGATCCGGGAGCGCCTTGTGGCACAGGAAGCCGAGCATCGTGGTACTGCGAGAGATGTAGGCCATCTCGTGGTGATAATGCAGCCATGCCTCCAGCGGCGCGCCAACCTCGTACACGCTCTTGGCAAGGTTGTCGCGCGGGTTTGCGCCGCCCTTGTAGCGCATCTCGTGTTCGATCACGAGCTTTGCAAATTCGCGCATGGTGGGCAGGTCGGTGAGGCGCGTGTTGACGAGATACACGAGGCCGGTCTCGTCGAACATCGTGTTCATGCGCCGGGCCAGCTCGCGCTCCCTGTCGAGATCGCCGGCATCCATGGCGTAATCGGAGCAGTCGATCGTGAACGATCCGGCGGGCAGCGCGGGCGTTCCCGTCCACCAGCGCGGCTCGATGATGCCCGGTAACGGCTGCAGCATTTCGGCGCTCGTACTCATGCGGCCAATCGTACCTTCGTCAGTCGAAAGTCGCCACGTAGACGCTTCCCCCGCTGTCTGTGGACGCACGTTTCATGCCCGCGGAGTTGTAGATCATCTCGATGCGGCCCGTCGAGTCGATCGCGATGATGCCGCCGTCGCCGCCGAGATGCCTGATGTCGGCCAGCACCTCGTCGATGGCCTGGCCGAGCGATGCGCCGGCCTTTATTTTGTACGCGATGGCAAGCGCCGCGCCGGTGCGGATGAAGTATTCGCCCGTTCCCGTGCAGGAAACCGCGACGTCGCTGTCCGCCCACGTGCCGGCGCCGATGATCGGTGTATCGCCGACGCGTCCTTCGAGCTTGCCGAAGGTGCCGCCTGTCGAGGTCGCTGCCGCGAGCTCGCCCCTGGTGTCCAGCGCGACGGCGCCGACGGTGCCGTGGGACTTGTCCGCGATCTCGTCTTCGTTCACGCCGATGGGCAGTGTGTAGTACTTGCCCGGGTCCCCGACTTCCTCGAAACCCTGGGCACGGGCGAACGCGAGCGCACCGGCCCCGGACAGCATGACGTGCGGCGTCGCCTCCATGACGCGGCGCGCCACGCACACCGGGTTCACGACGTCACGGATGCAGGAAACGGCGCCCGCCGCGCTGACCGGGCCGTCCATGATGGATGCATCGAGTTCGACGTAGCCGGCGGAGTTCGCGGACGAGCCGCGCCCCGCGACGTAGAGGCCCGACGTTTCCATTTGTGCGACTGCATACTCGACGACATCGAGCGCTCGCGCACCCGCGGCGAGCCGGTCGCGTGCGTTCTCGGTGAGTTCGCGCATGTGGTACTCGGCGACGGAATAGTCGCGCCCGCTGCGGGCGCCGGCGCCGCCGTGCAGCGCGAATGCGAAACGCTCTGTATTCATCGCGCCAGTTTACTCGAAAAGCCCTCACGCCCGCCGCCCGGAAATCAGTACACTGGCAGCGGCATGCGACTGCAGGACCTGTACAAACAGCTCAGGGAACGGCGTGTCATCCGCGCATCCCTGATCTATCTCGCGCTGGCGTGGGCGGCCCTGCAGGCGGCCGACCTGTTTGCCGGCGCCGACATCATTCGCGAGGCCACCGTTCGCTGGCTGATCGTCGCCGCCGCAGCCGGCTTTCCGCTCGTCGTTCTCGCCAGCTGGTTCCTGGAAAGCCCGTGGCGCGAGCGCCGCTGGACGGGGATTGCGGGCGACGTCGTGGTCATCGTCGCGATCGGCGCGGCCGCGGCGCTGTTCGCCTGGCAACAATGGTTCATGTCGTTCACGCGGCCGACGGTCGCGGTGCTGCCCATCGAGGCAACGGATACGCGGGAAGAAACCCGGGACCTGGCCGACCACCTGACGAAGCGCTTCCGGACGATTCTCTCGGTGCGGCCGGAAGTTCGTGTCACGGAATCCCGCAGCGCCATGCATCCCGCGTTGACCGGGCTCGATCTCGCGGCAAAGGCCGCGGCGCTGGGCGCCGACTACCTGTTGTCGGGCACGTTGAGCCGGAATGAGCAGCGGCTGCGCCTGACGCTGCAGCTGTTCGACGATGGTGGAGAGCGGCTCTGGAGCGACAGCTTCGAGAGCCCGCTGTTCCTGCAGGCGCAACTCCAGGAATGGGTGCTCGATGCACTCTGGCCGCAGCTGCCGCTCGACCCCGGGGCGCTGGACGCCGCAAAGAACCTCGTCGCGAACTGCCATTACCCGGATGACGGGATGGCGATTCTCACGCTGGCGCGCACCGGCCGGCGGGGCGGCGGGCCGGCGCTGCTGGCGATGGTTGCGACGGCAGACATCGAGGCGGGACTGCTGCATCTCGCGCAGGCGCACTTCTATTTCGACCAGCTCGAGACCCTGCCGCCGTCGCAAACGCCGGTCGTTCACAAACTGGCCATGCGGTCGCTGGCGCTTGCGGCCGCGAGCTGCCCGGCGCACCCGCACGTCGAGCTTCTGCGCCTTCTCAACACGAACGAGCTGCAGCTCGACGTCGACAACGCGGCCGATTACCTGTCGAGGCATCCCAATTCGGCGGATCTTTATCTCGCTGTCGCGGAGCTGCACGCCGAAGAGGGACTGGATCGCCGGGTGAGCGCACTCGCCCGCGAGGCGCGCAGGCTTGACCCGCTGTGGGCGGAAACGGGATGCCGCGTACAGCGATTGCTGGGCCCGGCGGACGGCGAAACGAGCGATTGCGACTGACGTCCCGGCCAACGTTTCGCGCCGCCTGCTGTAATTGACTAAACACCGGGGGGGTTGGTGCAGGATCTGAAGTCGTTTTTTTCCGAACTGCAGCGGCGCCACGTCGTCCGTGCGGCCATCGCACACATCGTCGCGTTCTGGCTGTTGATCCAGGTCGCCGACGTGGTTCTGCCGTATGTCGGCATCGTCGACGAACCGGTGCGCTGGGCATTGATCGCCGGAATCGCCCTGTTCCCGGTAACGCTGGTCATCGCGTGGTTTTTCGAGCATCCCTGGCAAAAGTACACGCGCAGCCGGCTTGCGATCGACGCCGTCGTCATCCTGCTCGTTTTCGTCACGGCGGGCACGTGGGTGCTGCGCAACCTGCCCGAGGTCGTGCACAAGCGCACGAGTATCGTCATCCTGCCGTTCGAACATGCAGGCGACATGACCGGGAAGAGTCTCTCACGCGCGCTGGCCTACGAGGTCAACAGCCTGTTGATGAAGTCGAGGTCGATCGACGTGATAGGCATCGAAAGCACGATGTCATCGGCGCTCGAAGGCCTGGACCCGCCTGGAATTGCACACCGGCTCGATGTTAACCACGTACTGACGGGTTCCGTCTCGACCGAGGCGGGCCTCATGAACATCGACCTCCGGTTGCTGGATAGCGCAGGGCGCGCACTGTGGACCGCCGTCATCGAGGATTCGCTGGACAACCTGTTCTCGGTGCAGGAGCAAATCGCTGTCGCCATCGAGTCCCGGCTCGGCGCCGGCGCCGACGCGGTTCCGGTCGCCGCCGTGGCAGCGGAACGATGCTGGATGCCGGGCGATCCGGAGGCGCTCGAGAAATACTACACGGCGCGCTACTACATCGAACTCCGCACGGAAACCGAGAAATCGAAGCGACAGATACGCGAAGCGATGGCGCTGTACGAGGAGCTCATCGAAACCCATCCACGGTTTGCCGAGGCCTACTCGGGGCTTGCATGGGCGTATGCACATCATCCTGTCTACGATCCGGAAAATGCCCTCCACGACTGGAGGCCGGTGGCCACTGCGCTGGCGGAGCAGGCGCTGGAACTGTGCCCGACGCTGACCGAGGCGATCCACCACACGGCAAATCAATACGATCATCCCAACTCGTGGATCGGTGCGTGGCAGCAGCTGACCGCATTCATCGACATGGAGCCGCAGCGCTTCGAGAATTATCAGCGCCTGGCGCGCCATTACCGCGATACCGGGTTGCTCGATCGCTCCACCGAAGTCGCCGAGAGGAATTTCGCGCTCGACCCGCTGTCTGTACGCGCGATCAAGGAACTGGCGGGCGCATTGCAGCAGGCGGGACGCCTCGACGAGGCGATCGAGCTGTACGACCTGGCGACGGAACTCGGCAGCACGGGGCCGAATTTCGCGCGCCATGTCAAAAAGGCCCGGGCGTGCGGCCCGGATTTCGACTGCCGCTTCAGGGCGTGGGGTCTTCCCGACGACATTCGCCGGCTCATGGTCGAGATGACGACGCCCCCGGCGGACGATGCCGGACGGGAAGCGGCCGTGGCACTCGGCATGCAGCTTTTCGAGATGAATCCCGACATGGCGACAAACATGCTCAATGTGACGGCCTGCCACGCTGATCACCTGACGGATCTTTTCTTCGAGGTATGGCGTGCACACTTCGATGCCGAGGTTTACTGGTTCTGGCCGAATGCCTGGAACCGGTCCTGCGGCAACGTCTGGGCCGATCCCCGCTTCGTCGACTATGTCGAGGAAGCCGGATTCGTCGAGTACTGGCACCGTGTCGGCTGGCCGCCGATGTG
>DATHRM010000374.1:0-2397 GCA_035465295.1 Woeseiaceae bacterium | reverse complement strand
TTCAAAGCATCGATGACGTAATCGTCGAGCGGGTCGGCCATCGCGACCGACAGGGTGTCGTCGTCTTCGTCGAGGACCAGCGCCCTGTTCTTCTTCAGGAAGCGCTCGGTGACATCCGTGCCGTTCGGCCGCTCGTCGGGGTAGTCGGTGCGGTCGACGAGGTCCAGGCGCAGTTGGGACGCGAGACTCTCCGCGACGTCTCGTTCGGAGACGAGGCCGAGTTTCACGAGAATGGTGCCGATCCGCTCCCAGTCGTCCTGTTCCTTCTGCAGGCGCAGCGCCCGGTCGACGTCGGTGGTTTCGAGTTTTCCACAGTCAACGAGCAGTCCGCACAGGGGCGGCTGCTCTGGTGTGCCTACGGCTCTTAATCGCGCAGGCCCGATTGTTTCTGCGGCTATGGTGGTCATCGGGCGCCACTTTTTCAGGGTTTTTGTAGTCGATCATCATGCTAGCGCCACGCGCCCCTCCAGTAACCCGTCAACAGGACTGATAGAGACTGGACTTAATGTAGGAATTTAAAGGGAAAAACCTGATCGAAAGTCGGGTGCGTCGAAGGCCGCCAGAGGGTAGTCTGGACGAGACTGAACGTAGCCTAATAATTATGAAAAAATCCGCCTGTAACCTGACGCTGCTGGTTATGGCTTTGTTCCTCGTATCCTGTGCCAGCGAGCCGCCCATGACCACCGATGCCGGTCCGGGCACGATGCCACAAGAAGATGCGCGAGCCGCCAGCGGAAAAGATCAGGACACTCAACCCGATGCGGACAGGCCCGCGGGCCGGTCGGCGTCGCCATCCGAACAGGAACGTCGCGAGACCATTCGCAAAGGCTCCGGCGTGTTCGTGCAGGGGACAGGCACCGGTGCCGGGAGCGGTTACGCCGAGGGCGACGGCGTCACGCTCAATTTCGAGAATGCCAGCCTGCCCGAGTTCCTGCGCGTGGTGTTCGAGTCGATCCTGAAAGAGAACTACCTGCTCGACCCGGGCGTCAGCGGCAGCGTTACGCTGCACACGACGCGACCCGTCACGCAAGAGACCGTGCTGCCGATCGTCGAGGCCGTGCTGGAACAGAACGGTGCCGCGCTGATCCGCGACGAGGGCATGTTCAAGGTGCTGCCGCTCGGCAACGCGGCCGGCGCCGCGAATTCGCCGGCCGTCGGCCGCTACCCGTCCTCGCGGCAGAAAGGCTACGGCATCCAGGTCGTGCCGCTGCAGCACGTGGCCGCGAGCGAACTGGAGGGCATACTGACGCCGTTCGTGCCGGAGGGTAGCTCGCTCGGCATCGACACGACGCGCAACGTGCTGATTCTCTCCGGGCCCAAAGACCGCATCGACGACCTGCTCGCGACCGTCCGCATGTTCGACGTCGACTGGCTTGCCGGCATGTCGTTCGCGATGTTCCGGCTGGAGTATGCGGACGCGGTGTCGGTGGTGGAGGAGCTCGAGACTATCATCAACACCGGCGGCGATACGCCGCTCGCGGGTATCGTGCGCGTGCTGCCGATCGAACGCGTCAACGGCGTGCTTGTCATTACGCATCGCCCGGAGCATATCGACGCAATCCAGGCCCTGATCAAGGAATTCGACTGGGGGCTCGAGGGCGCCGCGGGGCGACGCCTGTTCGTGTACGAACTCGAAAACGGCAAGGCGGAGAATATCGCCAGCGTGCTGCAGCAGATCTTCGGCCAGAAAGAACTCGAGGAGTCCCGCGGCGGCGAACTGGCTGTGCCCGGTGCCGCGAGCAGCGTGTTCCGCCGCGCGGAGACCGTTTCCCGGCCGCCGCCGCTGCCCGGCCAGGCCACCAGTGTACGGCGGGTACAGCCGGCGACGCCGGCGACGAGGGCGTTGCCGGGCACGGCAGAATCCCCTGCGGCCGACGGCTCCGGCGACGGCATCAACGCCGAGAGCCAGAGCGAGATCACGATCATCGCCGACCAGGACAACAACGCGATCCTGGTCATGGCCACGCAGCAGGACTACCACGCCATCGAGGCGACCATCCGGCGGCTCGACGTCTCGCCGCGGCAGGTGCTGATCGAGGCGACGATCGCCGAAGTGACGCTGTCCAATGGCCTCACCTACGGCGTTCGCTGGTTCCTCGAGAACACGGACTGGGAACTCGGCATCAACGCACCGGTGCCCGAGAATGCCTCGGGCGCAGGACTCGCGTTCGCGTTCTTCGACCAGTCCAGCGACCTGAAGGCCTTCTTCGACGTGCTGGCGACACAATCGGACGTGAAGTTCCTGTCCACGCCGCAGGTGATGGTCCTCGACAACCAGACGGCGAATATCCGCGTCGGCGATCAGATACCGGTGACCACGCGCAGTTCGCAGAGCACGACGAATCCGGATGCCCCTATCGTGACCGAGGTGCAGTTCCGCGACACCGGTACGTTGCT
>DATHRM010000373.1:0-6546 GCA_035465295.1 Woeseiaceae bacterium | reverse complement strand
CCGGAGGCGATGACGATGGTCGTCGCCGCTGCGAGTTCAGCCGCAAACCCCCGGCTCGGCGTCAGGTGCGTGATTTTCCGGCCGACGGTCGAGATGACGCGGATACCGTAGGTCGCGAGTCCGATCACGATACCGCCGCCGCCGAGGATCAACACCCATAACGGCAGCGACGCCTGCGCGGCAACGGCGCCGGTGGTGGCGACGCTGATCACGGCTGCCAGCGGTCCTATGGCGTTCGCGACATCGTTGGAGCCGTGTGCAAACGCCATCGAACAGGCGGTAACGACCATCAGGATCCCGAACACTTTCTCAACGGTATAGAAGTGGTCTTTTTTCTCGACCTTGGGGTTCGGCTCGATCCTGTTGATCGCAAAAGCGCCGATAACCGCAATAACGATCGCGATCACGATGGCGAGCAGGTACGAATCGCCAATCGAAATCTCGAGCCCGACGTGCTTGAGACCTTTCATGATCGTCACCAGCGTGATCGTGAACGCGGCGAAAAAGATGTAGATCGGCACGTAACGCTTCGCTCGTGCCAGCGGGTCTTCCCGCCGCAATATGAGCCGCTGCACGCTCAGATAAATCAGGTATGCGATAAATCCCGCCGTCAGCGGCGAGACGACCCAGCTCATGACGATCGTGCCGACTTTTTCCCAGTGGACTGCGTCGACGCCAATTCCGACCGCTGCAAATCCCACGATAGCACCGACGATGGAATGCGTCGTGGAGACCGGCCAGCCCTTGTGCGAGGCGATGAACAGCCACGTACCGGCAGCGAGCAACGCGGCAAGCATGCCGTAAACGAGCAGTTCGGGCGTTCCCGCCAGCAGTTCCGCGTCGACGATGCCCTTGCGAATCGTCGAGGTGACCGCGCCGCCTGCCAGTACTGCGCCGAGAAACTCGAATACCGCGGCAACCAGGATCGCCTGCTTGATGGTGAGCGCCCTGGAGCCCACCGACGTCGCCATCGCATTGGCAACATCGTTCGCGCCGATGCCCCAGGCCATGAATATGCCGAACAACGCCGCGAGAACGATGTAAATCGTGGCTGCTTCCATTGAATATGCCCCCGGGGACTACTCCCCGTTGTTCTTGTTTATTAGTGTGAGAGCAATAGCTCGAGTCGGCGGCCGACGCGTTCGGCCATGTCTGCGATTTCCCCGGTCAGCTCGATGACCTGGTACAAAAAAACGGCATCGACGGGCTTTAACGTGTCTTCTATTTCGAAAAGCGCCGCCCGCAGTTCCGCCTGCTTGGTGTCCGTATCCGTCTCGATCTGGTCGAGTTCTTCGATGAGCCCCTCGACGAGGTTGACCTCTGCGCCCTTGAAGCCCGCCGTGAACAACTCGTCGAGTTCCCGCACGCTCTTGCGTGCCTGCTTGGTCGCATCGACATTGCGATCGACGAAGTCCAGGAACTGCTCCGCGATGCGCTCGGGTATGTGCATGCGCCGACCCAACACGATCCCCGAAACGTCCCTGGTGCGATTGGCAATCTTGTCCTGCACCAGCAGCAGCTCCAGCAAATCCTCGCGCGGAACGGGCATGAACAGGCTTTTCGGCAGGTTCAGCCGGATATGTTTCTTGAGATCATCGGCCTCCTGTTCGAGTGCTTCGATGTCACTGCGAACCTCGGCCGCCTTTTCCCAGTCGCCGCTGATTGCAGCGGCAAAAAACGGACGCAATTTCTTGGCACATCGATGCGAAATCTCGATGTGTTTCTCGAGCGGCACTACTGGTGAGGCGCCAAAGATGTTGGCCAACACGTTTGCCATGGCGGTTTCCGGCTGAACTTTTTCGGCGCAATCCTATCACAGCGGCTTGCGGCGGTCGCGCGCCATCGCATGCTAAACTTCGCGGCCCCTCAAGTCCTGAAGATGGCAACAAACATGGCGTACTGGCTGATGAAATCCGAACCCGATGCATACAGCATCGACGACCTGGAGCGCGACGGCCGCGAGATGTGGGACGGTATTCGCAATTACCAGGCCCGCAACATGATGCGTGACGACATGCGCGTCGGCGACGAGGTTTTCTTCTATCACTCCAGCTGCAAGGAGCCGGGCATCGTCGGCATCATGAAAGTCGCGAGCAAGCCCTACGCCGACCCCACCCAGTTCGACCCGGAATCGAAATACTACGACCCCAAAAGCAGTGAAGACGACCCTCGCTGGATGCTCGTCGACGTCGAATTCGTGCGCAAACTCTCGCGCCCCATAACCCTCGCCGAACTCAAGGCGCAGTCGGGGCTGGACGGCATGATCCTGCTCCGTCGCGGGAACCGCCTGTCGATCATGCCTGTCGAAAAACGTCACTGGGACCTCATCCTCGGGCTGGAGTAAATGACGCGACGCAGACTGCTGGTGATCGCCGCGGCGGCCGCACTGCTGGGCGGTGTCATTTACCTGAACACGCCGCCCGTGCTCGTCAACGCCGCCCTGGCGCCAGAGTTGCCGGACGACATCGAATCCTGGCTGGCCGATCGCGAGCGGCAAGCGGCGACGCAATACGCGCTGATTCCCGAGACCGAAAAGCGGGTGACCTGGTACGGCGAGCCGGGAGAGCGCACGGCCTACGCCGTCGTGAATCTGCACGGCTTCTCCGCGACGCGCCAGGAGACGGCGCCGCTCGCCGAACGCGTGGCGACGGCGCTCGCCGCGAACCTCTTCGAAACACGGCTTTCCGGCCACGGGCATGAAGAGCGGCCGATGCACGGCGTGCGGGCCGAAGACTGGCTCGAAGATACCGCCGAGGCATTCGCGATCGGCGCACGCCTGGGCAAGAAAATCGTCGTTATCGGCACGTCGACCGGCGGCACACTGGCGCTCGCCATGAGCGATCACGAGACCGCCGCGGCCGTGTCCGACATCGTGCTGATATCGCCCAACCTGCGGCCCAAAGACAACAAGGCCGCCTGGCTGACATGGCCCGCCGGGCCGCTGTTCGCAAAACTGATCAACGGCGAGACCCGCAGCTGGGAGCCACACAACGAGCTGCAGGCGCGTTTCTGGTCCACCAGTTATCCGATCGAGGCTGCCGTGGAGGTCATGCGACTGGTCAATTCAGTCCGCTCGCGGTTGCCGATGCAGCTCGAGCAGAACCTGCTCGTGCTTCAGTCGCCGGACGACGCGGTGGTCTCGCCGGAAGCAACGCGGCGGGCGTTCGAGCGAATAAGCGCGCCCCGCAAGCGGCTGATCGAAATCGAATACGCGCAGGACCCGAGCAACCACGTGCTCGCGGGCGACATCCTCTCCCCGGCCAATACCGGCAAAATCGCCGCCGAGATCGCGACGTTCGTGGCGGAGCGCTAGCGCGACGCGACGCGATCGTAGAGTTCGGGAGAGCGCGTCAGCGCCAGCATGATGACCAGGTCGCCGGGCTGCGCCCAGGCCAGCGCCGACTCGAAAGACTCGATTTCTTCGTCGTTGTGCTCGATCTGGTCCTCGCGCGCGCCACAACGAAGCAATTCGTCGCGGATGAGCTCGTAGACCTCTCCCGGGCTGCGCCCGCGATAATAGTGGGCCAGCTCGGAGACGATGACGCGGTCGAGGCCCTTTTCCCATGCGTTGCGCGCCAGTTCGCGTATCAGGTCGTCGGGCCGGTCGCCCGCCTGCGCAAAGCACAGCACCTTGCGCTTGCCCCGCATCGCGCCCGCCATGTCGAGCAGCGCTTCGATCGCCTGGGGGTTGTGCGCAAAATCGATGATGACCCTGAAGCCGTCGACCTCGAAGACATTGCCGCGCCCGGGGTTCTGTTCCTGGGTCATCGTGGCCAGGCCGCGGCGGACGTCGGCCATCGACACGCCCATGGCGAACGTCAGGGCGGCTGCGGCGAGCGCGTTCGAAACGTTGTGCCGCGCCGCACCCCGCAAGGTAATCGGGATATCCGCGGCCGCGCAGATGGTCTCGTGGGCTTCGCCGTCCATCCTTACGAGCTCGTCGTCCCTGAGCACATACGCCGTGCCGCCGTTACCGGTATGCGACAGCACGACCGCATTGGCCGGGTCCAGCGAAAACCACGCCAGCCTTCCCGGGTAATCGCGGGCGCGCGCAACGAGCCGCGCGTCGTCGGCATTCAGGATCAGCGTGCCGTCCTGGCGCACGGCCCGGCTCACGATCCACTTGATGTTCATGAGCTCCTCGACGCTCCGCGATCCGAAATCGCCGAGGTGATCGCGCCCGATGTTGGTGATCACGGCCGCATCCGCCGCGTACACGCCGAGGCCCCGGCGTAACAGCCCGCCGCGGGCCGTCTCGAGGATCGCGGCATCGACCTCCTTGTGGCGCAGCACGCTGCGCGCGCCGCCCGGTCCCGACCAGTCGTCTCGATCGACGACTTCGTTGTCGATCGCAATGCAGTCCGTCGAGCTCAGGCCTACCGTACGGCCCGCCGCGCGCAGGATATGCGCAGCCATCCTGACGGTGGTCGTCTTGCCGTTCGTGCCCGTGACGAGCGCCGTCGGCACGTCGCGAAAGCGCGCCCAGTGCAGCGATTGCGGCTCGGGGAGTTCGCGCACCGGCCAGGTCTCCGAGTACCTGCCGAGCCCCAGGGAGACCTCGTCGTCATCCCACAGCATCGTGACGCCATTCGCCGCCGCGCGGGCCTCGAGATCCACCAGTGCAGGGTTGGCCTCTTCCGCGATGGCCTCGCGAATCTCCATTACCGCGGCATCGAAATCCGGCGCATCGGCGCCGTTCAGCTCGTGATCGCAGGCGGCCCAGGCCCACTCGTTGATGGCCGAGGCCGCATACAGCGCATCCAGCGGCGCCGTGAACGCGAGGCTGATACCCCCCGCGAGCTTTGCCGTCGCGAACTCGACGTCCTTCCAGCCGAGTTCGCCCAGCATGCGTTTCACTTGTTTTTTCCACAGGGGAACGAGCCGCTCTGCCTCGTCGCCGGAACAGGCGACGTCGAGGACGCTCCCGTGGCTGTCGAAAAGGAGGTTCGGCCCGGTCAGTCTGCGCGCATCGAGAAACTGCATGGTTGGCACCCGGTGTCAGCAGGCCCTAGTCCGCTTCTTCCCTTGCGATACGGACGCCGCGCTCGTCGCTGATCAGCTCGAGATCGGCAGCGAACGTGAACCCCTCGGTCTCGGGCAGCTCGAGGTTGAGCGGTTTCTGGCTCTTCACTTCCTCGCCGTGAGCGCCGGAATTGAAATAGATGATCTGCTTCCACGTCCGCTTGACGTTGTCGCCGAGCACGAGCACGAGGTCGCCGGGCCCCGCCATTTCGAGCGCTCTCAGCGTTGCCTCCTGCTCGTCGGGAACCACGTCAATGGCATCGGCGGAAACGCCGCCTTCGAGCAGCCTGTCCTTGAGCATGACGGGCACCTCGTCGGGCGCCCGGCCGCGCGGATTGTCGTCGCGGCGGCAGATATAGTGATCGAAGCGGCCGGCGGCGGTGCCCGCGATATCGCGGATGTCCTGGTCGCGGCGATCACCCGGTGCCGCAAGCACCACGATGCGCCGGCCGTCGACGTCGAAGCGGTCGACGACGTCGCAAATGGCCCTGACCGCGGCCGGATTGTGCGCGTAATCGAGCATCACGCGAAACGGATGCTCGTCGTATATGTTCATGCGCCCGGGCGCCTGGAAGAACGTCGTGTCGAAGGTGCGCAGGCCGTGGCGTATATCTTCGAGGCCGATGCCCATGTTGTAGGCGAGCGCCGCCGCGAACATCGCGTTCTGCACGTTGTGCATGGCACGCCCCTCGATCGTCGCCGGAATCAGGTGCGTCCACAGGAGTGGCGTGTGCGTCTCGCCGTCGTAGATCGTGATCATGTGGCCGTTCATCGCCTGTTCCAGCACGAACGCCTGCCCGCCCGCATTGATGTGCTGCTTCACCAGTGCATGCGACGGGTTCATCGTGACGTAGGAAAGTCGTTTAGCCTCGGTATAGTCGGCCATCTGCAGGCACAGCGCGTCGTCCGCATTGAGCACGGCCGCATCCGTCGCGATCTCGATCGGCACGCGCTTGACCTCCGCAAGTTGCTCGATGGTGTCGATGCCGCGCAGGCCCAGGTGATCCGCCGCCACGTTCAGGCAGGCGGCCACGTTGCAGCGCTCGAAGCCCAGGCCGCTGCGCAGCATCCCGCCGCGCGCGGTTTCCATGACCGCGGCGTCCACGGAGGGGTCGCGAAGTATCATCTGCGCCGACTTCGGACCGGTCATGTCGCCCGCGACGCTGAGCTTGCCGTCGATGTAGACGCCGTCGGTCGACGTCAGCCCGACCGTGAACCCGGAGAGCTTCAGTATGTGGGCGAGCATGCGCGAGGTCGTCGTCTTGCCGTTCGTGCCGGTTACCGCGGCAATCGGCACACGGGTCGGCGCCCCGGGCGGGAACAGCATGTCGACGACGGCGCCGCCGACGTCACGCGGTGTGCCTTCGCTCGGCGCGACGTGCATGCGGAATCCCGGCGCCGCGTTGACCTCGCAGATGCCGCCGCCGATCGTGCGATAGCTCTCGGCGATGTTCGACGACAGGAAGTCGACGCCGCCGATGTCGAGACCGATCGCACGGATCGCACGCACGGCCATGTCGCGGT
>DATHRM010000372.1:0-11079 GCA_035465295.1 Woeseiaceae bacterium | reverse complement strand
GGGACCGCCTGCAGCTCCACGATACCGACTCGGACTTCCTGATACTTACGCCGCTCGGCCGCAAGCCGCCGGACACGCGGCCCGCAACGCTGGCCGCCGCCATCATGCTCGGCGTCGTCGTCAGCGTGTTGCTCGGCTATGCCCCGATCTCGGTCGCCGCCGTGGTCGGCGGTTCTGCCATGGTATTGACCGGCTGCCTGAACATGGAACAGGCCTATCGCGCGATCGACTGGCGCGCGATCTTCATGATCGCAGGCATGCTGCCCCTTGGTACGGCGATGCAGTCCACCGGCGCCGCCACCTACATTGCCGACCAGGTAATGACATTACTCGGTGACGCAGGGCCCTGGCCGGTCATCATGGGGCTCTACATCGTCACTGCGATGGCCACGATGATCATCCCGACCGCAGCCCTCGTCGTACTCATGTCGCCGATCGTACTATCGGCGATGGCGGAGATGGGCTATGCGCCGGAGACCGCCATGATGGCGATCGCGATGGCGGCCTCCGCAAGCTTCACGAGCCCGATTTCGCATCCCGCGAACATCCTCGTGATGGGTCCGGGCGGCTATCGATTCGTCGATTACCTCAAAGTCGGTGTGCCACTGACCATCGTCGTATTCATTGCCGTGATGATATTGTTGCCGTTTTTCTGGCCGCTGCAGCCCGTCTGAAAGGTCCGCAAGAGGAACAGATCCTGGCGCACCAACTCGTAATTGCCGGGGCGGGGCACGCCGCCGGACAGGTGGCAGCCTCTCTCAGGCAGAAAGGCTTCGCCGGCGGCATCGTGCTCGCCGGCGAGGAACCCTGGCTGCCCTACCAGCGTCCGCCGCTTTCGAAGAAGTTCCTGGCAGGGGAGCTGCCGCCGGAACGGCTCTATTTCAAGCCGCCGGATTTCTACGCATCTGCCGGCATCGACGTCCGCCTGGAAACGCGAATCGCCGCCGTTGATCGCGAACGGCAGTATGTGACCACGGCGGCAGGCGGGCACATTCCCTACGATACGCTGGTTCTCGCGACAGGCTCGCGCGTCAGGCGCATCCGCGTGCCGGGCAGCGACCTGGACGGGCTGCACTACCTGCGCGGCATCGACGACGTGTCCCGCATTCGAACAGACCTGGCCTCCGCCAGGAAAGTCGTCATCATCGGTGCAGGCTACATTGGCCTCGAGGTCGCCGCCGTAATGCGGCAACTCGGGCACGACGTTTGCGTCGTGGAAATGGCGGACAGGGTGATGAATCGTGTCGTGTCGCCCGTCGTGTCCGGGTTTTTCCAGGCGGAACACGCGGCGCACGGCGTTCATCTCATCCTGTCGACCGCGCTCGAGGCGATCGAGGGCGATACGGAGGTCCGCGCGATCCGAACGAATGGCGGTCATTCGATACCCGCTGACATCGTCATCGCCGGGATCGGGATCGTACCGAATACCGAGCTGGCGGCGTCGGCAGGTCTCGAGCTCGATAACGGTATCGTCGTTGACGCCCATTGCCGGACCGCGGTCCCGAATGTCTACGCGGTCGGCGACTGCACGTCACATCCCAACGGCATCTATGGACGCCGCATCAGGCTGGAATCCGTTCACAATGCACTCGAGCAGGCAAAAACCGCGGCCGCGAATATCTGCGGCGAAGCCATCGAGTATTCGCAGGTGCCCTGGTTCTGGTCGGACCAGTACGACCTGAAACTGCAGATCGCCGGATTGTCCGAAGGCTACGACGAGGTGGTGATTCGAGGCGAGCCGGCGACGCGTGCGTTTTCCTGCCTGTATCTGCGTGACGGCATATTGATTGCCTGCGACGCCGTCAACGCACCACGCGATTTCGTGCAGTCGAAGGCGTTGATTGCCGCGCGCCGGAGGATCGCACCGGACCGCCTGGCGGATGCCGCTGTGCAGCTGAAGGACCTGGCCTGACGCGCGGACTCAGCGCCCGAGTAGGTCGGTAGCCGTCAGTTCGACATTCCCGGTGACATCGATAGTCAGGCGCCCCTGCATCGTAACCGGCCCCTGCGACACCGAGTAAGCGCTGGCACTTACTGCTTCCACGGCTTCGGACTCGAGGCCTGCGAATTCGCCGGTGCCGCCTGAGACCGCGGCAGTGCCGAGCGCGCCCGGGCCCACGGTCATGTTGCCGTTCCAGACGCCTTTCCAGTGATTGGCCGTGCTCCAGTAGGCAGGCAAGACGATCTTGCGCAGGAAATTCCAGTAGTTTTCGGTTTGCTCCACGAACATACTGCCGCGCTCGACGAGGTGGATGTGCCAGGCACTGTCCACGAGCGCTTCGCCATTTATGAGCCGGGTTCTCTCCGAGTCCGACGAAAACTTGATACCGATGCCGGCAGGGTTGTTGCGGCTGTCCGTTACGACGGTGACCAGTACGTCAGTGCGCCTGATCGGGGCCTCCCACAATTCCCGGACGGTGTCGGGATGGGGCTTGATGCGCGATTCGCCGTTATTGGTGTAAACGATCGAGTCAGTGGGAACGGCGGAATACCCGATGCTCAATATCTCGTTATTGCTGACCGACAACGGCGAGAGAGGATTACGCGACGCCAGCGGATTGAAATAGAGCAGTGCGACCGCCGCAATAATGCCCAGCAGGATTCCCGACAACAGGCCGGCGACGTACTTGATCACAATGTGCCCTCCGTCAGAGCCGTTTCGGTCACGTCGTCCGAGAAGGTGCCGACGAACGAGGTCACGAGTTCGATATGTCCGTCGGGGGCATCCGGATCGTCGTCGAACGTGTTGGGCACCCAACGCTCGCTGACTTCACCCTGCATCGGCCGGAACTCCCGGGTCCCCGCCCGCAGCGTCCCGACGCGTTGGCCGCCGGTAGCCGGCTCCGCCGGCATCGTGACGTAGAAGGTACCCCTGGCCGGAAGGTGTATGACCCATTCGACACTGTCCTCGATTCGGTCGCTGTCGGCCACCATGCGGCTCGCGACCCCGATAACGGTTTCGCGCGTATTCCTTACCTTGAAGAGCTCCACCCGTACGCCGTCGAACCGTTCTTCGGCGGGCCAATGCAGCCCGGCCGGCAACGGCTCGGCCTGGCGGGGCGCGCCGATCATGATGCGATCCGTGGGTATATTGATGCGAAACGACTCCGTGTTGCCGCCGTTGGGGGAAACCGAGATCACCGAGGCCTCGCGATACTGATCGACGACGGGCACGTAATAGGCTGCCGCGACGGTACCGACGATGCCCAGCAGGAATCCGAAAATGAGGGTCTTCAACATGCGTAATCCATCGCAAGCCACGACGAAGACCACGAGTTTAGTTAAATCGACGGGAGCGTCACAGCGTCCCCGGCTGAAATTGTGACGGAGCGCACACTGAAACGGCCGTGCCCGCGAGCAACCCACACGAGTCGCAGGAGACAGTTGCGATTTCGCCGCGCGGTCGGATGCGATTAAACTGCAGCCGCAGGAGCCATGACGCCAGCCGAGTGATGCAATGACAGCCGCTATATGCCTGTGGTCGGGACCACGAAACGTTTCGACGGCGTTGATGTACAGCTTCGCGCAGAATGAAAACGTGGCCGTGATCGACGAGCCGCTGTACGGTCATTATCTGCGCGTAACGGGCGCGGAGCATCCCGGCGGCGATGAAGTGATGGCGGCCATGAACTGCGATGGCGACGCCGTCATGCGGGACCTGCTGCGGCGCCAGGCGCAATATCCCGAGCCGCGGCTGTTCGTGAAGCATATGGCGCACCACCTCGTCGACCTCGATCTCGGCTTTCTTCGCGACACCTGCAATATCTTCCTCATCCGCAATCCGCGGGACATGCTGCCGTCGCTTTCGATCCAGCTTCCGGAGCCGTGCCTCGCCGATACCGGGCTGCAACGGCAGTGGGAATTATTTTCCGGCCTGCAGGACGCCGGGCAGGCGCCGGCCATCCTCGACTCGCGCGAGCTCCTGACCAGCCCTCGAGCCGTCCTCGGCACGCTCTGCGAACGCATCGGCCTTCCGTTCACGCCGGCGATGCTGAGCTGGGAAGCGGGTCCGCGGCCGGAGGATGGCGTGTGGGCGCCGCACTGGTACCACGCGGTACATCGCAGCACCGGCTTCGCGCCGTACCGGGCAAAGACGGAGTTCCCGGATCGCCTGAAGCCCCTGCTCGACGAATGTCAGCCATGGTATGACAGGCTTTTCGAGCACGCGATCCGTGCCGACGCAAAAGGAGCAGAGAGTTGACGAATATCGACCCGCGCAACCAGGACATCCTCGTATACGTGAACGGCGAAATGAAGACTCGCGCCGAGGCCCGGGTGTCCGTGTTCGACAGCGTCGTCCAGGGCGGCGATGCGGTATGGGAAGGCCTGCGCGTTTACCGGGGCAGAATTGCGGCGTTCTCTGCCCACCTGGCCCGCCTGCAGAATTCTGCCAGGGCCCTGGCTTTCGCAGCCGTACCGAGCTCGGAGGAAATTCGCACCGCGGTATTCGAAACGCTCAGGGCCAACGATATGCGCGACGGGGCACATATCCGGCTCACACTGACGCGCGGCGAAAAGATAACGTCGGGCATGAATCCGAGGCTCAACCAGTCGGGCTGCTCCCTGATCGTGCTCGCGGAATGGAAACCGCCGGTGTACTCCGACGAGGGAATTCGCGTTATTTCGGCATCGACCCGCCGTAATACGCCCTCGTGTCTCGATTCCAAGATCCATCACAATAACCTGCTCAACAACATTCTCGCCTCGATCGAGGCCAACGTCGCCGGAGTCGACAGCGCAGTCATGCTGGACCTGAACGGCTTCGTTTCGGAGACAAACGACACCAACATCTTCATGGTCAGAGGCGGCACGGTCTGCACACCGCACGCCGATGCCTGCCTGCCCGGGCTTACGCGGCAGATGGTGCTCGATATCTGTCGCGAACAGGGTATTCCGGCCGTGGAGCGCAACCTGTCCCTTACCGAGCTGTATACCGCCGACGAGGCGTTCACGTCCGGAACCATGGGGGAATTGACGCCCGTCCTGGAGGCGGACGGCCGCACGATCGGCACGGGGGCTCCCGGTGAACTGACCCGGCGACTGCAGTCGCTGCACCGTGAAGTCGCGTGGCGCGACGGTGAGGAAGTGCCGTTCTGACTCAACCGGACGCGAAGTAGCCCGCCAGGTAGTCTTCGAAACTCATGTCGTCCGCGGCTTCGATGTCGCGTTGCCGCTGGATCGATTCCACCGCCTCCCTTTCCATCCGCTGCGCCCGTTCCGGTGGCATCGGCGCAATCGACGAAAAATACGCCTTGTGGCGCCGCGCGAGGTCGAGCGCGAATTCGAAAAAGCTGGATTTCGAATCGCGTAACTCCTGCAGCAGCCGCGCGGACGGGGTGCTTTCCGGCTCCGCTACGTGCGCCGCAGCGACCGAGACCGAGTCCCGGTAGCTGCCGTCGTTCTCGTGTCGATCGATCAGTTCGGCAACGGCCTCGACCTTGTCCACGATCTCGCGGGCCCAGTCCGACAGATAAACCGGTTTGCCGACACGGTAAAGCTGCAGGCCCGGCTCTCTCCCCCGCTTTGCCGTCAGTGATTGATTGCGCAGTGCTTCGTCGAACGACTCGGCATCGAAGGGCGGGCTTTCTTCGAGCAGGCAATAGATGAGAAACGCCTCGATGAAGCGCATCGCGTTCTGATTGATGCCGGCAGGATCGGATATATTCAGATCGAGGGAGCGGATCTCGACGTACTCGATACCGCCTCGCCTGAGCGCGGCGGTCGGTCGCTCACCCGAGCGGGCGACGCGCTTCGGCCGAATCGGACTGTAATATTCATTTTCGATCTGCAGCTTGTTGGTGTTCAGCTGCTGGTATTCGCCGTTCCGGATGACGCCGATTTTTTCGTAGGCGGGCTCGGGCGTCCGGATCGCCTCACTCAGGTCGCGAATGTACTCGTCCAGCCGGTTCAACGAGATCGTGATGCCGGCCTGGGTCTTGTTGTTGTAGCCGAGGTCGCTCATACGCAGCGACGTTCCGTAGGGTTCGTACCATGTCTTGGAATCGAGTTCCGGCATCGACCGCGCGTTCCCGCCGCCGAAGGACTTGCACAGGGCCGGCGAGGCGCCGAACAGGTAGAGCACTATCCACCCGAAACGCCGGAAATTGCGTATCAGGCCGAGATAGTGGGTCGAACGGAAATCGCTGTCGCCGGCGTCCCCGCCGAGCAACTCCCGGTACTCCGGCCAGAAAGGTTCGGGCAGCGAATAATTGAAATGCACGCCGGCAATGGTCTGCATGTTCCGGCCGTAGCGATGACCCAGCCCACGCCGGTAAATCGTCTTCATACGGCCGACATTGGAGTCGCCGTATTGCGCCAGCGGTATATCCTGGTCAGCCGGTAATCGGCACGGCATGCTGGCGCACCACAGCAGCTCCTCGTCCAGTCGCTGGTGGGTGA
This sequence comes from Woeseiaceae bacterium, assembly GCA_035465295.1. Classification (GTDB taxonomy): domain Bacteria; phylum Pseudomonadota; class Gammaproteobacteria; order Steroidobacterales; family Woeseiaceae; genus UBA1847. The sequence continues at coordinate 4,680 of DATHRM010000372.1, read as the reverse complement.
ACTGGTGGATGTCACAAACGACCTGCAGCGCTTCCCAGGTACTGCCGAGCGGCGGCGTCACGAACTCGAGCAATGCCTCCGAAAAATCGGTCGTGATAAAGCGATTGGTCAGCGCCGAACCCAGAGCCTGCGGATGAGGTGTCTGCGCCAGGTAACCGTCCGAAGTGACGCGCAGGGATTCCTTCTCGACGCCTCTCCTTCCCCCGGCCACCGAAGCGTCGCCACGAGTCAGCAGGGCACCGAGGCGCTGCTCAAACACCTGATTCATAAGCAGCGTTTTACCACAAGCACGTGGGATACGCTTTATCCGCGAGCGACCGACGCTGAACCTGTCGGCGGGCTGCCGGTCCAATGAAAGACACGGGACGGCGCGCACGCTGCGAATCGAGCGAAAATACGCTACGGTACAGGTGTTGTACGCCAATCTGGTAGTTACCGGCGACGATGAACGGGGTCCCCTCAAAAACGATCGTGACCGCACTGCTCGGCGCAGTATTGCTGCTTGTTGCCGACCCGGCGCTGGCTTTTCGCTGTGGCACGAAGCTTGTGCGAGATGGCATGCACGAACAGCAGGTGATAGCGGCCTGCGGCGACCCGACATCCGTCAGGCACATCGGGCGAACGGTGCGCGCGTATGACTATCGCTTCCGACTGCGCAATCCCGGCCATATTTATTTCCGCACGCCCGGCGTCGGGCATTTCGCGACGGAGGTCGTCGTGACCGAGTTTATATACAACTTCGGGCCGCGAAAGCTCATGCGCCGGTTGATTTTCGAAGGCAGCGTGCTGGTGGAAATCGAGACCATCGGCTACGGCTATATCGAAAAATAGCGCGACGTCGTTAAACAATAACCGTCCATCACTGACAATCCTGCCGAACTGCAGGTAACATGCGCGCTGTTACCCGCCGCTTTCTCGGAGTTCAAAGCGCATGAGTGAATCCCGCCGTCGACGTATTCGCGATCGTTCCTCCGGCACCGCCACGCTTATCAGCGAAGGCTGCAAGATTTCCGGTGTGATTACCGGTAACTGCGACTTTCAGGTCAATGGCGAGGTGGAAGGTGACTGTGAGATAGACAGTACCCTGATGCTGGCAAAAAGCGCGCTGTGGAAAGGCACGATACGCGCGGGAAACGTGGTTGTATCCGGCCACGTCGAAGGCGACATACTGGCCACCGGCCGCGTCGAGATTACCGATACGGCGAGGATTACCGGGACCGTGTCGGCGGCGGCGATCGCCGTTGCGGAGGGCGCCGTCGTGGAGGGCATTATGAAGACAACGAGCCAGTCGGAGCCCACGGAATTCACCGAAAAGCGGCAGACCGGCGCCTGAGGCGGGCGCCGCGGCTGATAGTTGCCATTGTAACTTAATGCCCGGAAAACCCGGCGTTGTCCGCGCACGGGTGCTAAACTCGTTACAGAATAATAAACAGGTGCGTACGGCCCCTGGTTGTCGCTGCGCCCGGCGCACCGTACCACCCAAGAACTCAAGGCGATGATCGGCTGCAACTTTTTCCGGATTACTGCGCTGGCGCGGTCCGTAGCGGGCGTTGCGTCAGCCGTGCTGCTCTCGGCATTTCCCGCGGCTGCGGCCCGCGCGCAGTTCGCCGAAAATGGCATAACGATGAGCTTCGTCTGGGTCGAGGTCCTGTCCGCCCTGGTCCTGCTGTTTTCCGGAATCGCGATCTGGTTCATCGCCCGCAACCAGACGAAGCGAATACGGGAACTCAAGCGCGAAGCCGAAAAGCTCAGGGACGCCGACTTCGGAGAGCCGCTGCACGTGGAGCCGGGAGAGCTCGGTGAGCTCGCTGCCGTATTCAACGACATGCGCGACAAGCTCAAGGCGACCACCATTTCCCGGGATTACGTCGACAGCATCCTGGCCAGCATGAACGATGCAATCATCGTGACCGCCAATGACGGCACCATCAAGCGTGTCAACAGGGCAACGTCGCACCTGCTCGGCTACGACGAAGGAGAACTGCTCGGCACTTCCATCGACCGTATCGTGAATACGGGCAAGAGCGGCACGCTTGTCGACCAGAAACCGTCCGGCGTGCCACGCGAGGCTTTTTTCGAGAGCAAGCTGGGCGAATCGATACCGGTTTCATTTACCTGTTCCTTTCTCGGCGGCAAAGAGGCCGAATCGGGCGACCGAATCTACGCGGCGCAGAACATAACGGAGCGGCGGCGCGCGGAGAAACGTATTCGCTACCTCGCGCGCATCGATGCGCTCACCAAGATCCCGAACCGCATGCAATTCCAGCATCTTCTGCAACGCTGTATTGCCCGGGCGCGGCGAAGCGCCAAGCCTCTGTGTCTCTTTTATATCGACATCGATGCTTTCAAGGAGATCAACGATACGTTCGGGCACCTGGCGGGCGATACGACGCTCGAGACCGTAGCGGAACGCCTCAGTGCGGCGCTGCCCGAAGACTCGATCATCGGCAGGCTGGCGGGCGATGAGTTTGCCGTTATCCTCGACGGCCTGGGCCCGGACGAGAACGGAAAGAAGCGGACAGACGCGCTCGCGAAACTGGTGCTGGACAGGCTGGCTGACCCGTTTTTCGTCCAGGGCCATGAAGTCTTCATGACTGCAAGCATGGGTATTGCCTACTACCCGAAAGACGCGCCCAACGTCATCGACCTCATTCGCAACGCCGATGCCGCCCTTTACCATGCCAAGAAATCCGGCGGCAACGTTTACTCGTATTACGAACCCGTAATGAACGAAGCGGCAGTCGAGCGGTTGATGACCAAGAGCAGGCTGAAGCGCTCGTTCGAGCGTGACGAGCTGCTCGTTCATTACCAGCCGAAATTCAATCTCGAAACCGGCGAGGTCTTCGGCGCGGAAGCGCTCGTCCGGTGGGAGCTTCCCGAAAGGGGCCTGATTCTTCCGTCGGATTTCATCCCGCTCGCGGAGGAGACCAACCTGATCATCGAGATCGGAGAATGGGTGCTCGACAAGGTCTGCGAGGACTTCCGTTTCTGGCAGCGATCCGTGTCGTCGTCCGGCCGCGTTTCCGTCAACCTGTCGCTGAAGCAACTCAGGCAACCGAACTTCACGCGGCGGATCAGCTCGATACTGCGCAGTTACGAAGTGTCGCCCACGTCCCTGGAACTGGAGATAACCGAGACCACGCTGATGGAAAACCCGGAGCGTACGATCAAGCTGCTGGATCAGCTGTATGCGCTCGGCTTACACCTCGCCATCGACGACTTCGGCACCGGTTATTCGTCGCTGAGCGCATTGCAGCAATTCCCCATCAGTACGCTCAAGATCGACAAATCGTTCGTGCGTCACGTGTCAAGCAATCCCGATGATGCGACCATCGTCAGCACGATCATCCAGATGGGGCGAAACCTCAACATGGACGTTGTCGCGGAAGGCGTGGAGAGCGAGGATCAGCTCGCTTTTCTGCAAAGACTGGGCTGCACGTACGCGCAGGGCCTGCTGTTCGGGGACCCGATGAGTTCGGACAACTACCTCGAGCTTCTCCTCGCGCAGGCTGAAGGCACGGATACGCACAGGGCCCTGTTTGCCTGAGTTTTCGGCACTTTCACTCGCTCCCGACATCGTGATTAAATTGGCTATCCTGCTAACCGGGGCGTAACCCACTCACAAGCGCCCGACTGCCCGAAGTGACCCTATGATGAATCTCACAAGAATCGCAGCCGTGATCCTCCTATTTGCCGCACCCGCGTTCGGGCTCGCGTGCGAATATCCGGAACGCCCGACGCTGCCCGATGGCAGTACCGCGTCGAAACAGGACATGATTGCTGCGCAGACGGCCGTCAAGGCGTTCCTCGCGTCCATCGACGAGTACCTGACCTGTATCGAACAGGAAGAGAAGGATGCCGTCGCTGCTCTGCCGGAGATCGACGAGTCGGACGAAGAGGCTGTCGAAAATCGAACCGCCGAAATCAAGCGCCGCGATGAGTTGCTGGCAAAGCGCTTTGATGCCGCAAACGAGGAAAAATTCCTGTTCGGTGAAAAGTGGAACCAGCAGGTTCGGGCCTACAATGCGCGCAAGTCCGAACAGAAATCGGATTAGCCCTTACCAGCGGTACTTTCGAAAGTTCTCGGGATTGGCCCAGTCGGTCGGGTTGTTCCATTCACGCGGCTGGTTGAACAGGTCCGGATCGAACAGGTAGCAGCGCCCGTCCAGGGACTGGCGTTCTACTTCCAGGTAACCGAGCGCCCGCAGATCGTCCGGAGTCCATCCGGCGCCCATGTCGAGCAGCAATACCTTCTCGCAATGGACGTCCCGCAGGCGAGACAGGAGCTGCTCCGAGGCCGCTCTGGACATCGACGCAAGCGGCGCAACGACGATTCCCAGCTGTACTCTCAGGGTCTCGGGCAGGTCTTCCGGACCGGACAGTGAATCGTACGCATGGACGCTCTCGATCTCCGGGAGTCCAGCCTTGCCCAGGCCGATGGTCAGGACACTGACGTTGTGGGCGTCAACGCCCATGTCGTCGAGTATTGACGCAATACCGGCTACCTGTTCGTTCATGCGTCAGAGCTTATTGATCTCATCACGGAGATCAAATTTGTTCTCCGTCACGATTCTCTCGAGTACCTTGATCCGGTCTTCGAGGGCATCGAGCTGAGCCTGCGTTTCCTCTGCCAGCACGCTCTTGTCTTCTTTCCTGTGGCGGAGTTTCAGATACTGCTGC
>DATHRM010000371.1:0-3131 GCA_035465295.1 Woeseiaceae bacterium | reverse complement strand
TACGAACAGGAAAGGAGACGATGAACAAGAGCGAAACGAGATGTCGAAGATTGTTTCTCGGCGCGATGTGTATGGGCCTCGCGGCCGTCGCCGGCGCCCAGGATTACTCGGGCGAACTCGGCATCGACGCCGACGACGTCGACATCGGAAAGTCCGAATATTCGCCGTATCTGCACCGGAGCTATCCGAATCGCGTGTTCTGGGGTGATACCCACCTGCACACGTCCTATTCGACCGATGCCGGCATGATCGGCAACTTCCTCGGTCCCGAGTTCGCGTATCGATTCGCGCGGGGCGAAACGGTCCGGGCGTCGGGCGGCATGCGGGCGAAGCTGGTGCGGCCGCTCGACTTCCTGGTGGTGGCGGATCATGCCGAGAATCTGGGTCTCGCCGCGCTGATCGAGGAGTCCGACCCGGGCCTGCTGCGCATCGCATGGGGCAAGAAAGTGCACGATCTCGTCAAGGCGGGCAAGCCGTTCGAAGCCTACGGCGAGTGGGGGCTCAAGATGTCTGCGCGCGAGGACCCGATCGATGATGATGCGCTGGCGCTGTCAGTCTGGCAGCGCATCGTCGACGCTGCCGAGAAATACAACCAGCCGGGCGTATTCACGACGCTGCACGGTTTCGAGTGGACCTCGTCGATGGAGGCCAACAACCTGCACCGTGTGGTCGTGTTCCGGGACGATGCCGAGCGCGTCGAGGACCTGGTGCCGTTTTCGAACTACGACAGCGTCGATCCGGAAGATCTCTGGAAGTGGATGCAAAGCTACGAGCAAGGCTCCGGTGGCAAAGTGCTTGCTATTCCGCACAACGGCAACCTGTCCAACGGCCTGATGTTCGACGACCGCACGCTCGGCGGCAAGAAGCTGACGCGCGACTACGCCGCGCGCCGCAGCCAGTGGGAGCCGCTCTACGAAGTCACGCAGATCAAAGGGGATGGCGAGACCCACCCGTCGCTGTCTCCCAACGACGAGTTCGCCGACTACTACCGCTGGGACAGGGGCAATTTCGGGCTGTACGGCAAGAAACCCGACATGCTGCCCCGCGAGTACGCACGCCAGGCATTGATGCGCGGGCTCGATTACGAGGCGAAACTGGGCGTGAACCCGTTCAAGTTCGGCATGATTGGCTCGACGGACAGCCATACGTCGCTGGCGACGACCCGGGAAGAGAACAGCTTCGGCAAGGCGACACCGGTCGAGCCCGGCATGGGTGACGAACGGTACATGGAGAAGATAACGGGCGTCGTGCCGTCGAGAGACGGCTCGGACCCGACGATCCGGCACTACGAGTCGCTGGCAGCCGGCCTCGCCGGGGTCTGGGCGCGCGAAAACACGCGCGAATCGATCTGGGACGCCATGCAGCGGCGCGAGGTCTACGGCACGACGGGTACGCGAATGACCGTGCGGGTCTTCGCGGGCTGGTATTTCGAGGCGCGTGATGCCGCACGGCCGGACTTCGCACCCCATGGCTACGCCAACGGCGTGCCGATGGGCGCCGACCTGACGGCGGCGCCGGATGGCCGCGCGCCGACGCTGCTGGTTCGCGCAATCCGCGACCCTGACGGCGCCAACCTGGACCGGGTGCAGGTCGTCAAGGGCTGGCGGGACGAGAAGGGCGAGCTGCACGAGCGTGTGTATGACGTGGCCTGCTCGGACGGGCGCGAGATCGTCGAGCGACGCTGTGACAAGCCCGTGGGCAATACCGTGAACCTCGAATCGGCGTCCTACCGGAATGACATCGGTGCGCCGTACCTGGCGGCATTCTGGGAGGACCCGGATTTCGACGCCGGGCAGCGGGCGTTCTACTACGTGCGCGTGCTCGAGATCCCGACGCCGTCCTGGCTGGCCTACGACAAGGCCTTTTTCGGTGACGCCGTCGAGTTGCCGGACGACGCGGTTCTCGTGCAGCAGGAGCGCGCCTACACGTCGCCGATCTGGTATACGCCGTAAATCAGCCGGAGTCGACAGCGACTTGGGGCCGAAAACGGCCCCAAGTCGTTGATTTTCAGGGGGCCCAACAAAAAAGCCATAAAACTTCCGATTTGCTGTTGACGAGGGGCTTAGGGTCGCTATAATGCCCCGCTCGCTGAGGGTACGGTGTCCCTCGGCAGACCCCAAAACCAAGCACGACGACAGGCGAAGACTAGCCAACAAAGGCGCTTAGCCTGTATAATTGTGGGTCTGCCCCGGAAAACGGGGATCGCTCTTTAACAATGTATTCAGATAATTTGTGTGGGTGCTTGCGCTGGAATTTGCAGAGGCAAATTCGAGTGTAAGAACCAACCTAAATTCTAAGTAATTTAGAGTGGGGATTGCGCTCTGTTTTAAGCTCAAAGCTTTAAACTGAAGAGTTTGATCCTGGCTCAGATTGAACGCTGGCGGCATGCCTAACACATGCAAGTCGAACGGTAACGCGGAGAGCTTGCTCTCTGGCGACGAGTGGCGGACGGGTGAGTAATACTTAGGAATCTGCCCAGTAGTGGGGGACAACTCGGGGAAACTCGAGCTAATACCGCATACGCCCTACGGGGGAAAGCGGGGGATCTTCGGACCTCGCGCTATTGGATGAGCCTAAGTCGGATTAGCTTGTAGGTAGGGTAACGGCCTACCTAGGCGACGATCCGTAGCTGGTCTGAGAGGACGATCAGCCACACTGGGACTGAGACACGGCCCAGACTCCTACGGGAGGCAGCAGTGGGGAATATTGGACAATGGGCGAAAGCCTGATCCAGCAATGCCGCGTGTGTGAAGAAGGCCTGCGGGTTGTAAAGCACTTTCAGTAGAGAAGAAAAGCTTACGGTTAATAACTGTGAGTCTTGACGTAACCTACAGAAGAAGCACCGGCTAACTCCGTGCCAGCAGCCGCGGTAATACGGAGGGTGCAAGCGTTAATCGGAATTACTGGGCGTAAAGCGCGCGTAGGCGGCTTGGTCAGTCGGATGTGAAAGCCCAGGGCTTAACCTTGGAATTGCATTCGATACTGCCTGGCTAGAGTATGGTAGAGGGAAGTGGAATTTCCGGTGTAGCGGTGAAATGCGTAGATATCGGAAGGAACACCAGTGGCGAAGGCGACTTCCTGGGCCAATACTGACGCTGAGGTGCGAAAGCGTGGGGAGCAAACAGGATTAG
>DATHRM010000370.1:0-2353 GCA_035465295.1 Woeseiaceae bacterium | reverse complement strand
GGATCACGTATCCCTGCACCATGTCCAGACCGGCCCCGAGCATCTCCGCATCACGCCGTCCCTGTGGCAGGCGATCGTGAAACAGCACGACGCGTTCCGCCAGCGCCATTGCGCCAGCCGACCACGCGATCACCGGCGTCTCGCCCAGCATCCGCTGGACGCCGAACATGCGCATGCGATTCAGCAGCACGGCGACATTGCCGCCGGTGATGATTCCGCCACTGCATCGATGCAAGATTTCCCGGATCTGCTCGCTGTGCTCCCTGAGCAGCGCGGTTGTCGACGTGTTGTGACGTTCGTCGAATTCGCGATGGATGCTCTCGGTACGGTGCAGATGATGGCGATCGAGTGCCCTCAGCTGGGACACCGCATGGCGTTGTTCAGCGGCGAGCAGATCGGCGTCGCCGTCGACACCGAACATCTGGCGCGCCGCACGGGCAAGCGGCCTGAGGCGCAGGCGATAAAGGCGTTGCAGCTCCATCAACCTGTCCTGTCGTTCTCGGTAGTCCTCGGCCAGGCCGTCGCTTGCGGCGAGCACCTCGTCGGTGCGGTGATAGAGCGACAGGCATTCGAGCGGCCTGCCCACGGCCTCGCTGACGTGGTCGATGTCGTTCTCGGCCTCTTGCCAGCCGGCCGAGATCAACGCAATCGGGCCCGGCTGCAGATTCGCCATCTCGACCGCGACCCCCAGGTTTATCTCGGGACGCTGCGGGCCGAGCAGCAAGCGTGTCGCTGCGCCGGGCATCATGCCAGCTCCACGCGAATCAGCTTCACGATCTCCGTCAGCGCCTGCTCGACGACGGCCGTGTCCGGGTCGCGGACGATAATGTAGCCGTCGCCTTCGTAACTGTCCGACGGAAACTGGCCCTCGCGAGGCAGCCTTGCCTCGACGACCAGCGGACCGAAGCGCCGCTGTGCCTCATCGAGGCCGTGAATGGCGCGCACGCGCCCGCGCCCCTGCCCCCGGATGTAGGCGGCGCCGGCCGCATAGCGCCGCGGCGGCGGGTCGAACTCGCCGAATACCATCAGCTTCGGCCACGCGCGGTAGAAATCGATGTCGTGTGCGTAGGACAGGAGCGACGTGAACTGCGCGCCGGGCGGCCGGGCGCCGACTTCCGAAATCGCGATGCGGCCGTCGGCCAGGCGAAACCATTCCATGTGGCTGAGCCCGGTCTCGAGCCCGAGTGCACGAACGGCCGCCTCGCCGGCAGCGCGAATGGGATCGAACTCGGTGCCCGATATGTCGCGCGGCAGCATCACGCACCACTGGATCCAGGCATTTTCGAGCACTTCGAGCGGCGACGGCATGTAGCGCGAAATCGAATGCCACGTCAGCTCGCCGCCGAGCATGACGCTATCGAAGGAATACTCGGTGCCCTGGACGAACTCTTCGTACAGGGTCGGCCTTTCGGGATCCGGCGGATATCGTTCCAGCAGGTGTGCGAGATCGCCTTCATGATCGAGCCGCCACGTACTCTTGCCGCCTGCTCCTGCCGGCGGCTTGACGACGAGCGGGAAACCCACTTTTCTGGCGAACGCGAATGCGTCGTCGCGATCGGTGACGAGCGCGTGACGTGCACATGGCACCCCGGCATCACACAAAACGTTTTTCATGCGTGCCTTGTCGCGAAAGTTCTTTGCCGCCTCCGCGCTGAGACCTTCGATGCCGAGCACCTCCCGGGCAATTGCGAGCGGCACCTGCAACTGCTCGAGCGCCGCAATATACCGGACGGCCTTGCCGATGCGTGCCTCGAGTTGCCTCGCTGCATCCACGAGCTGCCCCGGGTCCAGCGCGTCCTTGACGTACCAGTGACCGGCCAGGCGCTCGCGGATCTCCCGCGGCAGCTTCTCGGCCGGCTCCTGACTGACCAGCGACAGGTCAACGCCGGGCAGTTGCGAGGCCCCGCTGACGAAGCGCAGGGTCGCATCCATGAAGAACGGCGCGGCAAAAATGACGTGGAATGACATGACGGACAAGCTTACGTCAGCAGCTATCGGTTCGCCGACTTTTGTTTACCGGCGCGTCTCCCGGGGGCTGCCCGGGAGCATCGCGGGCCCGGTTTCTCGGCCCGATCGAATCTGCGCCGCAGGTACCGGGCGGCCCGGCTTATTTTCCAGGGGATATCAATCCCGTTCCTTCAGCGGATCGTGGCCCCAGTTCATCAATGAATAGCGCCAGTTTGACGTCTCGACTTCCTCACCGGGACCGCCCTGAGCCTTGTGACGATTGATGTAACCCACGACAGTCGCCATGTGGTTCACTGGTCATCGCTCAGGTCGTCATTACCGGGCCGCTTGATCGTCACGATACGACGGCCGGATTTATGCCGGTGCTTTCGCCGTCGTCCGTGTC
>DATHRM010000369.1:0-1631 GCA_035465295.1 Woeseiaceae bacterium | reverse complement strand
AGGGCGCGTGGCGCGAACTCGTGCGCGACAACCCGCTGCCGTCCATCCACGGCCGCGTCTGCTACCACCCCTGCGAAGACGTCTGCAACCGCGCCTTCACGGACAGCGCTGTCAGCATTCACGCCGTCGAGCGCTACCTGGGCGACCTTGCGCTCCAGAAAGGCTGGCAGTTCGACAAGCCCGCAAAGACCAGCGGCAAGAAGATCCTGATCATCGGTGCGGGCCCCAGCGGGCTCTCCGCCGCCTACCATCTCGTCAAGCTCGGTCACGAGGTCGAGATCCGCGAGGCGGGCCCCGTCGCCGGCGGCATGATCCATTTCGGCATCCCCGCCTACCGGATGCCGCGCGACGAGCTCCAGGCGGAGATCGATCGCATCGAGAACATGGGCGTGAAAATCACGCTCAATCACCGCGTCGAGGACGTGCTCACGGAGAAAAACGAAGGCGACTTCGCTGCCGTGTTCGTCGCCGTCGGCGCGCACATCAGCAAGAAGATCGACATCCCGAATCGCGACGCGGGCAAGATACTCGACGCCGTCAGTTTCCTCTCCAGCACCAAGCAGGGCGAAGCGCCGAAGCTCGGCCGCCGCGTGGCCATCTACGGCGGCGGCAATACCGCCATGGACGCCGCCCGCACGGCGAAACGTCTCGGCGTCGACGAGGCCATGATCATCTACCGGCGCGACCGCAGCAGCATGCCGGCCCACGACTTCGAAGCCGACGAAGCGCTCGAGGAAGGCGTGGTCATCAACTGGCTGCGCACGATCAAGGAAATCGACCGCTCGACGTTCAAGGTGGAAATCATGGAGCTCGACGAGACCGGGCGGCCGCAGCCGACCGGCAAGTTCGAGACGCTCGAAGCGGATTCCCTGATTCTCGCACTCGGCCAGGACACCGATACGGCGTTCCTCGAGAAAGTCCCTGGCATCGATTTCGAGTGGGACCATACCGTTATCGTCGACGACAACATGATGACCGGCCACGACGGCATCTTCGCCGGCGGCGACATGGTGCCGAGCGAGCGTTCGGTCACGATCGCGGTCGGCCACGGCAAGCACGCAGCAAGACACATCGATGCGTATCTCCGCGGCACGAAGTACCGGCGCGGACCGCGCAACCCGGTCATCGGCTACGAGCGGCTCCATCTCTGGTACCGCACACACGCACCGAAAGTCGAGCAGGAACGCCTGCCGGTCAACGAGCGGCAAACCAACTTCGATGAGATCATGCGTAACCTGTCGGAGGCCGACGCCCTGTTCGAATCGCAGCGCTGTCTCTCCTGCGGCAACTGCTTCGAGTGCGACGGCTGCTACGGCGCCTGCCCCGAGGGCGCGGTCATCAAGCTGGGGCCTGGCCGGCGCTACCGCTTCGATTACGCGCTGTGCACGGGCTGCGCCGTCTGTTACGAGCAGTGCCCGTGCCACGCCATCGAGATGATCGACGAGCCCGAGGCCGGCGGAGTACGCGCGTTATGACCGAGCTGCGCGCCCTTGATGGTAACGAAGCCGTCGCCCGCGTCGCCTACGCGGTCAGCGAGATCTGCTCCATTTACCCGATCACGCCGTCGTCGCCGATGGCGGAACTGGCGGACGTCTGGTCGGCCAGCGGCAAGCCCAACATCTGGGGCCAGG
>DATHRM010000368.1:0-8595 GCA_035465295.1 Woeseiaceae bacterium | reverse complement strand
GTAACTCGCGCCCGCCGTGTCGAACTCGATCCCGTTTACGTAAATGCTGCCGAAACCCGTTATCTGGCCGACCGTGGTCTGGTTGGTGGCCGACGGCGTTGCGGGGGCATCCGATCCACCCGAGCCTCCGCAACCGACCATCGTCAGCAGCAAGGCAATACCAATAGATGCAACGATCCTGTTGCTAAACATAAAGTGTCTCCCAAGCGATTAATTTGAAACTCGCCACATACACGGATGTGACACGGAAAAGGTTCCAGTGGCATTTATTCCCGGGCTGGCGGCGGTTAGACTTCGCCCTCGAACGCTTTCCCGGCAACAAGGACCGATAGATAAATGACTTTTGACTCGACAACCTGTGTACGTCGAATTCCCTCATGGCCGGCGCTGGCCATGGCGCTGCTCGTATCGATGCTCGTCGTTGCAGAGCCGGATGCACGCGCGAACGCGGCGACAGCGAGTGACGCCCGCACCGTACTCGTTACCGGCGCGAATCGCGGGCTCGGTCTGGAATTCGCGCGGCAGTACAGGGAAGCCGGCTGGCATGTCATCGGCACGGCACGCGATCCGGATGATGCAGGCGAACTCGCGGCGCTGGATGTGCAGATCGTGCAACTCGACGTCACGGACCAGGACAGCGTCGACCGTATGGCTGCTGAACTCGCCGGCCATCCCATCGATGTGCTGATCAACAACGCCGGGATCTTCCCGCGGGTGGGCAGGATAGCCGAAATCGACTTCGACGATTACAAGCGCACGCTGGCAGTCAACACGATCGGTCCTGTCCGCGTTACCCGGGCGCTGCTTCCCAACCTGCGCCAGGGCAAGCTCAAGGTAATCGCGGGACTCAGCAGCAACCTCGGCAGCATCGCCGAGAACGAGCGCGGCAACTTTTACGGCTACCGCGAGAGCAAGGCGGGTCTCAATATGTTCACGAAGACGCTTGCCGCCGAACTCGGGCCCGAAGGTTTCATCTGCGTGGTGCTGACGCCGGGATGGGTGCAGACCGACATGGGCGGTCCGAATGCAACGCTGGAGCCGTCCGAGTCGATCGCGGGCATGAAGGCCGTGCTGGACAAGCTGACACCGGCCGACAACGGCACCTTCTGGTCGTACGACGGCAGCCAGATGCCCTGGTAAAACCTCAGAAGGCGGTGATGATCGTCACGCCTGTCGTGTCGAAATCGGCCATCGACGTCAGGGCAGCGATCGCTTCCCCGAGATCGATCGTTCGCCCGATGAGTTTGTGCGGGGCCAGCTCGCCGGCCGCGATCATCGCCAGCATCTCGTCGTAACGGTGCGCCTGCATGCCGTGGCTGCCGCGTATCTCGAGTTCGTTCGCGATCACTTTGTGCATCGGGATTCGCGGCGTCTGCTGGCTGCCCGTCATCAGGCCGACCTGGACGTGCCGGCCGCGCTTTCTCAGGCTGTCGATGGAATCGAAACAGGCCCCGGCGTTACCTATGGCATCGATGGAGAGATGTGCGCCGCCGTCGGTCAGTTCACGAACGGCGCCCGCAACGTCGCCGGCCGATGTCGCGTTCACGGCCGCAACCGCACCCATGTGCCTCGCGACGTCGAGCTTGTCGTCGGAAATATCGACGGCGACGACACGGGCGCCGCGCGCCGTGGCTATCATAATGGCCGACAGGCCGACGCCGCCGCAGCCATGCACAGCCACCCACTCGCCCTCGGCCACGCGCCCCTGGTCGACGACCGCCCGAAATGACGTCGCGAACCGGCAGCCGAGACTCGCTGCCGTGTCGAAATTCATGTCGTCCGGCAGGCGCACCAGATTCTCGTCGGCGTAGTGGATCGCCACGTACTCGGCGAACGAACCCCAGTGCGTGAAGCCCGGCTGGAACTGGTGGTCGCAGATTTGCTGGTTGCCGGACGCGCATTGCGGACAACGGCCGCAGCCGCCGACGAACGGCACCGTGACGCGATCGCCGACGTGCCATCTCGCCACGCCCTTGCCCACCGCCTCCACGACGCCCGCGAGTTCGTGCCCGGGCACGTGCGGCAGCATGATATCCGGGTCATGACCCTGCCAGCCGTGCCAGTCGCTGAGACACACGCCGCTTGCCATCACCTTCAGCACCACCGCGCCCTCGTGCGGCACCGGATCTGCGACCTGCTCGATTTTCGGCGGTCCTGAAAACGCCCGGTAGACGACGGCTCTCACGCGGATTTCCCCGGCACTCTTGCCCGATACAGAGTACCAAACAGCCGGTCGCAGATCGGGTAAGTGATATTGAAGTTGTAGTGCGACATAAGGGCCTTGTTGTGGTGGGCTACGTGATGTTCGCGCAACCGGCGGATGAGCCGCAACCGGCCGAGCCGCGACTTCGGATCCACGTGATACGAAAAGTGAAACAGCTCGTAGTTCAGGTAGTAGAGAATCGCCATGAACACGAACAGGAAGCAGACGTTCGGCGATACCAGAAAGTACAGGATCGCGCCGACGGGCACCGCGAAAAAGCCGAAGAAGAACACCAGCAGGATCGGTGGAAACAATACTGCGCGGTAGTCGCGCGGCGAGTCGAAACTGATGGCCTCGTCGGTGAAAAACGAGTGATGTTCGACGGTATGCCGTTGAAAAATTCCGCCGAGGAGCCGCATCTTGCGGTGCATCGGGCCGCGATGGCCCAGGTACTCGGAGAGATTGCAATACAGGAACGTCAGCGGGATGGTCAGCCACTCCGTCGGCTTGACGTCTTCGAGCATTGCCACACATGCTGCGGCGACGAGGATCGAAAATCCGAAGATCGTGGCAAGATGCATGTACCCGGAATAGTGCCTCGGTATTCGTGTTTCCCGAAAAACCTCCCGCGCGCGGGCTACCGATTCCACCGACATCTGTTCGGGTCTCCTGCATGAAGTCGAGCAGTACCGATCTGATTATATCGTGTGCCGCGGGCGGAGAATGCGGGCGCCGCTGTGTCGTCGTGACAGAGTGGCTTATCAGTATTCGAGCGACAGCGACAACGTGTAGCTGCGGCCGAAGATGTCGTACAGCCGCGTATCGGTATTCTTGTCCCACACCCAGTCGGCCATCATCGGTGGGTCGGTGTCGCCGAGGTTGGCGATCGTAAGACCGGCCGTGACGTGATCGCCGAAGCGGTAGGCGAAACCGAGGTCGAAATAGTTCTTCGCCGGGACATCGGGCACGGCCAGATCCAGTTCGGATGGATCGATGCCCATCAGCGCCGCACCCATGTAAGCGCCGTTCGCCGTCCGGTCGATCCAGCGCCAGTGCAGGATCGCGCTCAGGTTACCCGAGTCGTATCGTAACCGGGCGGTGAGCCTGTCGCTCGGCCAGGTCAGTCCTTGATTCTGCTCCGTGCAGGGCCAGCCGAAGGTTCCGCCACACTCGAAACTCGAGCCGAATGGCGTGATCTGGTTCGAGAGGCGCCTCAAGTGCGTCCAGATGAGGTTCGCCGTGAACAACGCGCCCGAATTGCCGATCGCGAGCAAGTTTGAAAGGTCCATCGAGTAGCTGAGCTGCGTGTCGAGCCCCGACGTCCTGTAGGTGCCGCGGTTGATGTTGAATTCGCGCACCTCGTTGACGTTGTAATTACGTGGGTCGCGGCGAATCTGGTCGCAAAACAGATTCTCGGTGTTCGCAGGATCGAAACACGCCTCCACCGCAGCCAGCGGCCCAATCTGCCCCGCGATCTCGATGTCGAAATAATCGACGGAGACCTGCAGGTTCGGAACGGCTTCGGGCGCGATAACCACGCCCAGTGTCACGGTATCGGCTTCCTCTGGCTCGAGGTCGGGGTTGCCTCCGCTGATGAACCGGGTCGGGAACTGGCTCGCCTCGAACACGCCGATTTGATCGGCCGGGAGCCCGGTCGCGATGCACTTGTCGACATTGTCACTTGCCACCGGGTCGGACGCGGCAGAGCATGGATCGTCCCGCGGATCGTCGACGACAAAAAAGTCGTCGAACACGGTTTGCTCGGCAAACGCCTCCAGCAGGTTCGGCGCGCGCATGCTGCGCTGGAACATGCCGCGAAAACGCAGGCCCGGTACCGGCGCCCACTCGATGCCGCCCTTGTAGGTGGTTGTTTTCCCCGCGTTGTCGTATCGGGAGTAACGCCCGCCAATCTCGATCGCAAGATAGTCCGCGAGCACCACGCCTGATGCCAGCGGGACCAGGAGCTCCCCGTACACTTCGTAGACCTGTTCCTCGCCATCCACGGGCGACTCCGGGTCGTCGCCTATCGTCATCGAATCGCCGGAAAAGGCATAGGGATCGGCCTCGAACGTGCCGTCGTCGCTGCGCCATTCGGCGCCGATGGCCGCCTCCGTGGCGCCGGCCCGGGTTTCGAACAGCGGCCCTCGCAGGAATGCGCTGGCGAGTATTTGCCGCCGTGATGTCTTGCTGAGCAAGGGAGGAAGGCGAAGAAACGCGACCGCTTCCTGTGACAGCCTTCCCGCGCCGAACATGTCGACCGGCACACAGCCAGCGGACGAATCGCAACATTCTCCGGTCGCCGGGTCCACGAGCAGTCCCTGCTGCCAGCGGGAGTTGGATCCGTCGTTGAACAGCCTGTCGTCTTCATGGTTCTCGGTATAGGTCACCCAGGCGTCGAAGTACCAGTCCTCACCAACGTTGCCGCGCAGCCCCGTCAGCAGCCGAGCATACTCGCTTTCTGTGTTGAAGATCCGGGGGCCGAACTCTCTGAAACGCTTGAGGAAAAAGCCCAGTCCGCTGTTGGCGCTGACCGGATAAAGGTTGTCGGCGAACAACTGCTGGGTAGCTGGCGTGAGCACCGGGTTATCGAAATTGACCTCGAGGTAGGTGCCGGCCGCGACTGGCGCCAGAATGCGGTCGACCTCGCTGTGCGAATAGCTGGCTTCGAGATAAGTCTCGGTGCGCGAGGTAATTTCGTGATGGAAGAACAGCCCCGCGTTATAGCGCGTCAACGGGATTTGCAGAAAATTCGCCGGTGCATAGTTGTAGCGGTCGTCCGGATCGGCAAATTCACGGGGATTGCCGTCCGGATCGAAGATCGTCCGGTTCGGGCCATTCCCGAAATCGATATCCGGGTCGGCCAGCAATCCTTCCGGGACGCGTGGGCTGCCCCCCTGTAACAGTTCACCGCTGAAGGTCGAGTCGATCCACGGGACAGACGTGAATGCACGCGCATCGGCGTAGGTTTCCTCGCGGTCGTAGTAGCCGCCGTAGAGCGTAATGTTGCCGCCGCCAGCGAAGTTTTGGCCCCAGGCGAGGTTCACGTCGTAGATTGCGGAATCGCCCTCCTCGGTCGTGTAGACACTCGTATCCAGTCCGAAACCTTCGAAGTGCTCGCGAAGAGTGAAGTTGACGACCCCGGACACGGCGTCGGATCCATAGACGGCTGAAGCCCCGCCGGTCACGATCTCGACGCTTTCGATGAGTGCTTGCGGCAGGTTATTGAGATCGACCGCCGTACCGATGCCCGACGGCGCCAGCCGCCGGCCGTTCAGCATCACCAGGGTTCGCCCGGGCCCGAGGCCGCGCAGGTCGACATGGGCGCGCCCGCTGCCCGGGTTGTTCGCCGTGCGATCGAAATTCGGTATGAACTGCGGCATCTGACCGAGCGATGCCTCCAGCGTGGCTTGTCCCGAGGCGTATAACGCCTCTCGATCGACGGTCGAGATCGGGCTCGGTGAGCTGTAGTCGCGGCGCCGAAGACGCGAGCCGATCACGACGATTTCCTCGATGGGTTCGTCAGCGGTATTCGCGTCGGCATCCTGAGCGAACGAGATTGGCGGAGAAACGCCAAACAACCCCAATACCGCCGCGACGGCAGCCACGTTGGCTCGGCTAGCAGACTCGCTGTCGAATCCGGCCACGTTCTCTTCCCCGAATAGGACGGTTCGGGCCGTCTTTATTATTGCCGGCTCAGTCTAGCAGCCAGTTCGGCATCATTCTGTCTCGGTTTTTGCGGACACGAGCCGGGCCGCCTCGGCGCGAAAATCGTGCTCCGCATCGGCCGCTTCCACGATCTTGCGTTGCGTTTCGACGTTTGCCTTCGTCTCTCTCAGCACGGCCTGGAACGCAGAACTCTTTATTGCCTCCGCCCATACGGGGCGGTTGACGAGTTCGTAGTAGTTGGCCCAGCCCAGTTCGAGCGCCGCCTGGAGATGGCCGAGCGCCGCCTCGAAATCGCCCGACAGAACTCGTGTTTCCGCTTTGCTTTGAAGCAGCAACGGATTCGTCGGTTCGGGCAGCCACTCGTATTTTCTTTCGAGATGACGCATCGCCGCCTGCCGTTCCGCGTCCCGTCCTGCCTCAGCGCACGCAAAAGCCATGGCCCGCGCGACCATGAAGATGACATCATCAAACCACCACTCGTCCAGAAGGCTATAGTCGATCTTGTCCGGCGGGTCGTCCGCCATGTCCTGCTCGTAGATGACGATTCCGCGCTCCAGCCAATCGATGCCTTTTGCGAAATTGCCTGCCTGGATCTGCGCGAGGCCGCCATAGGTCAGGAGATACGCCTTATCGAATCCTGCTGCGGTCGGAAGCAGTTTCTCAACCATTTCCAGGTCCTGAGACAGCCAGTGCCCCGCGGCGCCCAGCTCGGCAAGATCATTGGTCAGGTGTATCGGCGGCTCTGCCTGCTGCGATTGCGCCCGTACTTGCCGGAACCAGTAGTCCGCGTCCTCGACCATGCCGACGCTCGCATAAGCATGCACCAGCAGGTCGAAGTCGATCTTGTCGTCCTCGCGCGCGGAGCGCCGCACCTCGTCTCTGGCTGCCTCAATGGCCTGGCCATACCGCCCCCATTCGGAATAGAGGTTATACAACGAAAGGTACGCCCAGCCGGGCGGTTCGGGTAAACCGGTCAAGCGCAGCAGCAGTCCCTCGGCACGCTCGAAGTTACCGTGCAGGCTCTCACGCCCCACGGCATTGCGAATCAGGACCGGGTTCAGGGGATCGATCTCGAGGCCCCGCTCGGCCATCGCACGCGCCTCGTCGTGGCGTGCCAGTCTCCGCAGCGGCATGGTGATCCACTGGTACGCGATGGCGAGACTGGGATCGAGATCGATCGCTTTCCGCAGGGACTCCAGTGCTTGTTCGTATTCGCCCAGCACGCTCTGCGTGAGGCCGAGAATCGCGAGAGCCGGCGGCAGCGACGGATCCAGTTCGAGGGCTTTTTCGGCAAGCCCGCGCGCGTCCTGCCACTGCTCCCCCGGTGACGAATTGACGACCAGCATCGCCTTGCCGGCATAGGGCGGCGCGAAATCAGGATCGAGTTCGATCGCCTCGCTAAACGCCGCATCGGCTTCGTCCTTCCACGCTGCAGTTCGCGCCTCGAAATACGCCTTGCCCCTGAGATACGCGTTATAGGCCTCCATGTTGTCCGTCGTGCGCCCTTCCGGCAGCTCCTTTGGCGGCACGATCTCGTTGACGATCTCGCTCGCGACCTTGCTCGCGATCTCGGTCTGGATAACGAAGATGCGCTCCAGCTTGCGGTCGAACGTGTCGCTCCAGACCTGGAAGCCTTCCTCGTCGACGAGCCGGGCCGTCACGCGAACCTGTTCGCCGTCTCGCCGCACGCTGCCCTGTAACAGGTATCGGACGCCGAGCTTGTCGCTGATGCTCGCCGGCGTCTCGTCACTGCCGCGGAACGCGAACGATGACGTCGACGCCAGCACGTGAAGCACGCGCATCGTGGACAGGCGATGCAGAATCTCCTCGGTGATGCCGTCGGAGAAATAGACCGTCTCCGACCTGGTATCCAGATTCGCAAACGGCAGCACGGCGATCGAATTTGCCGATTTCTCCGCCCGGGCGGAAGCGCTGGCACCCGTCTCGATCTCGTCCTGGATCTTGCCGACGCTGCCCGCCACGATGGCGATACCGACGACCAGGAGCGCCGCGAGCACGACATAGTCGGCGCGCTTGAGGTTGAGATCAACGGACTCTGCCTCTCCCGCCGGCTCGGTGCGAACGATGCCCTGCGGCGTAACGTCGTAAAACCAGCCGAAGACCAGGGCAACGGGAAAGCACGCCATAGCGGCGATGAACAGATAACGCAGCGAGGTTTCCGGCAGACCCCATGCCGGGAAGGAAATGTCGGCAACCTGGATCACGAGCCAGGCGCCGACCACATAGAGCCCCGCGAGCCGAAAGACCCGGCGCCGGCGCAGCTCTTGCCAAACCTTCACGTGAGGGCGACTCTGTCGTGGACTGACGTTCTGCCATGGTACCGAAAATCACAGAGGAGCGGACGGCGCGGGTACGGCTGGCCCGTCCGCCTCTGCTATGATTCGCGGGTTACCGTTAGTTGTTGATTCCATTGAGCATCAAGCAGGTCCCGATCGACGTCGACAAAGTGGCGGAAGGGATGTACGTCTCCAGGCTGGATCGGCCGTGGCTCGAGACGCCGTTCATCTTCCAGGGCTTCGAGATTCGTGAGCAGGCGGAGATCGATATGCTGCAGCGCTACTGCAGCGTCGTCTACATCGACGCCGAGAAGGGCCGGCTGTCGGCTGGCCAGGTGCGCCGGCTTATTCAGATGCAGCGCAAGCCCGGCAAGGCGACGGCACAGCCTGCACGCCGCAAGGCGAAGGAACCGGGCAAACTGCTTCGGT
>DATHRM010000367.1:0-2926 GCA_035465295.1 Woeseiaceae bacterium | reverse complement strand
TCGCGGGCGCCGCATGGTCCCCTGAGGCGCAGTCTGCCCAGCCCGAGGATGCGCTTCAGGTGGGCGAAGAGCATCTCGACCTTCTTTCTGAGCTTCGCCGAGAGGCCGTACTCTTCCGTCGCGGTGATGTCGCGGGCCATCTGGCGCGCGCCTTCGTGGATCGAGCGCGGAATCTTGCGCTGCGGCTCTTTCGGGCAGCATCGCGGCTTCAGCGGGCAGACTTCGCAGTCGGCTCTGCGGGCGCGGTAACGCATCAGGCCATCGTCATCGACGCCCGAGCGTGGCGTCCGGAAGGCGCGCCGATACTGCTTGAGCTCCTTGTCGGCTGGGCAGATATAGGCGTCCTTGCGATGGTCATAGGCGAAGTCTTCGCGCGAGAAGGTCCCGTCCGTCCGGCGCGACTTGTCGAACACCGGGATGTGCGGCTCGATCCCGCGCTCCTCCACGAGCCAGCCGAGCATCGTCGCGGTCCCATAGGCGGTGTCGGCGATCAGGCGCTCAGGATAGAGACCGAACCGGTCCATCGTCCGGTCGATCATGGTCTTGGCTGCGCCGGTCTCGGCCTGGCGCACGGCCCTCGTCGCCTCGACGTCGACGATGATCGCGTGGTCGGTGTCGATCAGGTAGTTGTCGGCGTAGGCGAAGAAGGCCGGCCCTTTGAGCGCGCCGGTCCACTGGGACGCCGGATCGGCGTGGGCGGCGAACTTCGGCGTCTTCTCGGTGGCGGCGCCGAAGGCGGCGTCGTCCAGCGTCTCGAGATACTCCCGCACCGCGCGCGGCGCGTCCGCCGGATCGAGCTTCTCGGCCGGCCACTCGCCGATCGGCGTCGCGTTCTGCTTGTTGGCGTCGGCGCGGATGATGCTGGCGTCGACCGCGACGCGTTCACCGCCGACCAGGCCCTCGGCGATGCAGCGTGCGACGACGCTCTCGAATAGACGGCGCAGGAGATCGCTGCTGCGGAAACGGCCGTGGCGGTTCTTCGAGAAGGTCGAGTGATCGGGGATCGGGTCCGTCAGATCGAGCTTGCAGAACCAGCGATAGGCCAGGTTGAGATGGACCTCCTGGCACAGCCGGCGCTCGGACCGGATCCCCATGACGTAGCCGACGAGCAGCATGCGGATCATCAGCTCAGGATCGATCGAGGGCCGACCGATGGCGCTGTAGAACGGCACCAGGTCGCGGCGAACGCCGGAAAGCTCGACGAAGCGATCGATGTCGCGCAGCAGGTGATCGGCCGGCACATGCGCCTCGAGCGAGAACGCGTAGAACAGCGCGCCTTGCGCAACCTGCCTCGGACCCATCATCGCCGTCACTCCTCGCCGATCCCTCCGTCGAGTGAATCAGTGGTCAAGCGACTGCGCAATCCCCCTTTTTCAACACAATCTGCCAGGAACAGACGCTACCTTCACAGACCGGGACGTCTAGATCGGCGGCTTTGCAGACATAGCGCGATGATCAGCCCTTATCGGGAAGCCTGACATCGAGCTGAAAGTTCGCTATGAGAATCTTACCTTCTTGCACGCGGGGGTGGGACTGGTGCTTGATTGATTCACGGAGCGCGACCAATGCTCATCAGTCCCTTTTCGGTCGTTACATTCGCCATCGCGGCGGTCCTCGCTGCAACCCCCGTCCTCACGCAGGATCTCTCGTCCGGACGCTGGATCGACCTGACCCATCCCTTCAACGAGGATTCCGTCTACTGGCCAACGGCCAAAATGTTCGAAAAGGATACGGTCTTCGAGGGAACCACTGAGGGCGGCTGGTACTACAGTGCCTATAACTTCTCGGCGGCCGAGCATGGCGGCACGCATCTCGACGCCCCCATCCATTTCGCCGAGGGCGCGCACACGGCCGACCAACTCCCCGTCGAGCAGCTCATCGGGCCGGGCTTCGTGATTGACGTCAGCGAGAAGGTGGCCGACAACGTCGACTATCAGGTCGGCGCCGCCGACATCGAGGCGTTCGAGGCCGAACACGGCCGTATCCCCGAAGGCGCCAACGTCCTGATCAATACGGGCCGCGCTCCGCTCTACCCTGATCGTGAGGTCTACATGGGGACAGCCGAACGCGGGGCACAGGCGGTTGCGAAGCTTCACTTCCCGGGCCTTGGAAGAGACGGCGCCGAGCTTCTGGTCGCGCGTGGCATCGGCGCGGTCGGCATTGATACACCATCGATTGACTATGGCCAGTCGCGGAACTTCGAGACGCATGTCGAACTGATGACCCACAACATCTCTGCCTTCGAGAATGTCGCGGACATGTCGCAACTTCCTCCGGTTGGCACGATCATAATTGCCCTACCAATGAAGATCGAGGGCGGCTCGGGCGGGCCGTTACGTATCGTCGCCCATTTGCCTGAGTAACCCTAAGCCACCAGGGCGGTAGGCTTATTTAGGAGCCCTGAGTCTGTGGGGTCAGCGAAAACTACAAGAATCGCAGGTCAGAAGATGTCGGTTGGCAGCTACGTGATCCGAGGCGGCACGGCCGGGCGGGAGCGGCTCAGGCTCCTCTCGCGAATTCTCCGACCGCAGACGCTGGATTTGTTTCGCAAGGCGGGTCTCGCAGAGGGGGTCAATTGCCTGGACATCGGCTGTGGTGGTGGCGATGCCAGCTTCGAGATGGCCCGGATCGTCGGACCTTCCGGGTTGGTGCTCGGTATCGATTTGGACGATGAGAAGCTGGCACTTGCGCGCGCAGAGGCAGCCGAGCTCGGGCTAAGCAATGTCGAATTCCGGCACGCGGACGCCATGGATCCGTCGGCCGGGCGCGAGAGGTTTGGCTTCGTGTTTGCGCGTCAGCTTCTCTGCCACGTTGCCGATCCTGCAGGCGTAATCCGCCAGATGCTTGACCACGCCGCGCCGGGAGGGATTCTCGCCATCGAGGATATCGACTTCAGAGGCCACTTCTGCTGGCCGCCCTGTCCTGA
>DATHRM010000366.1:0-4571 GCA_035465295.1 Woeseiaceae bacterium | reverse complement strand
CCTGGGATGGGTTCGACATGAACCAGCTGTCGAACAACCACCTGATCTCCGACGACGAGTTCGTTCGCAAACAGGTTCGGAAGATCCGGGTTGGCGACCAGATACGGATCAAAGGGTACCTCTCGAGCTATGCCGGCGCCGGCGGCAGCAAGCGCGGCACGAGCACGACGCGAACCGACACCGGCGACGGCGCCTGCGAGACCATTTATGTCGAGGAGTTCAGGATCGTAAGGCCTGCGACCAGCCACTGGCGGATTTCGATGTGGATATCGCTCACGCTGCTGCTCATCGGGCTTGCCATCCACTTTGGGCGACCGTATCGCCCGTACTCACGCCAGCCGGCGTCCTGACCTGGCCGCGGGATACACCGCGCCCGAGTCGCGGTATAGTTGCCGCAGGACCGCGAACGTATGTGAATCATGACTCCGCGAAACTTTTTCCCGGCCGGCGCGACGGCGTCCGCCATTCTGCTCCTTCTTGCACTGTCGAGTACGGCCATGGCGTCAACTCACGAAGACCTCGTACAACTCTTCAAAGACTGGCGAACCTTCGAATCCCCGCCGCTGCTCAACGGCGCGCCGGACTATACCGCCGAGCGCTTCGCCATTCGCCAGCCCGAGTACCTCGAGCTGCGCGCACGCCTCGACGCCTTCGACGTCAGCGACTGGCCGATCCCCGAGCAGGTAGACTGGCATCTCGTGCGCGCCGAGATGAACGGCTACGACTTCAACCGGCGTGTTTTGAAGCCGTGGGCGCGCGACCCGGCGTTTTACAAGTCGACCTGGACCTACCGGAGCGACGTTCCGGCGCACGAAGGGCCGACGCATCACGCCGTCGTCGAGCTGTGGACCTACGAATTTCCGCTGTCAAAAGACGAGGAGCAGCGGCTCATCGCCGAGCTTGGTGTGATTCCGCCGCTCATGAAACAGGCGCAGAAGAATCTCACCGGCAATGCGCGCGATCTCTGGGTCACGGGCATACGCGACATTCGTGACGACCTCGAAAATCTCGAGCGCCTGGAGGACAGGATCGGTGCAAATCCCGACGTGCGCGCGGCGATCGCAAGTGCCCGTGCGGCCACGCTGGAACTCGCCGCGTGGCTGGAAGCGGAGGCACCGAAGAAGACGGGGCCGTCCGGCATCGGCAAGGACAATTACACCTGGTACCAGCAGAACGTGCACCTCGTGCCGCTCACGTGGGAGGACGAGGTACGCCTGCTGAGGCGCGAACTCGACCGCGCCTGGTCGTCGCTGAAGCTCGAGGAGCAGCGTAACCGCGACCTGCCGCCCATGGTTGCCGCGAGCACGCCGGAGGAATACGACGCGAAAGCGCGCGACGCCGTCGATCGCATTATGAACTTTCTCGAAGAACAGGACATCGTCACGATAGCCGACTACATGCGGCCTGCCCTGCTCGACCACCTCGGGTCCTACGTTCCCGAGGATGCGCGTAATTTCTTCTGGATCACGGCGCACTACGACCCGGCGCCGCTGTTCACGCATTTCTACCACTGGTTCGAGCTGGCGCGCATGGACACCGAGCCGCACCCGAGCCCTGTTCGGCAGGGCGCCCTCCTGTACAACATCTTCGACAGCCGCAACGAAGGCACGGCCACGGGAGTCGAGGAGATGTTCATGCATGCAGGGCTTTACGACGACAGCCCGCGTTCGCGCGAGCTGGTGTGGATATTGCTCGCCCAGCGTGCCGCCCGCGGCCTCGGCTCACTGTATGCGCATGCGAACGAGATGACCATGGAAGAAGCCGGCAGGGTTCATATGGAATGGACGCCGCGCGGCTGGATGAAAACAGAGAAGGAACTGCTGATCTTCGAGCAGCATCTCTACCTGCGCCAGCCGGGCTATGGCACCAGTTACGTGACCGGCAAGTACCTGCTCGAGCGCACGCTGGCCGATTACGCGAAGCAGATCGAGGATCGCGGTGAAGAATTCCGGCTGAGAGACTTTTTCGATACCTTGAATCGCATCGACAGCATTCCCATTGCGCTGGGGCGCTGGGAGATGACCGGGCTCGACGACGAGATTCGCATGCTCATGGGCCCGTAGGAGCGGTTCACGAACCGCGATCGCGCGCCGGGGCACGCACCTCCAATCACTTCAGGCGGTAGCTGACGTTGTTTTGTTTCACGACGATCAGGTTACGCTTTCTGAGCTCGTCCGTGATGGCATCCAGCTCGGCCTGGTCGAGCTTCGTCGTAAACAGCGTGTTGATCGTATTCTGCAGCGTCTTCACCTTGCGCGGGCGCGAATGACCCCGCTGGCGCAGATTTTTCACGATCGCATCGATCTGCTCGTCGCGGCTCGTGCTGTCCGGAATCCGCAGTTCCGGTATCTCGGCGAGGTCTTTCTCCCGGCGGACGCGGATCTTCTTGCCCTTGAGATGCCGAATCAACGGATCGAAGCCGCGATCCTTGCTGATGATATGGAACTGCGCATCCGGTTCCTGCGCCGCGAGCTCGCCGATGTAGTAGGCGATATGAAAGTCGAGCGCGTTCGGCCCGCTGCCGGCGATTTCCACGTAATCGGCCTGCTCACCGAGGGCCTGCATGGCGACGACGAAATGCCGCGGGAACTTGTTCTGGTTGGCGCCGATGAACACCAGCACCCGGAACGGATGTTCCTTTAGCAACTCGAGGTTCTTCGGCTGCACGTTCTCGAAATCCACCAGCACATACTTGCCGCCGGATGTCGTACCGGCCTGTGTCGCGCTGCTTTTTTCGGCCGGCTTACGGCTGGTTTTCTTGCTCGATTTCTTGCCTTTGGTAACCACTGCCAATCCGTTTTATATACATAGTCTTTACGGTACGTGAAATAGCGATGGTTTGCCGGAAATCAACGTGTCAGGAAGCGCACTATCTCGACCATCGCCTCGGTGTCGAAACGGCAGTAGCGCCGCAGCTGCTCGCCGAGCTCGGCTTTGCGCCCCGGACTGACGTCCGGCTGTATTGCCTCGATGAACGCCTCGGACGCCGCGGTGCCCTCCCTGATGCCTTCGAGCCTCGCGTAGTCCATGTCGGGATTGATGGTCGGCAGCACGGCTTTGATCGACCAGGAGCCGAGCATTTTCGGATGGTAATAATTTTCCCTGACGACCGGGTGCAGGTCGAACAGGCGGTCGATGACCTTCAAAAGCGGCCCGGCGAGATCCGGGCAGAGCTCCGCCAGGTTCTTCAGGACACCTTCTTCGTAACGCGTCCACATAAGGACCGGACCGTCGTCTGCGAGACATTCGAGGAGCTCGAGCGCCAGTGAGCGCATTGGCGGACCGCCGGAAAGGTCGAGGAACTCCCTGTGAGTGAAGCGGCCCGGAGCCTCTTCGATATGACACGACCACTGGATAGCGAGTACGCCATACGGCCGCGTGCCGGCCCAGATCGGTACGGCAGGTGCGATGGTCTCGAAGTCGAGGTAATACCGTGGATAGGCCAGTCCCTCGAGCGTGCGCCGAGCTCCATCGAGGAGTTCCGGTTCGCCGCTGCGGGTGACCCGGTGTATGCGCTGCTGCGTTTCTGCCGTGATGCGTTCCGCCGGCACGTCACGAATGTCGCGATAACCTAGCGAGACGTATTCGCCGAGCTTCGCCTTTCCGCCACCGAGCCCCCAGACCGGGTATTCGGTATCCGTCGGCCAGCAGAATTCCATGAACGGACAGTCGTACGGGTTGCTGCATCGAGCGCCCACGTTGACATCGGGTGTCGGGCCGGAAACCGCCTCTCGAGCGCGGGCCACGAGCTCCATGACAGTGGGTTCGAGCGTTCGCACTTCATCCGTCAGGTCGTGCTCGATCAACAAACCACCGTAGTCGCCGTCGCCCGCATACACGAAGCGATTATCGACGTGCGCCAGTGAAACGCCCGTGACGTTGACACCCGAATTGCGCAATACCCAGTCCTGGATCGCGCAGTCGAGCACGTGATAGTCCTTGAGCGATGTCGACGCCTTCACCTCGATCATCCGCCAGCCGCCGGCCTCGGGCAGCAACACGTCGACGCGCACCAGCACGCCCTCGTACCGAAATGTTGCCTCGAATATCGGAAACTCGGCACCACGGTCGATCAGCTCGCGTGTCCTCGCCAGCATGAGACCGACGCGCCTGTCGAAATCGATTTCGACCGACTCGGCCGTACCATAAAGTCGTTGCGCGATGGCGCCCACCTTGTGTCCCGTTGCCCACAGCGACCGGACCTGTGGCGTAATTACACCCAGTTCGGGATGGTGCTTCTCCAGGTGTACGCGCTTCGGACACTGCCATGCCGAGATCAGGCGCGATTTGGAAAGAAACGGTCGGCGCGCTGCCATGCGCGCAGTCTACACGACAAGCATCAGGGAGGGCGGGATACGGACAAGTCCTTATTTGACCGCCTCGATCATTTGCTCAAATCTGTGAACCGAAACACAATACGGATGTCACACGGGTTTAGCATTCGACTTACTTGGGCAACGCTAAGGAGAACGTCATGTTGCGTTCATCACTATTGATTGTATTGCTGGCATTTTCTGCCGCCGCCAGCGCGGAAGATTTCGACTACAACTGGCTGTCGTTCGGTTACGGCA
>DATHRM010000365.1:0-4083 GCA_035465295.1 Woeseiaceae bacterium | reverse complement strand
CGCGTACGCGGATTGCGGCACCGGGGGTGCGCTCGACAGGGTGCTGAAAGAGGAAGGTGCGGAACGCCTGCCCGGCGCGCATTGCTACCAGTTCTTCGCGGGAACGCAGCGTTTCTCCCTGTTGTCGGCCGCCGCGCCCGGCACGTTCTACCTGACCGACTTCCTCGCCCGGCATTTCGAGCGGCTCGTGATCCAGCCGCTGGGCCTCGATGCGCACCCGGAGCTGCGGGACGACTATTTCGGCAACTACACGCGGCTCGTCTATCTCTCGCAGACGCTCGATGCCGGGCTCGTGCAGGCGGCCAGGGAGGCAGCGGAGCGCCTGGCGCTGCCGTTCGAGCACGTCCACTGCGGTTTCGGCGAACTCGAGTCCGAACTGGCCGAACGTTTCTCGAGGTGGGACGATGACCAGGAAGATCTGCGTCTACTGGCGTGACATCCCGTCGCAGGTCATCGTGCAGCGGGGCCGGCAACGCGAGAAGTCCGTGCTCAGTTCGCGATTCCAGGAGGCGATCGATCGTGCCGCCATGCGTGCAGGTAAAGGCGGGAGCGACGCCTACATTGCCGAATGGCGCCGTGAGACGAGCAATTGCGAGTCCGGCGACGAGCTGCGGCAGATCGCGGAGCGCGAAGTCCTGCGGCTGGAGTCGGAGTTCAGCGATGAGCGACTACTGGCGTTGATTCGAAACCACGGGTCGGCCGACGGGTTGTAGCGATGTACCGCAGGCGACAATGGTCCGTACGCAATGCCCGCTGGCTCAAGCGCGTCTACAAGGGCATCGAGACGGTTCTCGTCTGGTTTAATCCGTTGCTGCGGCGCATCGGCTACCAACGGCTCGACAGGCCGCTTGTCGCCGTAGAGAAGTTGACGAAGGGCGTGCTGCTCGACTCGCCGAACTGCGGCCAGTGCATCGTCGGTTTTACGGGTATGTCCTGTCCCATGAATTGCCCGAAGCGCCTGCGAAACGGTCCCTGCGGCGGCGTTCGCCCGGACGGCAAGTGCGAAGTGAAGCCGGAGATGCCCTGCGTATGGGTGCTGGCCTGGGAGGGCAACAAGCGCTTTCGCGACAACGGTTACCCGATACAGGTGGTGCAGCCGCCCGTCGATAACCGGCTGATCGGGAAATCCGCGTGGCTGCGGGCAGTGCGCCAAAGGACGGAAGCAGCCGGGAGTGCATCGCATGAAGTTTGACGACGAACCGCTGGTGCCCGGCAATCCGCTGCCGATTCGCCCCGGCCATTCGTCGCCGGGACGGCTCGAACGCGTGCTGCGCGCCGGTGCCTTTGCAGTGACCGCCGAAATCGCGCCGCCCGATTCGGCCGATCCCAACGAGGTCTACGAGCGCGCGTCGCTGTTCGATGGTTATGTCGACGCAATCAACGCTACCGACGGCTCGGGGGCGAACTGCCACATGTCCAGCGTCGGCATGTGTGCGCTGCTGACGCGGCGGGGTTACGCGATGGTCCTGCAGATGTCCGCGCGCGACCGCAACCGTATTGCGATCCAGGGGGACGTCCTGGGCGCGGCCGCGATGGGCGTCTACAACATTCTTTGCCTGACCGGGGACGGCGTCGACGTCGGCGATCACCCGGGGGCGAAGCCGGTATTCGACGTCGACTGCATGTCGATGCTGAGCATGGTCCGAGGCATGCGCGACGACGCGCAGTTCCTGAGCGGTCGCAAACTGAGCAGTCCGCCGCAGGTTTTTCTCGGGGCGGCGGCGAATCCGTTTGCGCCGCCGTTCGACTATCGTCCTCTCAGGCTCGAGAAAAAAGTGGCGGCAGGGGCGCAATTCGTGCAGACGCAGTACTGCTACGATCTGGACATGTTCAGGAATTACATGGCTGCCGTCCGGGATGCGGGTACCCATGAACGAGTATTCATCCTGGCAGGCGTCGGGCCGCTGGCGTCGGCACGGTCGGCGGAGTGGATCCGCACCAATGTCCCCGGCATACACATACCCGATAGCGTGATACGCCGCCTCAAGGGCGCCGACGACCAGCGAGAGGAAGGCGTCCGACTATGCGTCGACATGATTAACGAACTTCGGGAGATCGATGGCGTGCACGGCATCCACATCATGGCGTTTCGCCAGGAGGACCGCGTCGGTGAAATCGTCGAGCGTTCGGGCGTGCTGGGCGACCGTGAGCCGTGGCGGCCGCGGCACGACTGGGAAGAACTGGCGCCCGTGGAGACGGGTTAGCCCGCAATCGAACGGCGCTCCAGGCGCCCGCGTTGGAGGTAGTCAAAATGACAGAGACCCTGGTCAGTTCGGCCAGCAAAGAAGTCCGGATCGCTTTCGATCGGCCGTTCGTGATCATCGGCGAACGCATCAATCCGACCGGCCGCAAGATTCTCGCCGAGGAAATGAGCAAGGGGGATTACAGCCGCGTCGAGGCGGACGCCATCGCCCAGGTCGAAGCCGGTGCGCACATGCTCGACGTGAATGCGGGCATCCCCCTCGCCGACGAGCCGGCGATTCTCGCCGAGGTCGTCAAGCTCGTGCAATCGATTACCGACGTGCCGTTGTCGATCGATTCTTCGATCGTGGCGGCGCTGGAATCCGGCCTCGCCGTGTACCAGGGCAAGGCGCTGGTCAATTCGGTCACGGGTGAAGAGGAGCGGCTGGAGTCGGTGCTGCCGCTCGTCAAGAAACACGGCGCGGCGGTCGTTGCGATATCCAACGATGAAACCGGTATTTCCGAAGATCCCGATGTGCGCTTCGAGGTCGCGAAGAAAATCGTGGAGCGCGCGGCCGACTATGGCATCCCGCGCGAGGACGTTGTCGTCGATCCGCTGGTGATGCCGATCGGCGCGATCAACTCGGCCGGCAAACAGGTCATGCATCTCGTGCAGCGGCTGCGCAACGAGCTGAAGGTCAATACGACCTGCGGGGCATCCAACGTCAGTTTCGGGCTGCCCAACCGCAACGGCATCAATTCCGCGTTCCTGACGATGGCGATCGGCGCCGGGATGACGTCGGCCATCACCAGCCCGCTGCACCCGGAGGTGATGCAGGCGGTGCTGGGGGCGGACGTAATGATGGGGCACGACCCGGATTGCGCCCGCTGGATACGCAAGTACCGTGAACCGTCTGCAGACGGCGAGGGCCGCGGGCGCGGCGGGCGCGGTGAGCGCCGCCGACGCAGAAGGTCGGGCTAGGGCCGTTGGCCGCGGGCGACGCAAGGATCGTCTTTTTGCCGTCGGGGCGCCGCGGCGTGTTTCCGCACGGCACGGCGTTGCTCGATGCCGCGCGCAGCATCGGCGTGGACGTCGATTCGGTGTGCGGCGGCCGCGGTCTCTGCGGCCGCTGCAGGGTCATCTGCGCGGTCGGTGACTTCAGCAAGCACGCGATTCACTCGCGTGCGGAGCACCTGTCGCCGCCCGGCGAGGTCGAGAAGCGATACGGGGAACGGCGGCAGCCGCTCGACGAGAACCACCGCCTGAGCTGCCAGGCGCTGATACAGGGCGACCTGGTCATCGACGTACCGTCCGAAAGCCAGATGCACCGCCAGGTCGTGCGCAAGAAAGCGGAGTACCGCGACATTACGCTCGATACGAGCGTGCGCCTGCACTACGTCGAGGTGCAGCGCGCGGACCTGCGAGAAGCGACCGGCGACCTGCAGCGGCTCTATGACGCGCTCAACTGGGAGTGGCAACTCGCGGAACTCGACTGCGATCCGGTCGTGCTGCCGCAATTGCAGCGGGTGCTGCGCGAGGGAGACTGGCAGGTGACGGTCGCCGTGCACGAGCAGTCTCGCATCGTCGCGGTCTGGCCCGGTTTCAAGAGTCACGTGTGCGGCCTCGCGATCGACATCGGTTCGACGACGATCGCGGCGCATCTCTACAACCTGACCACGGGCGATAACCTGGCCACGGGCGGGATCATGAACCCGCAGATACGTTTCGGCGAAGACCTGATGAGCCGCGTGTCCTACGTGCTCATGCACCCCGAAGCGGCCGGCGAACTCACGGCCGTGGTGCGCAGGGGCATCAACGATCTCATCGACGACGTCGCACGCGAGGCGGGCATCGAGCCCGGCGATATCGTGGACGTCACGGTGGCCGGCAACCCGATCATG
>DATHRM010000364.1:0-1623 GCA_035465295.1 Woeseiaceae bacterium | reverse complement strand
CGGACTCATTTCCTGGCAGCTCGGCGATTACCAGGCGGCACTCGACATCTACACACGCGAACTCGCGATCCGGGAAGCGAACCTGGGCATGGACCATCCGGACCTGGGCTACGCCCTGTTCGGTCTCGCGGTGACGAGCAGGGCACTGGGACGTTACGGGGATTCTATCGAATACTATCGCCGGACCATGGCGCTGCAGGAAGCGGCACTCGGTTCCGACAGTCATTACCTCGCGATGACGCTGGGTGGCTACGGATTCACGTTGCTGGAGATCGGCGCGTACCCGGAGGCGAACGACGCATTCGGGAAATCGCTGGCCATCTTCGAAAACGCCTTCGGACCGGATCACGTCGACCTTAGGGCACCGCTGGCCGGCCTGGCCAAAGTCGCGATGAAAGAAGGGCGATACGCGGATGCGCGCCGCCACCTGGAGCGCTCGTCAGGAATAGTCGAGGCCACCCTGGATCCGGATCACGCCGATGTCCAGAGAACGCGAATTTCGATCGGCGAACTGTGCCTCGCCGAAAACGACCACGACGCGGCAGGTGAATACTTCTCGAATGCGTTATCGGTGCTCGAGCGCTCGCTGGGACCGGACCACCCCTACGCAGCCCCCGCCCTGGCAGGCATGGGAGAGGTCGAAGCAGCAGCGGGGCGCTACGCCGCCGCCGATAAGTATTTCAATCAGGCACTCGCGATCTACGCGGCACAGGGCCCCAACGACAATCGGATGGAAATCGCCACCACCGTGGAGCGATACGCGGACATGCTGGATCGCGCAGGCCGAACCGATGAAGCCCGATCGCAGCGTCTCCGGGCCAGGCGGATATACGAATTCCTGGCCGCGATCGAGACTTGAGAAGTTCCGAGCATTACCGGACTTGCGAGATCGCCTCGTTGTTTCTCCTCCGCTACCGGGCGATGACCGTCATCTGCACCGAGTTGCCGTTGTTCAGCGTAATCGTCGTGCGGTAATCGCCTGCAACGTCGCCGGCGGCGAACCACGGGGCAGGCGCGCCTGTCAGCTGTGAAAGTCCCGCTCTTCGCGCGTATCCTGCCTGTTGTGATAGCCCATGCGAACCAACCGGACGCCGTCGATGCAAGCCTCTTCCAGCGCTCGCTGGGCGTCTTCCGCTACACGAAGCGTGCGATCGGGCTCGTGTGGACGACGAGCCGGCCGCTGACGTTCGCGCTTGCCGCCCTGACGATCGTTGCGGGTATCCTGCCGGCGGCGATTGCCTGGGTGGGGCAGCTCATCGTCGACGGCGTCGTTGCGGCGATGTCTCAGGACGTCCCGGACCCGGAGCCCGTGCTCTGGCTCGTGGCCCTCGAGGCCGTGATCGTCATCGCACTGGCCGGCTGCCAGCGTGGGTTGTCCGCCAGCCAGTCGCTGCTGCGCGCGCTGCTTGGGCAGCGCGTCAACGTCATGATCCTGGAAAAAGCGCTGACGCTCGAACTCGCGCATTTCGAGGATTCCGAGTTTTACGACAAGCTGACACAGGCGCGGCGCGAAGCGTCGAGCCGGCCGCTGAGCCTCGTCACGCGCACGTTCGGGCTCGTGCAGAACGCCATCTCGCTGTCGAGTTATGCCGTGCTGTTGTTCGCATTCTCGCCGTGGGCGGT
>DATHRM010000363.1:0-8592 GCA_035465295.1 Woeseiaceae bacterium | reverse complement strand
GCCCGGTGGCAGCTTGTTGAGACCCTCGGCCTTGCCGAGCTGTCCGACCATCGAACCGACCGAACCGGCGGCGCCAGACACGACGAGCGTCTCGCCCGCCTTCGGCTTACCGATCTCCATGAGTCCCTGCCAGGCCGTGAGGCCGGGCAGCGATAGAACGCACAGCACGGCTTCGGCCGAGATGCCCGGTGGCAGCTTGTTGAGACCCTCGCCGGTGCTGACCGCGTACTCGGTCCAGCCGATCATGCCGACCACGCGGTCACCGACGGCGAACTGGTCGCTGCTGGACCCGACGACTTCGGCAACGCCGCTCGATCGCATGATGTCGCCGAGTTCGACCGGCGGTATGTAGCTCCCCCGGTCCTCGCTCATCCAGCCGCGCATGGCGGGATCGAGCGACATGTGCGTCTGCTTGAGCAGTATCTGCCCGGGCTCGAGTTCCGGCGTTTCGAGCGTGACTACTTCGAAGATGTCGGGCGTGATCGCCAGGCGCGGGCGCTTGACGAGTTTGATCGCTTTATAGTGCATGGTGGGTCGGTCGCTCCTGCAGGTGCTGGTCGCCCATGGTACCTGCAAACGACGCGCTCCGTAGAAGCGGGCCCTGGCCCGCAAAGGTCGCGGTTCGACAACCGCGCCTACAGGCGCAGTGCCCCGTCCACCTCGATGCAGCGGCCGTTCACGTATTCGTTTTCGAGGATGAACTGCACCGTGTGCGCGATCTCGTCCGGATCGCCGAGGCGCCCGGCGGGGATCGGCCTGGTCATCATCTCGAGCGCCTCGGGCTTCATCGACATGACCAGTTCCGTGCTGATGAACCCGGGCGCGATCGATGCCGAACGGATGCCGTAACGCGCGAACTCCTTCGCCCACACCACGGCCAGCGCCTGCACGCCGGCCTTGGCCGCCGAGTAATTCGACTGGCCCATGTTTCCCGAGCGCGAGATCGACGAGATGTTGATAATGCAGCCCTTCTGTCCCGACTCGATCATCCTGGCCGCCGCTTCGCGGCCACACAGGAACACGGCGGTGAGATTGACGTCGATAACCGCCTGCCACTGATCAAGGGTCATTTTCGACACCTGCTTGCCGTCCTTGTACTTGAGCATCAGGGCGTCGCGAATGATGCCCGCGTTGTTCACCAGGCCGTGAATCGGGCCGAAATCGGTGGCAATGCTGTCGAACAGTGCTTCGACCTCGGGCTCGTTCGCGACGTTGGCGATATAGCCCTGCGCCTTCGGCGCGCCGGCCGTGTGGCATTCCTCGGCCGTGGCCTTGAGCGCCGCCTCGTCGAGATCGACGAGCGCCAGCCGGCATCCGGCGGCGGCCAGCCGCTTCGCCATGGCTGCTCCGAGCCCGCGACCGCCTCCCGTAATCACGATTGTCTTCCCTGCGAGATCCATCGAGTTCTCCTGTGCTTTTTTTCCCAAAACCGCCCGGGCGGTTTTATTGTGCGCTGCACAATACCAGAAAACCCCGGAAAACGCCTATTGCCGTGTCGTTGCCTGCCAATCGCAAATAGCCGATGATCATTACAGGCTGGATCAGGGCCTGTTAACAATGAGCAAGCACCACAATTCCGCTACCGACCGGGACGGGCTGCCCTTCGTCGCTCCGTGCCGGAAACTCGCGTTCTGGGCGCCGTTTCGCTGGATTCGCCTCGGCGTGGCCGACCTGATCCAGGCACCGCAGCAGAGCCTGGTGTACGGACTCGTTGTCGCCGTGCTGATCGGCGCGGTCTCGCTGGTCGCGTGGTTCCGCGGCAGCCAGTGGATCATGTTCGGCATGCTCGGCGGTTTCGTTTTCCTGGCACCCCTCGTCTGCGTCGGCCTTTATGCCATCAGCGCCCAGCTCGAACGCGGCCAGGAGCCGGTCCTCGCACGCAGCCTGCGCGCCGCATTCCGCCGCCACATCGGCAACGAGGCGGTGTTCGCGCTGGTGCTGCTGGTGATCTTCCTGGTCTGGTCGAGGGCGGCCGTCATCGTCACGGCGGTCATGTACCCAACGGACGGCAATCCGACCACCGCGGAACTCGTCAGCTTCCTGGCGTTCGGCAGCGGCGTCGGCGCCATTTTTGCCGCCGTAACGTTTTCGGCGAGCGCGTTTTCGCTGCCGATGATCATGCATCGCGACGTCGACAGCGTCACGGCCATCGTCACCTCCGTCAACGCGGTACTCAGGAACAAAGGCGCCATGTTTGTATGGCTGGTCCTCATCATCCTGGCCCTGGTACTCGGGGTGATCACGGCTTTCGTGGGCCTGATCGTGATGATCCCTGTTATCGGTTACGCAACCTGGCACGCCTACGAGGAAACGATCGACGCCAGTGCCTTTCCCCGGCACAGTGAAGGCGTAACCGCAACACCGCGCCCGCACTCCAGCGCCTCGATGGAGCACGATCCCGTTATCTAGCCGTACGCCGGCTCAGGCGTCCTGCAGTTTCAGTGCGCAGTAGGCGGCGCCCAGCAATCCGGGCTGCTCATGAAGAATGAGCTGCGTCGGCACGCGCTCCAACAGGGAGCGATGGCGGCCCTTGTTCTCGAACCCGGAACGAAATCGGCTGTTCTTCAGGAGATCCGGGTAACGCTTCGATATGCCGCCTGCGATGAATATCCCGTCCTCAGCCCCCAGCGTCAGCGCGAGATCCCCGGCAACCTGGCCGAAGACTTCGAAAAACATCTGCACCGCTTCCGCGGCCAGCGCGTCGCTGTTGTCGATTGCGGCCTGGAATATTTCGGCCGGCGACAGGTGCGCGCGCTTTTCACCGTGGATGCGCATCAATGCCCGGTAGATATTCTCCAGGCCCGGGCCCGATACGAGACGCTCGCTCGACACCCGGTCGAATTTTTCACGCAGCGCCCTGAGTATATCGATCTGCACCTGGGTCTCGGGCGCGAAGCCGCTATGGCCGGCCTCGCCGGCAATCGGGAACAGGGTATCGCCGTATTTTCGCAGACCGACGGCGCCGAGCCCGGTACCGGGCCCGATGACGCCGACCATGTAATCGTCCGCATCGAGCGGCCCGCGCTCCGGCAGGCCGACCGGCATGCAGTCGTCGACGCCGAGGAACGGAACCGAATAGGCGATCGCTTCGAAGTCGTTCAACAACCGCACGCCCGCGATCGAGAACTCGGCGGCGAGTTCGTCCGCCGCGATCTCCCAGTGGTTGTTCGTGAACCGAACGCGCCCGTCGATAATCGGGCCTGCCGCGGCAAGACAGATCACGTGCGGCGATTCCGCGCCCACCATCTCAAGGTAATGCTCAATAGCAACGTCAGCCGACCGGTAGTCGTCACATTTGAGGGTACGCGCGTCCGAAAACCCCGGCGTGCCGGTATCGGCCAGCGCGAAACGGGCATTGGTGCCGCCGATGTCTCCGATCAGCAGGCAGGCCTCTTTTCTTGAGCTGCGTCCGGCAGGATTCATCGAATGTTCCTCGACCCCGATTGGCCCGCGCCCTACTATACAGATAATCATTTGACTCGCTAGGGAGGTACGGCCATGGCCTCTGCAACCGCGGACGGCCTGTTGCATGCGCTCGTGCTGGACCGGAACGGCGGCGCAACACTCCTCGAGCCGGCCGGTATCGACAGCTGGACGCCCGAGGACGGCATTCTGTGGCTGCACTTCGACGTCGCCGAAAAGCCGCCGGGCAAATGGATGCAGGCCACCCTCGGCCTGAAGCCGGCGGTCATCGAGACGCTCAATGCGGACGAAACCCGGCCCCGGTCGCTCACCCTCAACGAGGGATTGCTGACCGTGCTGCGGGGGGTCAACATGAATCCCGGCGCAGACCCGGAGGACATGGTGTCGATCCGCCTGTGGATCGAGCGCGACCGGATCGTCAGTACGCGGCGGCGACGACTGCTGTCGGTACAGGATCTCAAGGAGCAGCTCGAGCAGGGGCTGGGCCCCAGAACGAGCGGCGAGTTCCTGGGCGAACTCATTGGCCGCCTGGCCGACCGGATCGGCATCTTTGTCGACACGATCGAAGACTCGCTGTCGTCCATCGAGGAAGCCGAGTCGGAGGAAGCAGCGCAGAACCGGCGCCGGTCGCTCGCGGCGGTAAGACGACAGATCGCGTCGGTGCGGCGGTTCGTCGCCCCGCAACGGGATGCCCTCGACCGGCTCTACCGCAACCCGGGCAACCTGCTCTCCGATGCGGAAACCGACAGCCTGCGAGAGGAAGCCGATCGCGTCACGCGCTACCTCGAGGACCTGGATCTCGCCCGCGAGCGCGCGGTCGTGCTGCAGGAAGAGCTGATGAACGAACTGGCACAGCTGCAGAATACGCGCATGTACGTGCTGTCCGTCGTCGCCGCCATCTTCCTGCCGCTCACCTTCGTCACGGGCCTGCTGGGCATGAACGTCGGCGGGTTGCCCGGCCTCGACTCGCCGAAGGGATTCCTGGTTGCGCTCATCGTCATGGTGCTGACGAGCGGGGCGATGCTTGTTTACTTCCGGTATCGTAAATGGCTTTGAGTTCCGCGGCTGCGGTTGCCAGTTCGGCGATCGCATCGAAATTCTTCGCACGCAGCAGTGCGGGCGGGGCGATCCAGGACCCGCCGATGCAGGCGACGTTCGCGAGCGACAGGTAGTCATTCGCGTTGTCCGGCCCGATGCCGCCGGTCGGCATGAAGCTGACTTCGGGAATCGGCGCCGCCACGGCATTGAGAAACGCGGCGCCGCCCGAAAGCTCCGCCGGGAAGAACTTCTGCAGCGTGTAACCCAGGTCCAGCAGTTTCAGCATTTCGGACGCCGTGACCGCGCCCGGCACGAACGGCAATTCCGCATCGGCGACGGCTTCGAGCAGCGCGTCGCTCGAACCGGGACTTACCGCGAACAGGGCGCCTGCCGACTTCACCGCCGCGATCTGCGCCGCGCGGCGCACGCTGCCGGCCCCCACCAGCATGCCGGGCACCTCGTTCGCGATTTGCTCGATCGCGTCGATACCGGCATCCGTCCTGAGCGTCACCTCGATGGCATCGAGGCCACTCGCCAGCAATGTCTTCGCCAACGGCACCGCGTCGCCCGCTTCCTCGATGACGACCACGGGTACGACGCGCTGCGCCGCGAGCAGGTCGGCCGCGTTCATGCGTCCGCCACCGTGAAGATGCCGGCGCCCTGCTCCGCGCCCTCGCTGCGTTCCCGAAAAGCGGTGAACAGCTCGCGGCCCATGCCGACCTGGCGATTCGCAATATCGGCGTCGGGCGTGGGCCTCGATTCGATATCTTCGGCTTCCGCGACCATGGCGCCGCTGTTGGCGTCGATCGTAACCATGTCGCCATCGCGTATCTTGCCGATGACGCCGCCGGCGAGGGACTCGGGGGTTACCTGGATGGCTGCCAGCACCTTGCCCGAAGCGCCCGACATACGGCCGTCGGTCAGCAGTGCCACCTTGTAGCCGCGGTTCTGCAGTACGCCGAGGTACGGCGTGAGCTTGTGCAGCTCCGGCATGCCGTTGGCGCGCGGGCCCTGCCCCGGGAGCACGGCGACGAAATCCGTCTCCAGTTCGCCGTCGTTGAACGCCCGCGTGAACGCAGCCTGCGACGAAAAGACGCGCGCCGGCGCCTTGATCGAATAGTGCTCCGGCGCAACCGCCGAAACCTTGACGATTGCGCGGCCGACATTGCCCGCCACCAGGCGCAGCCCGCCTTCAGCGTCGAACGGGTCGCTTGCGGGGCGCACGATGTCCGTGTCGAGGCTCTCGCCGGCCGCGTCGCGCCATTCGAGTTCGCCGTTTTTCAGGAACGGCTCCCTGCAGAAGTTCCGCAGGCCGGGACCGAGTATCGTCTGCACGTCCTCGTGCAACAGTCCCGCGTCAAGCAGCTCGTGAATCACGAAGCCGAGGCCGCCCGCGGCGTGGAAATGGTTTACGTCGGCCAAGCCGTTCGGATACACGCGCGCAAGCGTCGGCACGGCTTTCGACAGCTCGGAGAAGTCTTCCCAGTCGATGACGATGCCTGCCGCCTTCGCGATGGCGACGAGGTGGATCGTGTGATTCGTCGAACCACCCGTTGCCAGCAGGCCGACGATCGCATTCACGATCGCCTTCTCATCGACGATCTCGCCGACGGCGATGTAGTCGTCGCCGAGATTGGTTCTTTTCAGGATGTTGTTTACCGCTTCGCGCGTCAGCTGCTCGCGTAACGGCGTCCCGGGGTTCACGAACGATCCGCCAGGCAGTTGCAGGCCCATGAACTCCATGAGCATCTGGTTGCTGTTTGCAGTGCCGTAGAACGTGCAGGTGCCCGGCGCATGGTAGGCGGCCGACTCCGCTGCCAGCAGTTCGTCACGGCCGACACGGCCGGAGGCGTAGTCCTCGCGAACCTGCGCTTTTTCCTTGTTCGACAGGCCCGAGACCATCGGCCCCGCCGGGGCGAACGTGACAGGCAGGTGACCGAAAGACAGCGCGCCGATCAGGAGGCCCGGCACGATCTTGTCGCAGATGCCGAGACAGATCGCCGCATCGAACATGTTGTGCGACAGCGCGACCGCCGTGGAAAGCGCAATGACGTCGCGGCTGAACAGTGACAGATCCATGCCGTCCTGCCCCTGGGTCACACCGTCGCACATCGCGGGCACGCCGCCGGCGAACTGTGCGACGGCGCCTTGCCTGGCCGCCGCATCCTTGATCACCGCGGGATACGTCTCGAACGGCTGGTGCGCGCTGAGCATTTCGTTATAGGCGGAGACGATGCCGATATTCGGCACGGTGTTGCCCGACAGCGCTTTCTTCTCGATGTTGCTGCCGGCCGCCATGGCGTGCGCGAGGTTGCTGCACGACATCGAGCCGCGCGATGGACCGCCATCGGCGGCGTGGCGGATACGCGCGAGATAACCGCTGCGCGAAGCCTTGCTGCGCTGCTGGACTCTCTCGGTAACACGCTGGATGGTGGAATTCATGGTAGGTGCCTCGGGTTGTCAGGGGGCCCAGTAGACATGCACGGGTGCGCGCTTCTGCCTGAGCAAGTGGGACACGGGATAGCCGTTTGCCTCTTTCTTGGCGGTTTCGTAAACGGCGCGTTTGGCGTCGCCGAATATGAGCAGCAGTATTTCGTCGCTGCGGGACAACGCCGACAATGTCAGGCTCACCCTGGGGTGCGGGCTGGCCGCCGTCTGCACCGGCATGCAGAGCTCGCGCGAATCCACGTCGAGCCCGTCTTCGAGTTTAACGGCATCCGGAAACAGCGAAGCGAAATGACCGTCCTCGCCCATGCCGAGCAGCGCACACGCGAAGGGGAACGGCGCGAGCCGCAATTCGTCGTTAAGCTCGCCACAGCGCTCTTCGACCGTGATGCCGTCCTTGTAGAATGGCAGCAAGGTTGCGCCCCGCGCTTCCCCGGTCAGCAGCGTATCGCGCACCAGTTTTTCGTTGCTGTCCTCGTGATTCGGTGGAACCCAGCGCTCGTCGCTGAGAATCACGTGCACGTCCGGCCAGGCGAGCGCCGTCCTCGCGAGTTCCGCAAATACGCCCGCCGGGCTGGAGCCGCCGCTGACGACGACCGATGCCTCCCCTTGCGCCTCGAGCCGGCGCCCGAGTGCTTTGCCGATGCGTTCCGCGGCGGCAATCGACGCCGCCTCGCGATTGTCGAAGATATTTTCCATCGGTTCCTCGCTCGTAGCCCTCATACGTCCGGATGCCATTCGCGCCCGTCGCGATCCAGGAGCAATGACGAAGCCGCCGGGCCCCAGGAGCCGGCAACGTAGGTTTCCACTTTCTGTTTCGCCGCCGCCCAGCTCTCGATGATGGTGTCGATCCAGTGCCACGCGGCCTCGACCTCGTCACGACGCATGAACAGCGCAGGATTGCCCCGCAGCACTTCCATGAGCAGCCGTTCGTACGCGTCGGGGTAGCGCGCGCCGAAGGTCTCCTCGAAACTCAGGTCGAGCGACACGGGGCGCAGGTCGAAGCCGCCCGGTCCGGGCTCCTTGGCCATGACGGAGAGCTTTACGCCCTCGTCGGGCTGCAGCCGTATCGTCAGGCGATTCGGCGCCACGTTGTATTTCTGCTCGGGAAAAATCGAGTGCGGCACTTCCTGGAACTGCACGACGATCTCCGAGTGCTTGCCCTTCAAGCGCTTCCCCGTGCGCAGGTAGAACGGCACGTTCGACCAGCGCCAGTTGTCGATCTCCAGTTTCAGGGCGACGAAGGTCTCGGTGCTGCTCTTGTTTTCCCCGAGTTCTTCGGCATAACCGGGTACGGTCCTGCCGTTGATGGCGCCCGCCGTGTACTGGCCGCGGACGGTGCTGGTGCGCACCGCGTCCTCGGTGATCGGGCGCAGCGCACGCAATACCTTGATCTTTTCGTCACGCACGGCATCGTGATGCAGGCTCGACGGCGCCTCCATCGCAACGAGGCACACGAGCTGCAGCAGGTGGTTCTGCACCATGTCGCGAAGTGCGCCGATGTTGTCGTAGTACTCGACGCGTCCGCCGACACCGAGATCTTCCGCAACCGTAATCTGCACGTGATCGATCGCGCCGCGACGCCACAGCGGCTCGAACAGGGAATTGGCGAAACGCAGCGCGAGCAGGTTCTGCACCGTCTCCTTGCCGAGGTAGTGGTCGATGCGATAGATCTGGTTTTCCGCG
>DATHRM010000362.1:0-1561 GCA_035465295.1 Woeseiaceae bacterium | reverse complement strand
TACCGGTTACCTGGAAGCGATCGGCACGCCGAGCGCGGAGGTCAGGGAACTGGTTACCGAGGTCAACGCGAAGCGCAAGGCCGAGTTCGAGCGTACCGCGAAAAAGACCGGCGCTACGCTCGTCCAGGTTCGGGCCCGTTTCTACGAACTGGCCGTCCAGCGTACCGAGCCGGGCCATTACTACCAGGACGCGGGCGGCAACTGGAAACGCAAGTAGTCGGCAGCGGTCAGCGTATGCCGGCGGGCCGGTAGGCTTCGCCGGCGGGCCCGGTCGAAAACACGATCTGCCAGAGCTGGATGCCGCGCGCGCGGAAGGCTCCCGCGCAACTCAGCAGGTAGTACCGCCAGGCGCGACGGAAGCGCTCCCCGTACCTCGCGCTCAATTGGGGCCACGCCTTTTCGAATCGCGTGTACCAGGCCATCAGGGTCCGGTCGTAATCGGGCCCGAAGTTGTGCCAGTCTTCCATGACGAACTCGCCTTCGGCGGCCTGCGTAATCTGGCTCGCGGACGGCAACGAGCTGTTCGGGAAGATATAGCGTTTGATCCAGGGGTCGGTATTCAGGGACGAAACGTTGTTGCCGATGGTGTGCAGGAGGAACAGCCCGCCCTTGTCGAGACATTGCCTTACGACCTGCATGTACGCCCGGTAGTTCTTCGGCCCGACGTGCTCGAACATGCCGATCGAGTAGATCCGGTCGAACGTCCCGTCGAGGTCGCGGTAGTCCTGCAGGCGCAGCTCCACGGGCAGGCCGGCACACATTTTCCGGCCCATCGAGACCTGTTTTTCGGACACGGTGATGCCGACGACCTCCACGCCGTAACGCTCGGCAAAGAACCTTGCCGCGCCGCCCCATCCGCAACCGATGTCGAGCACGCGCATATCCTGTTCGAGCTTGAGCTTGTTGGCAATCAGCTCGAGCTTGTGCTCCTGCGCCTCGTCGAGATCGTCGGCCCGCGCCCAGTACCCGCAGGAGTAATTCATGCGCCGGTCGAGCATGGCGCGGAACAGGTCGTTGCCGATATCGTAGTGCCGCTTGCCGATTTCGTAGGCACGCTTCGGCTTCTGCAGGTTACGCACTTTGGCTTCGATGACGTCGAGAAACAGGCGCCAGGATTTGAACTGATGGTCGAGGCCGCCCCCGACCGCCCGGAAGACGAGCTGGTCGATTGCCGGACAGTCCCACCAGCCGTCCATGTAGGATTCCCCGACGCCCAGCGTCCCCTCCGCGAGCAAGCGCGCGTACAGCCGGTCGTCGTGGACCTGCAGGTCCCAGGCCCGGTCACCGCCGATGCGAATATCCGCGGGCGCCAGCAACGACTCGATTTTTTGCCGTTGAGAGTCGCGGCGCATAAAAAGCCTCGTCAGTCGAAACGAGTATAGTGCATCGCCGCGTCTACGCGCTCGCGGGCCATCCTCACGGCCGCTTCGCGCGGCGGGATTCCATCTCGGTCCGCGCGCTTCAGCATCTCCACCGTATTCGCACGGATTTTTTCGTCGATAGCGGCAAATGCATCGCGCTCGCGGCCGCCGGCGACTTCGACCGCGGCGC
Source organism: Woeseiaceae bacterium (assembly GCA_035465295.1). Classification (GTDB taxonomy): domain Bacteria; phylum Pseudomonadota; class Gammaproteobacteria; order Steroidobacterales; family Woeseiaceae; genus UBA1847. The sequence continues at coordinate 10 of DATHRM010000362.1, read as the reverse complement.
AGATGACGCC
>DATHRM010000361.1:0-5298 GCA_035465295.1 Woeseiaceae bacterium | reverse complement strand
CCCGAGCGCCGTGCTCAGGCCGTCGATGGTGCCGCCCTGGAGCTGCGCATCGACGCCGTTGGGGTGCACGGCATAACCGCAGTCGATGGCGGCAACGATACGCTCGATCGAGAGCTTGCCATCGGCGACGGTGACCTCCATCGCATGCGCCGCGTAGCCGCCGAACGTGAAGTGCGTGGCGAGCCCGATGCCTCTCCCTTTCGGCAATCGCTTGCCGTAGCCGATGCGTTCGGCGACGAAGCGGAGCAGGCGCGCCAGCCGGCCCGGGTTGAACGTAGGGCCGCCGTGGCCCGAGTATTCGAGTTCGCGCGGTTCGCCGAGGAGATCCAGCCGTAACTGCAGCGGGTCCTGGCCCGTCTCGTGTGCGATCTCGTCGATGAAGCTCTGGATCACGAACGCATTCGCCGTGTGGGCCGGTGCGCGCCAGGACCCGCGCGGCAGCCCGATCGCGTTGTGGAAGTACTCCATGCGGATGTTGTCGACGATGCGTCGCGGGAAGTCGTCGAGATACAGCTCGGCCTGGTAGAGGTTCTCGATGGGCATGTCCGGCCGCCGGTAGTACTTGCTTCCGCTCGCGAGGCGCTGTGCCCAGGCAACGACGGTGCCGTCCGCGTCGATACCCGCGTGCATCTCGTGCAGCCCGCCCGGCCGATAGAAATCATTCCTGATGTCGTCTTCGCGCGACCACTGCAGCTTGATCGGCCAGCCCGTCTTCTTCGAAATCATGGCGGCTTCCGCCACGTAGTCGTTCGTCAGCCGCCGGCCGAATCCGCCGCCGACGCGCGTCATCTCGACCCGGATGTTCTCGCGCGGTATCCCGGTGACCGCGTGGGCAGACCTCGAGGCCCCTGACGGCATCTGTGTGGGTGCGATGATGTGGCACTCGTCGGGTTTTACGTGCGCATAACAGTTCTGCGGTTCGAGCGGCGCGTGTGAAACGAAGGGCACGCGGTACTGGCGCGTAATCGTTTTCGACGCAGCAGCCATTGCGGCATCGAAGTCGCCCTCGTCCAGCACGACCTGTCCCTCGCCCTTCAGCATCTCTTCATTCTCCCGCCAGAAGCGATCGCTGCTGTCCGAGGCGTTCGGGCTTTCTTGCCACTCGATGTCGAGCGCGGCGCGACCCTGCATTGCCGCCCACGTCGACGTAGCCACGACGGCCACGCCGCTTGCGAGAATGACGTAGGGCTCGCCGGGCTCCGGCCCTTCGATGGTGAACACGTCCAGCACGCCCTCGATCTCGCGGGCCTTCGTGTCGTCGAATGTCTTCACGCGTGCGTTGAGGACGGGTGCGCGAGCAATCACGGCATAGCGCATGTCCGGCTGCACGGTATCGATGCCGTACATCGCCTTTCCCGTCACGATGTCGCGCGCATCAATCGTCTTGCGGCGCGTGCCGATGATGCGATAGTCGTCCATTGCCTTGAGCGGCGCCGGGTCGTCCGGCATCGGCAGTGCCGCTGCTTCGACGATGAGTTCGCTATAAGGGATTTCGACGTCCCGCGATGCGCACACGACGAAGCCAGGCCGCGTTTCGCATTGCGACTCGTCGATAGCGAGCCGCCGGGCCGCCGCGCGAATCAGTTGCCGGCGCGCATCGGCGCCCACCTGGCGCATCAACGCCCAGTTGCTGGTCAACCCGGTGCTGCCGCCGACGCCCTGGCCGCCGCCGTATTTCCAGCGGAAGCCATCGGCCGTCTTGACGATGCCGAGCGGCATCTGTTCGATGTGTACCCTGTTCCAGTCGACGTCCAGTTCCTCGGCAACCATCATGGGCACGGTCGTCCGCAATCCCTGGCCGATTTCCGGGTCCTTGCAGCCGATCACGACGCTGCCATCGGGGTTGATCTGGATGAAGAAGCCGAGCATGCGCTCGCCTTCCTCTTCGTAGGCGAATGCGGGCAGGCCGACGACCAGGCTGCCGGCGGCGCCGACGCCGGCGATCAGCACTTGCCGGCGGGTGAGGTAGCAGTTCCGCGGTACGGCGCTCATGATTTTTCTCCCGCCGTGAGTTCGGCCGCACGGTGAATGGCCTTGCGAATACGCACATAGGTGCCACAGCGGCAGAGGTTCGTGATGTTGTTGTCGATATCGGCGTCGCTCGGGTCCGGGTGACGTTCCAGGAAGTCGACCGCCGCCATGATCTGGCCGGCCTGGCAGTATCCGCATTGCGGCACGTCGTGCTCGAGCCACGCCTGCTGCACCGGGTGCAATGCATGCTCCGACGGCGCCAGGCCCTCGATGGTCGTGACGTTGCGGCCGTCGATCGTGGCAACGGGCACAACGCAGGATCGTTGCGCAGCGCCATCGATATGGACGGTGCACGCGCCGCACTGGCCGATGCCGCAGCCGAACTTGGTTCCCCGCAGTTGCAGGTGGTCGCGAATGACCCAGAGGAGCGGCGTACCCGGGTCGCCGTCGAAGGAAACGTCCTCGGAATTGATCCTGAATGACACCATGACTGATTAGCCCCCGATTGTTCTGTGCGTTTGTTGAAGCTTAGGACAATTTTCGAAACAAATAGTGCCTCTGACAGGAACGGGTGCGCCCAAATGAGCTACGAGCGTCACGGTCCGGCAAGCCCATATGGGGCATAATCAGCGCTTCATGAGTGATTCGGCCCGCACAACCCGACCGGAAGTCGACCGCCTGTGGCGGCCCGATCTCGTGTACTCCATCCTGCTGCTGATCTCGGCGATCGCCGCCGTGGCGCTGGCGTCCGCGGATACCGGGCTGCTGGCGGGCGGATACGGCCTGGGCACCGCCGGGTTCTTCCTGGTTTTCGGCCTGTTCGCCATCGCGACCGGGTTTCCGCACCCGGTGTTCGGCCACGTGTCCTTCGATCGCGTTGCCCAGGTCATGAGTATCCTCGTGCTGGGCCCCGTCGACGCCGCATGGGTCAACGCACTCGCGTCACTGATCTATCCATGGCAGAGGCTGCGTCTCGGCGTGTCGCTGCGGCTGGTCGTCACGGCTTCGCTGCACAACGCCGGACTGATGACATTCGTCATACTCGGCAGCGGGCTGTTGTACGAATATCTCGGCGGCGCAATTCCGGTTACGACGTTCGGACCGGTTACCGGCCTGCTCCTGCTCGCGCTCGTTGTCAGCATGCAGGCTATCAACGACCTCGGCATGATGCTCATGCTCTATCTCCGGGACATGAATCCGCGCCTCGTCTTCAATCGCTTCACTGCCGTTGTCGAGTATATTTCCGGCGCCGCAGGTATCGTCCTCGCTTTCGCGTTCATCAACGGGCCGCTGCCGTATTTCGTGCTGCTGCTGGCGGTGCTGGCGGCAGGCATGCTGGTCATCATGAAGTACGCGCTGATGCGCGCCCGCCTCGAAAAAATCGTCGACGAGCGCACGGAGGACCTCCGGGTGCAGGCGGAGGAATTCGAACGCCAGGCCACGCACGACAAACTGACCGGGCTTCCCAACAGGCGTCACGCGGACACCTACCTGCAGCAACAGGTCGACCTTGCACAGCGCAGGAAGCACACCGGCGCGCTCGCGCTCGCGGATGTCGACCATTTCAAGCGGATCAACGACGGCTACTCGCATGCGATCGGCGACCAGGTACTCGAGCGAGTTGCAAGCATCCTGAGAGAGGGCTGCCGCAAGACCGATTTCGTCGCGCGTTACGGCGGCGAAGAATTCATGCTGTATTTCCCCGATACCGGGGTCGATCGTGCCATGCAGGTTTGCAGCGAGCTGCGGCAGGCGGTGGGAACCGCCGACTGGTCGGATATTGCACCGGAGTTCGCCGTTACCATCAGTTTCGGGCTTGCCGAAATCAGGGACGACGCACACTCGAGAACCATCCTCGATGAAGCCGATACGCGCCTGTACCGCGCCAAGCGGGAGGGCCGCAACCGGGTCATCGCGGCATGAAGAAAGTGCTGCTGTACGTCCCTGTCGTCCTGAGCATCCTCGTGCTCGGCGCGCATTTCCTGCGCTTCGGCAACTGGTTCGGCGTATTTGCGGCACTGCTGCTCATCGCGCTGCTGTTCGTTCGCCGGCCGTGGGTGGCGCGGCTGATGCAGGTCGTTCTCGTGCTTGGCACGCTCGAGTGGCTGCGAACGATGTACGAGCTTGCGCACCTGCGCGCCCTGCAGGGGGAGCCCTACGGGCGCATGCTCGTCATCCTCGGTATCGTCGCGGCGGTGACTTTTTGCTCGGCCCTGTTGTTCCAGTCGAAGGCGTTGAAGAAGATCTACGGTTTCGAAAGCGCATGAAACGATACGACGTCGTCATTGCCGGCGCCGGCATCATCGGCCTGTCGATCGCCTGGCAGCTGGCGCGGCGATCGGCGCTCCGCATCGCCGTCATCGAAAAAGGCGCGGCGGTTGGAGAGGGTTCCACGGGGGCCTCGTCCGCGATATGCCGCGTGCGCTATTCCAATGACGAGATGTTGCTGCTGGCCCGCGACGGCATACAGGCATACCGGCACTGGGCCGCATTCACCGGGCTCGCGGATCCTGCCGCGAAATTCCAGCAGGACGGGGTGCTGTGGATGCCGGGCAGCGATCGTGAGTGGGCCGACCTGGAACACGGACGCATGCAACGTTTCGGTGTAGCCAGCGAGGTGCTCGACGATGACGATATTGCCGAGCGGTTTCCGGCTTTGAGCCCCTGTACGCTGGCTCCCGATCTCGCGACGGGCGAGGCGCATGATTGCGTCGGCGGCAGCCGCAATCTGTTCGAAACCGAAGGCGGGCATGTCGATCCGACGGCCGCCGCGCGCGATCTCGTCGAAGCCTGCAGGCATGCCGGCGTCGACGTTCGATTCAGGCGACGGGTTGTCGGCGTGGGCGTCAGCGGCGGACGTGTCGAACGCGTGTCACTGGACAGCGGTGACGAGCTTGCGACCCCGCTGCTGATCAATGCCGCCGGCCCATGGTGCGACCGCGTGTCGCGAGCGGCCGGCCTGGCGTTGCCGTGGACACTGGTGCCGACGCGCATCCAGGTCATGTATCGCGATCGGCCCGAGGACCTGGAAGGCCATATCCCGGTCACGGCGGACCTGGCGGGCGGCATCTACTTCCGTACCCAGAATAACGGCCGGCAGCTCGTCATCGGTTCGGTGCGCGAGGAAGACGAGCGCGAGGCTGTCACCGATCCGGACGACTTCCGGACGGAAACCGACGCGCATTTCGAAGCCGTGAACCTGCATGTACTTCACCATCGTCTGCCCGGGCTTCGCTCCAGCGGCCGGGTTCGGGGTTACTGCGGGCTTTACACGACCAACCTCGAAGACGTGCACCCGGTCCTCGGCCCGACGGAGATCGAGGGCTT
>DATHRM010000360.1:0-2077 GCA_035465295.1 Woeseiaceae bacterium | reverse complement strand
GACGTCATGCCGGATATCATCACGACGGCGAAGGGCCTGACGAACGGCGTGATCCCGATGGGTAGCGTGCTGGTTCGCGACCATATTTACGACGCGTTCATGCAGGGACCCGACTTCATGATCGAGCTGTTTCACGGTTACACGTACTCGGGACACCCGGTCGCCGCCGCCGCCGGGCTTGCCGCAATGGACGTTTACCAGGAAGAAGGCATTTTCGAGCAGTCGAAGGCGCTCGAGAAACCCTTCGAGGAACTGCTGCATTCGTTCGCCGACCACGACAAGGTCATCGATGTGCGTAACTTCGGCCTCATGGGCGCTATCGAAATGGCGCCTCGCGACGGCGCGCCCGGCGCGCGCGGGCTGGAGACCCACAAACGGTGCTTCTGGGAGGAGAAGGTCATGGTGCGCAACGGCATGGACATCCTCCAGTTTTCGCCATTCCTGAATTCGAAGCTCGATGACTGGAACGAGGCGTTCGACGGCGTGCGCCGCGTCCTCGACAGCATCGACTAGACCGCCCCGGGAGGAAGAATTATGAGCGCCCGCCCTGCACAGAACATCGACGCCGCAAGCACTGTCGGTCATTTCATCAACGGCCAGGACGTTGCGGATACCAACAGGCCGGAACCGGTAACGAATCCCGCCACGGGTGAAGTCACGCGGCACGTCGCCATGGCGTCCCGGCAAACCGTGGAACAGGCCATTGCCGCGGCAGAGGCGGCCTTTCCGGCGTGGCGCGCCACGGCGCCGATCAAGCGCGCACGCATCATGTTCCGCTTCAAGCAGCTCCTGGAAGAACATGCCGACGAGATCGTGGCTACGATCACCGACGAACACGGCAAGGTGCTCGACGACGCGATGGGCGAATTCCTTCGCGGCGTGGAGGTCGTCGAATACGCCTGCGGCATCCCGGAACTGCTGAAAGGCGAACACTCGAAGAACGTCGGGCCCGGCATCGACAGCTGGGCCGAACACCAGCCGCTCGGCGTGGTCGCCGGCATTACGCCGTTCAATTTCCCGGCCATGGTGCCGATGTGGATGTACCCGATGGCGATCGCCTGCGGCAACACCTTCGTGCTGAAACCTTCCGAAAAGGACCCGACGGCGCCTTTGCTTTGCGCCAGGCTGTTTGCCGAAGCCGGGCTGCCGGACGGCGTGTTCAACCTCGTCAACGGCGACAAGGAGGCCGTCGATACGCTGCTGACCGACGAACGGGTACAGGCCGTCAGTTTCGTCGGCTCGACCGCGGTCGCCGAGTACATCTATTCCACCGGCACGGCCAATGGCAAACGCGTCCAGGCGCTGGGCGGCGCGAAGAACCACGCCGTCGTGATGCCCGATGCGGACATCGACAACGCGGTCAGTGCGCTGATGGGCGCGGCCTACGGCTCCTGCGGCGAGCGCTGCATGGCGATCTCGGTCGCGGTGTGCGTCGGAGACGACACGGCGGACACCGTCGTCGGCAAGTTCCGCGAGCGTGTCGCCGAGCTCAAGGTCGGGAACGGCACGGATACAGGCAATGACATGGGCCCGCTCGTGACCCGCGCTCACCATGAAAAGGTGCGCGCATACGTCGACCTCGGCGTCGAGGAAGGCGCTGATCTCGTCATCGACGGCCGTGAACTCGTCGTCGACGGGCACGAAGACGGCTTCTTCCTGGGGCCCTGCCTCTTCGACCGCGTAACGCGCGACATGCGGATCTACAACGAGGAAATATTCGGGCCGGTACTCTGCGTGGTGCGCGCCGAGTCGGAAGAAGAAGCCATGCAGCTCATCGACGGGCACGAGTACGGCAACGGCACCTGCATCTTTACGCGCGATGGCGAGGCTGCACGGTATTTTTCGGACAGGATCAAGGTCGGCATGGTCGGCATCAACGTACCGCTCCCGGTGCCGGTGGCGTACCACAGCTTCGGCGGCTGGAAACGCTCGCTGTTCGGCGACCTGTACGCGTACGGTCCTGACAGCGTGCCTTTTTACACGCGCCGCAAGACCATCACGCAGCGCTGTCCGTCGGGCGGCGTCCGCGAAAAAGCCCAGTACACGTGCCCGAGCAACCAGTAGCCACGCCGGGGGT